>DYLS01000364.1 GCA_020721965.1 Blastopirellula marina | reverse complement strand
TGATATCGAAGGGTACTGTGACGCCAGTCACCCTTGCGTGGAAAGAAGGCATGCCGGATTGGGCACCCTTGAATACCATCATGTCGTGCAAAGTGGTGCAGCAAGCTCCCCCGGCGCCGCCTCCACCGCCCATTGACGAGCAAACACCACAACTGAACGTGCCCACGACTCCTGCCGCCACAACCGGCCCGAAGGGCGTCGGCGGTTGGCTCGTGTTCTTCTGTGTGGGAATCACGATACTCGGCCCTTTGTTCGCTCTCGGCCAAATCACGACGAACTGGGAACAAGCCCAGCCCGCATTCGCCCAGTTTCCGAATCTCAAGACTGCCATCTTGTGGGAAAACATCGGATCGGTTGCGTTGCTAATCTACGGGTTCATTGCAGGCTGCATGATTTGGGGTGGGAACGCGAGCGGTCGCGAAATCGCCAAGAGGTTTCTTCTTATCCGATTGTTCGGGGCCATCGGGATTGAGTTCATCACTGTCGTGATCATGGGGGACATGCCATCACAAGTTGCCACGTCAGTAATCGGTGCGGCGGTCAGAGCAGTCTTTCGGGAAGTTGTCTACTTCTTGATCTGGTGGTTCTACTTCAAGAAATCCAAACGTGTGCGAAACACCTACGGAGAAATCTGATGGACAACTTTCCTTTACAGATGCTTCTCTTCGGTATCGCCGACAGGTTCATGGAGCCGTTTTGCTACGGATGCGCTGGGTTCGTGCTCAGCTATCGCCTCGCAAAAACCCTTCCGGCCAGACTTGTCGCCATCGGGCTAACGATTCTCTGCTTCCTGTGGATGGATGATATCTGGCCTGCCCTTGGAAGCCGTTCGGCACAAATGGCAATGGCCTCCGAGAATCGCACTGTTGCCGACATGTTTGCAGAGCGGCAGCAGGTCGGCCGTGCCGAATTCAACAGCGGTGAGCGATCTGGTCTCTGGGATATCTACAAGCTCGATGCGTGGGATGTCGGGTCTGCGGTCGCGTTTGTTCCTCTCGCGTTCTTTGTCGGAGGCAAGATCACGTGGCGACGGCAGCGCGGGGAAAAAGGGGGACATGTAAACTATGCTTAGCACGGTGCAGGAACTTCTCGGCATGATAGGGGACGCTCGTGCAGG
>DYLS01000363.1 GCA_020721965.1 Blastopirellula marina | reverse complement strand
CATGGCGAAGCAGAAATTTGAGCGGACGAAACCGCATCTGAACGTGGGGACGATGGGACACATCGACCACGGAAAAACGACCCTGACGGCGGCGATCACAAAAGTGAGCCAGATGCTGGGCAAGGCGGAATTCAAAGCCTACGACCAGATTGACAACGCGCCGGAAGAAAAAGCGCGCGGCATCACGATCAACATTGCGCACGTGGAGTACGAGACCGACAAGCGGCACTATGCCCACGTGGACATGCCCGGACACCGCGACTACATCAAGAACATGATTACCGGCGCGGCGCAGGTGGACGGGGCCATCCTGGTGGTGGCCGCGCCCGACGGTCCGATGCCGCAGACGCGTGAACACGTGCTGCTGGCGCGCCAGGTGGAAGTGCCGAGCATCGTGGTGTACCTGAACAAGACCGACATGATGGACGACCCCGAATTGCTGGAACTGGTGGAGTTGGAACTGCGCGAACTGCTGAACTCATACGGCTTCCCTGGCGACACGACCCCGATCGTGCGCGGCAGCGCCAAGGCCGCGCTGGACAGCGTCTCGACCGACCCGAATGCGCCGGAATATGCCAGCATCAGAGAACTGCTGCGGGTGGTGGACGAATACATCCCCGAGCCGAAGCGCGAGACGGACAAGCCGTTCATGATGGCGGTGGAAGACGTGTTCTCGATCAAAGGTCGCGGCACTGTGGTGACCGGACGCGTCGATCGCGGGAAAGTGAAAGTGGGCGATCCGATCGAGATTGTCGGCCTGCGCGAGACGCGCTCGACGGTCTGCACGGGCGTGGAAATGTTCCACAAATCGCTGGACGAGGGCATAGCTGGCGACAATCTGGGGCTGCTGCTGCGCGGCATCGAACGCACGGACGTGGAGCGCGGCCAGGTGTTGGCCAAGCCCGGGAGCATCACCCCGCACAAGAAATTCCTGGCGGAAGTGTACGTGTTGAAGAAGGAAGAGGGGGGGCGCCACAAAGCATTCTTCAGCGGGTATCGCCCGCAGTTCTACATTCGCACGATGGACGTGACGGGCAACATCACGCTTCCCGAAGGCGTGGAAATGGTCATGCCGGGCGACAACGTGAACCTGACGGTGGAGTTGATCGTGCCGGTGGC
>DYLS01000362.1 GCA_020721965.1 Blastopirellula marina | reverse complement strand
GGAGTTGTTTCTGACCGTCCGCGTACCAGGCGTGCCATGACGATGCCAGCGCGCCGTCGGGCGTGTACTTGTGCAGGAAGTAACCTTCGGGCGTGACCACGCGATGACAAAACTCGAAGAAGCGGCGCGTGACTTCGGAGTAGCCCGCTTCGATCAACCCTGCGGCAACCAGCGCGCCATCGCGCGGCCACATATACGAGTAGGTATCGCGGGCAAAGGATGTGATGTCGAAATCGTTGGCGGCGATGATCGCGCCGCCGTTGTCAATCTGCGTGCGAATGGTGAGCAGGCTGCGGCGGTAGAGCGCGCAAAGTTCGGGCGAAAGACCGAGCGCGTCGTCGGGTTCTTTCGCCGCCCATAGTTTCCAATAGTGGCGCGTGCGTTCCAGAAACGAAGCGGGGGTACGTTCACGCACGGCGCGGTTGATGCGGATGACCGAATCGAAATCTTCGCCGACAGCAATCCAGTACCAGCCAGGCGCCCCTCCGCGCGCGGGAACGAGCAGGTGCAGCGCGCCCGTCGTGTCCACGCTGCCCTGGGCGACCGCGTTGCCTGAAAGGAAACCATCCTCGGCGTCGCGCCAGGTGCCTTCCTTCCCGCCGAGTTCCTTGACGCCCACCGCCCACTGGTCGAGACCGAGATGCAGGTCGGCGCCTTCCTTCTTCGCGGCATTGATCAGAAACCAGCGTTTGCCTTTGTAATGAAACAACGCCTTGCGTTCTGGCTCGTAATACGCCGAGTCGCCGACCTCCGTGCCATTGATATGAAAATCATGGCTGAAGAACAAGCGGACTTCGCGCTCCTGGTCACGGTCGTTGAAGACGGCGATTTGACGCAGGTACAGGTTTTCGTGGAAGTCCACTGCGTCATTGACCTGCAAGTGGATTCCGAGCCGCGCGTTTTCCAGTACGACGCGCGTCACCAGCGTGGCGGGTTCGTATTCCAGCCGCCGCTTCCATTCATCGTCGTGCGTCCAACCGAACTGCCCATCCACCCAAACGCCGAAGCGGAAGGGATGACCCGCTGTATGATTTTCCAGCCCAACGTGAGGCCAGTACAGGTCGCGCAGTTGATAGGTCGAGTCGAAGTTCACCAGCAGGGAACCGTTTCCAACAGGGATATC
>DYLS01000361.1 GCA_020721965.1 Blastopirellula marina | reverse complement strand
CGACCGCAGTTCCCGACGATGCAGACCTTGCCGCGGCGGCGAGTGACCAGCGTCCCATACTCGGTGGTCAAGCACCAGACCATTTCGGACGGATCGAACGGTACCGGGCCGAAACGCGACCGCTTCTTGACTAAGGGATTACGTCGCTGCACTGAGCCGCCGATCGTGGCAACCTGTTGTTCACGAACACGGAGAACGTACAGGGGCTTCGGGTCGCCGGAATGCCAGGGCGACCGCTGCCGCAAGATGGAGATATTGCAGCGGAATCCACGCAGGACGCAAAGCACCTGAAGCTGTTCGGCGAGGAATTGGTGTTCCCCCAGGCAGATGTCCATCGTCCGTGGACGCCACGACACGGACTTCCGTTTCGCGCCGTCGCCCAGGTTCATCGCTTCGAGCAGTACTTGCAGTTGCCTCCGCGAGATCGGCAAGAGGGATTCAAGAAGCGGACGATTCAGGTAGTCCGCCAGATGCTTCCAGCCTCGTAGCCCCCGGTTCGCACCGCGCGGCTCGCCGTAAGGGATCTGAAACTGCACGGCGGGAGGGTATTGCGACAGCTTGCCCTTTCGCTCGCGACGGTACACTCGATAGCCGATGCCGCAGCCTTTCAGCATGGAGTGGATTTGCTCCAGGTAGGGACCGGCAGCGGACTGTGAGATGACCACAGCGTTGTTCGAGGGATCGCGATAGCCATCGGTAAGCACCCACCCGAGAAACCGAAGTTCGTCATCGCTGAGGGGCACCGATGGGCCGTCGGTGTTGCCGGCCACCGGGACCAGAAAGGAGTCCCGCAACGCGGCCAACGCCCGGGCGTCTCGCTTCCGCCAGTGCCGACAG
Organism: Blastopirellula marina; assembly: GCA_020721965.1. GTDB lineage: Bacteria > Planctomycetota > Planctomycetia > Pirellulales > Thermoguttaceae > Thermogutta. Next base: position 286 of record DYLS01000361.1, on the reverse strand, counting down.
GTTTCGCCGCGACCGCGATAAACCATCGTGTGCCGATCTGTTACCCGGATGTCCAGATGCGGCGCGCTCACGCCATACATGGTTTCACCGGGGGCCAAAGGCCGATGCACCTTGTCCAGCGCAGGGCAGAAGACGATCTCGCCCGTGGCCAGATCGAATGCCCCAACGCTATCGCCCACATTCACCTGGCTGCATTTGGCCCACCCCTGGGGCGTCATCACCTCCGTCTCCATATCCAGGCACATCTGATACCAGAGTCCCGGCGACATCGTGGGACGCAGGATGG
>DYLS01000360.1 GCA_020721965.1 Blastopirellula marina | reverse complement strand
CCGGAATGTGCGATGTCCGCGGCCTTCCGCCTGGTGTACTCTGGGTTTATGGCATACAACGTCCCCACAACCAGCCCTGACAGTGTGGTCGCGGCCATGCCGGCCGCGGCTGCCGCCGTGGCTACCCGCAGCGGAAGCGGCAGCGTCTTCCATCTGTCGTATACCGCCCCTGATTTGTCCAACAGCCAGCTCACGTGATATTGTCCCTCGCTTGCATATAGGCTAGAAGCGCGGCGGCCGCCACCGGCCCGGCCAGACCCCCCACATAATAAGTGGACAGTGCCCGGTTTAGCAGCCTTGAATTATTTTCTACATCTTTGGCCGGCAGTTTGAGCTTTTTCATATATTGTCTCGCACGGGCCGTGGCCTGGTGCTCGCTTATCAGCGTAGGAATTACGCCGGCCGCGGAAACGCCGAGAAGCGCCGCCCGGGCCGCGGGCGTGAGCTTGTTCATGAGTGTAGCCACCAGCAGCGCCACCGCGGAGACGGCCTCTCCTGTCGGACGGAGCCATCTTTGGTTGAATCTGGGGAGTCCGCCCTCTCTGTCTACGGCAGCGTGCCCCATCTCATGCAGCAGCACAGGCACTTTCTTGAATTTCTCGCCGACGACAAGAGCCCCGCCGTATTTGTCCACCTTTTTTTTGAATCTGGGATCGGACGAGATGTTGGGGTCCAGCCACGCGGCGTCGGGTGTGATGAAATAGGCGTTCTCCAGACCTTCCACAGTTTTCACAGGATAGCTGCGCGGCAGCCCGGACGCCTGCAGGCCCGTCTTGATGCCTTTGTCAGAATAGCTTTTGACGCTTTTGACGGCGTCTTTGAGTGCTCCGGCGGCCAGCAGCCCTCCGCCTGCCAGCGCCGCGGCTGGAACCAGGGCTCTCAGCAGCCCGTCGATGTCCGCAGCGCGCGGGGGTTTGCTCTGTGCCGCAGTATCAGGCAGGTATCTGGGCAGCTGGGATGAGATGGTCTGGTATTCCTCCAACGTCTTTAGACCCTCCCTCTCTAGCGCATCGAGCCTCTGGGAATCAAGCTCCTGGGAATCGAGCCTCTGGGAATCGAGTCCCTGGGAATCGAACCCCTGGGAATTGTTTCTGTATGGAATTATATCCTGTACATCATTCTTGTATCCC
>DYLS01000359.1 GCA_020721965.1 Blastopirellula marina | reverse complement strand
TCAATTGTCATAAATCCACATGACAAATATCACGCCCCCGTTTTTGGGATGAAAAAATCCCGCTTCGCGCGGGACTTTGAGCGGGATTCTGTCCAAAAAGTCCATCCTCCCTTTTACATTCTCCTGCCACCGCCTCAACGGACGGCCATCCCCTTCTCCGCCGCGTAGATGGCGCTGACCAGCCCCACGAACTCCTCGGCGGGACGCTCGCGCAGGATTTGTTTGCGCGTTTCGCGCGAGAGGCTTTGCATCATCAAATATTGGATGGCGTGCTTGCGAAAGAGCCGCCGCCCGTCCGCATCGCCGTAGAATTGGATGTTACGCGCCAGGTGCTCGTGGACGACGCGCTGGACTTCATCAGGCGGCACCTGGTCGCGGTCCAGCCCCGCGAAGATCCACGGGTTGACGATGGCGCCGCGCCCGATCATGACCGCATCGCAATGGGTGTAACGCTTCATACGGGCGATATCCGCCACCGTCCGCACGTCGCCGTTGCCGATGACGGGAATCTTCACCAGCGATTTGACCTCGGCAATCGCGTCCCAGTCCGCCTGACCCGCGTATCTCTGCTCCTTCGTCCGCGCGTGGACGGCGATCAGCGCGCCGCCGTTCTCCTCCACGATGCGGGCGATCAGTTTGTACGAGCGGCAATCGTCCCAGCCGAGGCGCATCTTGCCCGTGACGGGGATGTCCAACGCGGCAGTCAATTTCCGAAAGGTTTTGGCGATCTTGAGCGGAGTCTTCATCATCCCCACGCCCGCGCCACGCCGCGCCACCGTCCTGGCGGGACAGCCCATGTTGATGTCAATGATGTCGGGACGCAACTCCTGCACTTTGAGCGCGGCTTCCAAAATTTCATCAGGATCGTCGCCGTAGAGTTGAAACGCGACGGGACGCTCGGCCTCTTCAAAATAAAATTTCTTGAGTGGACGTTTCGAGCGGCTGAGAATCTTCTGCACATCCACGAACTCGGTGTAACTCATCGCCGATCCCAAGCCGCGGCAGATGGAACGGAACGGCCAATCAGAGTAGCCGTCCATCGGTGCGAGGAGCGCGTCGCCGTGGATGGGGAGGTCGCGGATATGGAAGTGGACAGTCATCAGTAATCAGTTGTCAGTGATCAGTGTTCGGTG
>DYLS01000358.1 GCA_020721965.1 Blastopirellula marina | reverse complement strand
CACGCTCAATGATGCAAAAGTTTTCTTTATACACTTCTGATCTATGCAGGCTAACGGTTGGCCGATAAGCTGCGGGCGCCGAAGGCGACCGTCAGCTTCATCGGCTTGTTAGCCAGCATGCCACCCGATGGGAACCTCATTTCTCCATGAACTCGATATCGACTATCTCGGCCTCGACCTTCTTGGCCCAACCTGACGGAGCATCGTCCTCAACGTTGTAACCAAAGTCTTTCCGATACCCGGGGCGAAGCGGCGTATTGTCGCCAACTGAGAACTCAGTTACGAGCACAGGGGAGAAGTCCTTCTCTCCAATCCGGTGACCTGCATTGTCGAGGAAATAGATCCGTACAGTCACTTTGCGAAGCGACTCGGCGCCGTTGTTAACGATGGTCCCGAATACACCGTCCACGGTTCGTCCGAAGCGCTCACCGGGAGCGATCCGCACACGCTCCAGTGCCAGATTCGAAGCGACGTACGCTCGGATTGAGCGCAGCCGCTCGGCCTCGGCCTCCGCCTTTGCCCGAGCCTCATCCGCCCTGCGCTTGTCTCGCTCCTGCCGCATCCTTGCGACAGCCTCTGCGCTGGCGGGCTCAGTCGAGACACGGACACGATAAGGAATGAGCACTGCGTAAAGATCGTACTGCTCCCGCGCGCGCGTGTTCAACTCCCGCTCGATGAGGCCCGGCCCGATCGCCTGGACCATCGCCTCACCCAGAGCCGCACCGAGAGCGGCGAACGGGTTGTCTTCACCAAGGTCTGGGGGCATGGTGATCGTCATCGAAACGAGGTTGGTCAGCGGGTTCACTGAGATCGATAGTTGCTGGTCCGCTTCGCTGCTGGCCGATTGAAGAGACCGGACACGACTGCTGAGGCCGACGGACAGGTAGAAATGCCACGCGACCAAGAGCCCGATGATGCCTACGAACGCGAACAGTGCTCGCCGTCGCCAGCCACGCTGATTGGTAACGGCTTGGCTCTTCTCCATCGGATCACCTCATCTCATGCTGGCTAACGCCGCTTTTCAGCGGGCGCATACTTTTTGCGCTCCGCTGCAAAAGCCTTGTTAGCCTATTTTTATATTGTTTTTTTCTAAATCATTCACAATTGATTCCAAATCTTGATCCCGCTGAAAAA
>DYLS01000357.1 GCA_020721965.1 Blastopirellula marina | reverse complement strand
GCAGTCTGACCCTGCGAATGATCGCAACGATCATCCTGCCGCTGACCCTGCTTTCGATGGTCATTGCTGTTGGGAGCGTCTTTGCCCATCAAAGGGAAATGCGTCTGCATTTGTCCGAGGAGGATTACAAGATTGCCACCGACCCCGCGCTGGATCTGACGCTGGTCGCGCCGCTGGTGTTGATCCCGCCGTTGTTGTTCGCGGTGGCCGCGTTGTGGTTTGCCGCCAAACAGATCGTCCAACCGTTGCAAGAACTCGAGGCCAAAGCCGCCGCGCTGACCTGGGGGGATTTCGAGGCCATCAAGGAGCCGGTCGGCGGTATTTCCGAAGTGCAGCATCTGCAGCTGGAATTGGCCGAGATGTCCCGTAAAGTCCAAGCCGCGCAGGAGGGATTGCGCGACTACATCGGCGCGATCACTTCAGCGCAAGAAGAGGAACGCGCCAGACTGGCGCGGGAATTGCACGACGACACCATTCAATCCGTCATCGCTTTGAAGCAGCGCGTACAACTGGCGCAGAAATCGCTGAGAGACCAGACCTCGCGCAAAACGCTGGCCGAGTTGGAATCGCTGGCCGAGCAGACCATCGAGAACCTGCGCCGCATGACGCGCGCCCTGCGTCCCATCTATCTGGAGGACCTCGGCCTGGTCACCGCGCTGGAAATGCTGGCGCGCGAGACCAGTCAGAACAGCGGCATCCAAATCGAATTTAATAAATTGGGCGAGGAGCAACGTCTTTCGCGCGAGGTGGAACTGGCGCTGTATCGCATGGCGCAGGAAGCCTTGAACAATGTCGTGCGTCATTCGCAAGCCAGCCGCGCCGACCTGTGCATCTCGTTTGAAGCGAAGGGCATCGAACTTGAAGTGAACGACAACGGCATCGGCTTCGACATGCCAAAGAGCCCCACCGACTTTGCCGCGAAAGGTCACTTCGGCCTGCTGGGAATCCGCGAACGCGCCGAGTTGATCGGCGCGCGGCTGGAGGTGGAGTCGGCGCTGGGGAGGGGAACCAGGCTCAAGCTTGTCCTGAGCGCAGTCGAAGGGGTCAAAGTGTGACGCGAGAAATATCATAAGCCATTTTGCCTATTCCACATCCCGCCATCCTGCGCTCGGTCAGGGGCGGGATGTGGCTTAT
>DYLS01000170.1 GCA_020721965.1 Blastopirellula marina | reverse complement strand
CGGAAAAGATTTGTGAAACAACAAGGGTTGTTTAGATCTGGACTTTTGCAACTTGGGTTCACAAGCTCCCCCTTTCCCTCGGGAGATGGTAGGGCGAAGGCTGTTTCCCATGAAAACCGCTCTCCTTGTTTTCCTAAATTGCCCAGCGATCCAGTTTGTCGCCCTCTCTCAGAGGGGAATCGAGCACTTTGCAAGAGTCCCGTACAGACACCAATAAAGGCCCGTCCGATATGAACCTTGGCCGATTTGTAGGCAGCACCGTTCGCTACTTTTGGAGCGTGCACCTAACGGCGGCATGGGGAGCCGGCGTCACGGCTGCCGTCTTGACGGGGGCCTTGGTGGTGGGCGACTCCATGCGGTTCAGCTTGCGGCAATTGACGCTGGATCGTCTGGGACGCGTGGAGGCGGCCGTGAGCGGGCCGTATTGGTTCACCAATGCCTCCGCCGAGAAATGGTCCGCCTCGCCCCGCTTCCCTCAGGAATTCCAGGCCGTCATCCCCGTGATTCGCCTGCACGCGGCCATGCAGGTTCAAGGCCGGGACGGCGCTGCGGCCGGACACGTGCAGGTCCTGGGCTGCGACGCTCGCTTCTGGGCGGCCGTAGGCAATCCGCCGCCCGATCCCCCGGGACCTCGTGAGATCATCCTCAATCGGCAAACCGCGGAGCTGCTCGGGGCCAGCCCCGGCGACCGGCTCATCCTCCGCCTCCCGCGGTCGGGGATGATCCCGGGAGAGAGCGTGTTCGGGCGTAAGGCCGACAACATCGACTCGGCCGTCGTCACGCTCAAGGGGATCATTTCCGACGCCGGGGCGGGACGCTTCGCGCTGGAACCCTCCCAGCAGGCCCCGCGGAACGCCTTTGTCGATTTGCAGTGGCTGGCGGAGCGGCTGGGCAAGCCCGGCCGGGCCAATCTGTGGCTGATTTCGGGCAAGCGCGCCGATGATGTCAGCGATGTCGCCGCCGAACGCGAGCTGCTTGCCAGCCCCGCTTTTTCTCCCGACGACCTGGATTTGCAGTGCGAGGCATCGCCCCGGGGATACCTGCACATCACCAGCCGGCGGATGCTGCTGGCCCCGTATTTGCACCGCCAGATCGTGTCGCGGTTGAAAACGGCGACCGTGGAGCCGGTCTTCTTCTACTTGTTGGAGCGTATCCGTGCCGGTTCGCGTGAAATCCACTATGCCACGGCAGCCGCCCTGGAGTTGGAGCCTAAGGCACCGCTGGGGCCGTTCCTTTCCCCCGCCGGGGCCGCCGTCCCCACGCCGAGCGAAGATGAAATCGTCCTCAACGCCTGGGCGGCCGAGCAATTGCACGCTGCCGTCGGTGATCGCGTGGAAGTCACCTGGTTTCGTCCGGAGCAGTTGGGCGGCGAGGTCCAGCGATCCACCCGCGAATTTCGCGTCAGCGGAATTGTGGCCCTGGAGGGAGCGGCAGACGATCCCGGTCTGATGCCGGAGGTGGCCGGACTGACCGATCGCCGCTCGATTGCCGATTGGGACCCGCCCTTTCCCTTCGACGCCGGCAAAGTGACGCCCGCCGACGAGGAGTATTGGGAACGACACCGCGGGGTGCCGAAGGCCTACCTTTCGCCGAAAATCGCCGCGCGTGACTGGGCCAATCGCTGGGGCGACGCGACATCGCTCCGCGTGGTATTGCCGCCGGCCGTAACGCTCGATGCACTGCGATCCCGCTTGCGGTTTTCGCTCAGCGATGCCGGCGCAACCCTTTTGCCCGTCAAACGCCAGGGTTTGGCCGCGTCCTCGGGGACCACCTCGTTCGCCGCGCTCTTCCTGGGTTTTAATATGTTCGTGATCGTGGCGGGCGTGCTTTTGACCTCACTCTTGTTCCGCCTGGGAATCGAAAAGCAGACGCGGCAGTTGGGCGTGCTCTCGGCAGTGGGTTGGTCGCCCCGCCGCTTGCTCCAGTTCTTGCTGGCCCAGGCCTGCCTGGTCAGCACGCTGGGCGTGGTTCTTGGGATACCGCTGGGCTTGGGCTATGCCGCGGCGTTCGTGGCCGGTCTCAACACCGTCTGGCTCCCCGCCGTTTCCGTGCCCTTCCTGCGGTGGCACGTGGAGAGCCAATCCCTTTGGCTGGGCGGAGGCACCGGCTTTGCAACTGCCCTGGTCGTTACGGCGTGGTCCGTGTGGCGGCTGGTGCGATGGCCGACGCGAGACCTGCTGGCGGGCAGCCCTCCGGCAGGGAAACTCCCGGTGCTCGGCCCGTGGAGCCGACCAAGGTTGGATGCCCTGGCCTCCGGCGTCTGCCTGCTGCTTGCCCTGATTGCAGCGATACGCGGCTGGCCGGACGACGCCATGCAGCGGATCATCGCCTTTTTCCTGGTGGGCCTGTTGGTGCTGGCGGGCGCCCTGCTGGCCCTTTTGTCGTGGATGCACGCCGTCGCGGGGCGGAGCCGTCCGGTTCGCCGGCTGGCGGGATTGGCCATTCGCAATGCGGCGCGCAACCCCACCCGCAGCACGCTCAGCCTGGGCATGATGGCCAGCGCCTGCTTTCTCATTTTCTCCATCGCGGCTTTCCGCATGGATCCTTCTCAATCCGTCCCCAACCCCTCCAGCGGCAACGGCGGGTTCTGGTTGCTGGGCGAGACGGATGCGTCTATCTTCGTCGATCTCAACACGCAGGCCGGTCGGCAGACGCTCGGCTTTTCCGCGGAAGACGCTCGCCGACTCGACGCCTTCCACGTTTTTTCCCTCCGCCTTCAGCACGGCGAGCAAGCCGATTGCCTGAATCTTTATCGCCCCAGTCAACCCCGTATCCTGGGAATCCCCAGGGCATTCCGCCAGCGCGGCGGATTCACGTTTGCCGGCCATTTGCCCAGCGGTTCCGTGGATGAGTCATACGTCCATCCTTGGGAGCTATTGGAATCGCATGAAGACCTCACCGCGTCCGCCGAGGCCCCCATCCCCGCCATCTTGGACGACGCCATGGTCAAGTATTCCCTGAATCTTTCCGGGGTGGGTGCGGAATTCGAAATCCATGACGGCCGCGGACGGCCCGTGCGGCTGAAAATCGTCGCCACCTTGCAAAACAGCTTCTTTCAGGGGAGCGTGTTGATTGCGGAAGAAGACTTCGTGAGGCTGTTTCCCGACACGACCGGCTACCGCTATTTTCTGATTGCCCCGAAGGACCAGGCGGGCGGGGACGCTGGTTCGCCTGCCCCGGCCAAGGCCCCCGCGGATTGGCGGCAAGAGGCCCGGCAATTGCAACGGTTGCTGGAACGGCAGTGTCTGGATTACGGCATGACGATGACCTTGACGACGCAGCGGCAGGCCGCGCTGCTGACCGTTCAGAATACGTATCTTTCCACCTTCCAATCCCTGGGGGCCTTGGGGCTTTTGTTGGGGACCTTTGGCCTGGCGGCCGCGCAGATTCGCGGACTGGCCGAGCGGCGAGCGGAGCTAGCCCTACTTCGGGCGGTCGGCTTTCGCGATGCCCGAATTCGCGGTCTCATCTTGCTCGAGAACTTGCTCGTGCTGGGCGGTGGATTGACGATCGGGGTCGTGGCGGCAGCGGCAGCCGTCCTGCCGCAATGGTGGCAAGCCCCGGCCACGCCCCCTTTCACGACGCTGCTCTTGGTCCTGCCGGCCTCGTTGGCCATCGGGCTGACTTCGGCGGCCCTGGCCAGCCGCCAATGGACCGGCCGCTCCCTGATCGACGCCCTCAGAAGCGAATGATGGCGATCTCCTCACCCCCGCGTTGCTATGGCCGCGATGCGGCGCAACGACGAGCAAGCCAGGACCGGATCGCAAAGAGATGGGCTGCAAGGCCATGCAGCGAAAGGGAGCCAAGTACCGGAGGTGGGAGTTGAACCCACACCCCCCGAAGGGGACTGGATTTTGAGTCCAGCGCGTCTGCCATTCCGCCACTCCGGCGCGGCGACCCGGCCATCGAACAGGATCGGCGGCAGGGGGCCTGCTGACTGCGGCAATCTCGGTCGCCAACAGCCCATCCGTCCAACAGCGAGGAAATTCGCTCCCGCTTACGCCAAAAAGTTAGTATGTCTCCCAAACGCCCAGCACGCAAGCCACCCTCTGCCGGGCTGCCGCGGGTATTGCCCCCGAAGCCTCCGGGTCAGCGCGCGAGCCTCGCGCGTAAGCCCGAGGTGGAGAAACCACCAATACGTGATGTGTTCAAAAATATCGCTCAGCACATCACCACCAGCTTGCGCTGGCGGCTCGCTGATCCTTTCCACCACCAGCTTACGCTGGTTGAATTATTTCAACCGAAATGAGACACATTCGGCGTCCGATTAAGCAACGACTCCACCCGTTTCCAGGGGCAGGGTGGGCTGCCGCACTTTCAGGTTCTTCTCCCGTCTTCGACGTGGGGCGGCGGCCCGCAGAGCCCTTCCACAGCTCGTAGGGACGCCGCCGCCCGCCGCGGCTACCAGCCGCTTCTTCCAGCCGTAGTACTGCGCCGGGTTGATCCCCTCCCGACGGCACAACTCGCTGGTCTCGATCGTGCCGTCCAAACCCGCCAACACGATCCGCAGCTTCTCCGACGCACTCCACCGCTTCCCCTTCTTCCCACTCATCGCGTTCCTCCTCCTGTGCAGCATCTTATCCCGGACGGAGGAGTTCGTCACCTAACTTCCCGAATGTCTCACTTGCCGTGAAACACTACAGGTGGCTGGTCGGATGGAGCGTTGTTGTCGTTACCGCCAATCGTGATTCTAAAGCCCCGGCCGCTGTTGCTGACATTGCCGTCAGCATCGATTACATATAGGTAAGCCGCTTGACCTGTTTGGAAAGCACCTGTCCAAAGAGTGGCCGCAATTTTACTCCCTCCCCAGTTAGTCGGGATACCAACCGCAAATTTTGTGCAACTGTCATAAGTGCTACTATTACCAATCTCAACCCTTGCTCTTGCATTGGGACCTATTGCTATATAAGGGTCATCAAATGTTGGATGTGAGTTATTAGCAGTCCGGCCATAAGCATTAAACATTACCTGTTTGAATGAACCACCTTTTTTTAATGTATTTACACCATTATCGTTTTCCCCTCGAACAGTTCCATGGGTGGAATCAGTTGTCCAGAATTGGAGTTGACCATCATTAGAATACCCACCTTTAAGCCAGACGGCAAACCTACTCCACTGCACTTTTTTAAAATTTGTATTTGTATAGTTTGAATAACCAGGATCTGGGTCATTTCCGTTAATCAACCAGTTTAAACCAGTCCCATTGGCATACCCAAGTAATGTCGGTACAACCAAATCATCTGTCCCTGTATCCGAACCTAATATCCACATTTGCTTTCAATTAATACTCTCGGCCCCTCCCTCGCCCGGATAATTATCTCCGGCAGGCATATACAAATACCAGGAAATAAAAACATCCCGAACATTTGCGGGAAGATTTACTGCTACATGGCCCCGCCCAGAGGATAACATATTTGTCTGAAAAGAAAGAGAACCGCTCACGCTATAAGAATCAGAATATATACATGATGTAGAATTGACTGATGAACTTTCACCCAACTCGGCACTACCTGGCCCAGACTTCACAATGCCCCCCGCAACTCCTTGCTCAAAGTCCGTATAGAAATATACATTTGGCGCAGGCCCAAAGTTAGCCCCATCGATCTCAACCTGCCCACCATAATTTATAACGCCCGTTACGTTATTAACAAGGGGGGCAGCTAATAATTGGGCTGCATTAATACAAAAAAGAACAAAACAACAAATCACGACCTCCCCTGAAAGTTTTTTCAAGCTCATTTGCTATCCCTCCAACATTCGAGAATTGTTTGACATGAACCTATTATAATCGGTAACTTGTGCCGTTTCTGTAAAATGAATGCGCTTCCGACATAAGCGACAATACACTTACGGAACCTCTGCACAATCCTCGTTTTTCAACAAGTCTTTGGCTTTTTCGTGCCTGTCGCGGGTCTATCAAGAGGAGTATCGGACTATATAGCAGGTGCAAGCGATTCTATGTTCTCTATCTTATGTGTTTTATACGCCCATCGCACTATGGGCGCGCAGCATCTCTATGTCACTCCATATTCGCTTGCGATCGAAGGGGCCAATGCGCGGAGGAGCGTCCGCCGGTGCAAATAGATATTCACCGCCGCGGCCACCCCCAGGGCATATTGCCAGTTCTTCTCGATCCCCCGAAAGCGCACCTTCCGCCATCCAAAGATGTGCTTCATGACCCCAAACACATGTTCTACCCGCGAGCGAATCCGCGACTTCCGGCGATTCTTCTCCCGCTCCCCCTGCGCCCCCGACTCGCCCGTCGCTCCGTAAAGTCCCGCGCCTGTGGGGCCTTCTCCCGGATGGCCTCCTTCTGCCCCACGTAGGCCTTGTCCTCATAGACCCGCTTCTCTCCTCCGTGCAGCAGCTCCTTGGTCTGCTGGCTGTCGTGCACGCTGGCCGACGTCACGCTCACCGAGTGGATGACCTTGGTCTGGCTGTCCACGCCCACGTGCACCTTGGCCCCAAAATGCCATTGGTTGCCCTTCTTCGTGCTCCCCATCTCTGGGTCACGCTTCCCCTGCTCTTTTTTCGTCGTGGTCGGGGCGTGGATTTAAGTGGCATCCACGATCGTCCCCCGGTGAATCTGGATGCCCTGGGCCGCCAAGTGCCGGTTCACCGTCTCCAGCAACTGCTCGCCCAAGTGGTGCTGCTCGATCCGGTGCCGGAAACGGAGGATCGTCGTGGCGTCCGGCGGGACGTCCTTCCCCAGGTCCAGCCCCAAAAACTCCTAGACGGCGTGCGAATCGTGCATCCGTCCGCTGCGTTTCGCCATTCTTCCCTGCCATGACTGTTACCAAACTCTGTACTATTAACTGATTCTCTATTTGTACCTGATTCCCTGTTCTATCTCTTCCTCGCGGCACTCCTCACGGTTGGCGCAAACAGCGCTACGTGTATACTGAAGCTGGGGCGAATTGTGCAGAGGTTCGTCTAGTATAACTCGCGGCGACAGCGAATTCCCCCCAGTCGCGCAGGGGACTCGATGCGTACCATCCTTTGCTAACGTTGAATTTACAACCCGAGCCACCAGCGTTAGCTGGCGGTGGTCCGGACTCGCTCTTCCTTTTCACCGCCCGGCCTGGTGGACGTTCGCAAGAGCTGGCGGATCGACAAGTCGGTGTGCCGGATTCACGTTTCACCCGACCTTGCCGAACTGTACCATGTCTCTCCGCCGGATGTCGCCCGCGAGTTGCAAACCGCCGTCAAAGGCCTGGCCG
>DYLS01000169.1 GCA_020721965.1 Blastopirellula marina | reverse complement strand
GTTCAGAGAAAGCGGAACTCAGCGTGCCACGTTAGCCACGTGTCAAGTATACCTCGCCACGTGATCCCGTGGTGCCGGTGGTGGCGTTTGGTCTTAGCAGTGGCCTGCTCCCCGAAAACTGGTCCATCTGTTAAGAGAGAATCTGAAGCCCTGGAGGGCGGAAATGCTGTCACCTCGCGAGAGAATGCCTCCCGCGCGCACGCCGTCAGGCATGATCATGCTGCAGCGCAAAGTCCCATTGATTGTACGCTGTGCCCACCGTAGGTTGCGAGGCTTTATGCCCCATCACGACAAGATGTTGAGCTAAACAAACAACCCTGCGTTGTAGTAATGTCTGGACTTTTGCAAAGTGCCTGATCCCCTTTTGAGAGCGGGATGCAAACTGGAGGGCTGGGAATTCCAGGGAAACAAGGAGAGCTGTCTTTGTGGGCCACAGCCTTCACGCCTCCGTCTTCCTTGGGAAGGGGGGAGATTGTGACCCGAAATTGCAAAAGTCCAGTAATGCGCGTTACTCCCAACGCCATCACGAAGAAAGGCTCCGACGGGAGTGTGACGAAAGAGGGGGAAGTCTATCCATCGCCGACGTTTCCCCCCGCATGCGCGAAGCCCAGACGCAATTCATCCCACCTCGGCGACCTCATTCGGGTTTTGATGGCGAACCATTCCAATTGGTCGGTCCAATCGCATGTGAAAGGGCAGCGATACTATCGGCAACAGCGCGATACGTCTGCTCGGGCGTCGCGTCCTGGGAGATCGAGATTTGCATGGCCGGAATCCCGGATCGTCGATAGTACTCGATCAACGGTTGCGTTTCCTGCCGGTACCAATCCAGCTTCCGCGCCACGGCGGCCGGAGTGTCGTCGCTGCGTCCGAGGCGATCACCACCACGGTTGGTGCGCAGGCGAGCGGAGATCGTTTCCGGGTCAGCGCTCAATTCCAAGATGAGTCGCACGTCAAAGTACTGCTCAATAACTTCCGCTTGCTGTATGTTTCGCGGTAGCCCGTTGAGCACAACCCCCTGCAATTGATGAACAGCACTTGACCGCAAGTCTTTTTCGAAACCGTGGAGGATGCGTTCCGCGATCCAAAGCTCTTCCGCTCGCAGCAAGCGGTGTTCCTCGAGGATGCGGCGCACGGCGTGGCGTTCCGCCGGAGTGAACGGACTGCCGGTTTCCGCCTCATCGGCGGACCGGCGAAGTTGCTCACCGAAGTCGAAATGCCGCCAACGGCGTCCCCATAAACCGCGGACCTCGATGCATTGCCCAAGAGGCGTCTTTCCCGTGCCGGTGGGGCCGAAAATCGCAATCGCGGGCCACCGGTATCGTCTTTCACGGGGCGTTTTCGGGGACGGCTCCGACATCTCAAAAATTAGGGGTCTGCAAGTCGCCTCTCATGCCACTCACAAGGGGAAACTGCCCGAGCGTTCGCTGCTGTAGGGTGAAGAAACCGAGGATGCCTGCGATTGGTATGCCGCTCCGGATGTGGCCGCCCCAGTGTACGGTTGCGTCGTTGAGGCCCGTGGCACGTACGATTTTGTGCTGCCAGGCCGATATTCCCCGTTGGGTACGTCAGACGGGGCAGCGGCGGGAACGAAATTGCCGCTGCTGGGGTTAGACGCTGCGCTGGGAGGGGGGGGCGTCCGCGGATAAGGCGAGCTGTACGAGGAAATCCCCGGTGGCGAGTACCCCGTGTTTCCCGGCTGGTATTGCGAGCTGGCCGCTGGCGTTTGGCTGAATCCCGGTTGATATCCCGTTTGCCCCGGCGTATAACCGGTCACTCCAGGCTGATAACCGGTCTGGCCAATCGTCCCACCGGCCGCTGCACCGTTGGTCGACTGGTTATACAAGTGGGCGTAACGATCTCCCACAAGAGCTGCCGGATTGCTTGCGGAGGCGGCGGGTAAGGAAGGGTTGGCGGTTTGTGATGCCGATGCGGCCACCCCGCTACGACTCGCGTCCAAAGAGGCCGTGCCGGGGGCGGCGTTAGCGGCTCTCGACCCACTCAAGCTGTAGCGGTCCGAGCCAATGTCGTAACGCACAGGCGAGCCACGGTTCGGTATTCCCTCAGACCCAGTCGTCGCGGCAGGGGTCACCGGATAGGTGCTCCCGCTTGTACTTGGATAGTTGTAAGACCCCTGATCCATCGACCCTGAGCCGCTTCCAGGGGCGAAACTCCGGGAACTGCTGGATGTAGACGGATAAGCGGGCGGATACGATTGGGTGTCGTATCCGGTCTGCATCTCTGGATACTGGCTTCCTGCGGTCGGATAGCTCCCGCTCGTACTGGGATAGCTCGGCGACGAACCAACGCTGGTTGCAGCGTAAGCCGTCGAAGGAGATCGAGTGGCAGGCAACTCGCTCGGAGTTGCAAACGCTGATGGCTTTTGAGGATAGGGCTTCGCCTCGGAGGAGGCCTGCTTCCACTTGAACGGGTTGATTTGCGAAAGCGAAAAGCTGCTAGGTTTGGTTGAGGAACAACCCAATGTCGCGATCAAGCAACTAACCGCCGACAGCCGCCAGATCCAACCTTTGTTCATGTCCGAGCATCCTTGCCAAAGAGAAACGGCCGAGGCCCCATCCCACGGCCCCCGAAATCCGGCATCCTGAAAATGAAAGGCAATTCAACCGCCAAAACTAGACCTTTTATTACCGCTTTTCGGATTTGCGGTCAAGCTCAACCTGCACTTTTGCACGTGGATTGAGAAGCAGCCCAATTCCCTTTGGGAATGGTAGGGTGAAGGAGTTTCCCGTCAAAAACTGCTTTCCTTGTTTTTCTGACTTGCCCATTGCTCCAGTTTGCCACCCTCTCCCACAACGGGACTAAGCACTTTGCAAAAGTCCAGCTCAACGTTGCAGAAAATCGAAACCCAGACCACAGAGAACAGAAATTTGCGGGCTGATTTACCGGTGATTCACCACAATTCGGGCAACCAAGGCTTGCGACGGCTCCTCTCTGGCTCGGAGAGCGGTTTCTCGTACCCCGGCGGCCGACTACCGACGATCTCTTGACCGACGTTGGGTTCGGGGTACGGATCATACTTTTCCGCGGTCTGTCGCTGCAATTCTGCTGGACCGGGATTGTCCCATCGCGGTTTTTCCCAGCTACGGCACCCGGCCAGCGGGGTTAGTATCAAATAAAAGTTAGCGACAAGAGCGGCGACAAAGAGCCATGGTTTGGATTCCCGGGTGGCGGCCATGAGACGGTCCCTGCCGAAAGTTGGGGTTTGATGGATTGTAAGTTCTGCCGCCGTCCTGCGTCAGTTTAAACGGGCAGCGCAGCGTTTGCGACCAAGGGCCAGCGGATCGTATCGTAATTTACGACGCAAATCGAGACCAAAAAGTGGGGGCCTCGGCCTGTTGGTATGCCCTTGCGGTCGGAAAAAGGATTCGGCTAATGTCTAATGTAGAGTGACAATGGCCGGGGATAGCCAACGAGGCCTGGATATCTCCACGGAATCGCTCCTGAGAAAATACCCATATATCAGACTATTCCATATCCCACTATGGAGTGTATCAGTACCGCACAGAGTAGTACAGCATTTCCGACATAGACCTGGCGTTTCAGGCAATCACTCCGACTGATAGCTTAGATTGCCTGGGGGGCGACGGGCATTGTCTAGTATTGTAGGTAATCTGCGGGGTGTGTGATAACAAAAGTTTGTAATTCTCAAAAAGGTACGGATATTGCTACCTACTCTAGAGCGGTGGCGATACGCCTGCTTGCCGCCCAATCCTTACGGCAAGGTAGGGAAACAGTGAAACCGTATCGCTTGGTCACAGAGGACAAGGTTCTAGGCGTGCTACCTAGAGGGGGTTTTTGTAACGAATCGAAACCTCGCGGCAACTAGCTATGGGTGTCATGAAAAGTCCCGACCAAACTTCTGTTGCGGGGGGTGTCTGCTTCGATCACCAAAAGAGCGGGTCTCAAGCCGCGTCTTGTAGCTCCAAACGGGATCAGACACAGTTTTCTCGAATTTTCCAAAGCGATAGTTGCAAAAAACAAGTTTGGAGGTTATCATGTCTAGCAGTATCAATTTCCGCTGTTGAAAATAAACAAACCATCGAACTCTCGTTGCGTTTTGTGCGTCTTTACACGAGGGGTTCGTTCGAGAGTGGAGAGACGCTCGGGAAGGGGAAGGTGTGAACATGGTCCATGCCGTTCAGGCGGCGCGGTATCGCATCCCAGCAATCGCGGAACTCTGTGGTCAATTGCGTCGCTTTACGCCCAGGGAAAAACTCGTCAAACACCTGGGTCGCGCTGAGGATTTCCTTGCAGAGATCAGCCCATCTCGCTGGTATTCGTATAAACAAGTCTGTTTCAAGATCACCCGGTTTCGTCCTGATACGGGCGACGACATTCGTATATCGGGGGCGGATCTGCGTCACGACCTCATTCAAATGATCGAGGATCTGGCCGAGGCCGTGCCTCTCAGCACACAGGAGGTGGGCGAACGAATCTACACGGTTCAGGATCTCGCTAGGGAATTCAGCGTAGCCACCAAAACGGTGGCCCGGTGGCGTCGCGCGGGCCTCGTCAGCAGACGCTTCATCATGGACGGTCGTCATCGTGTTGGCTTTCTGGAAAGCTCAGTGCGGCGATTTCGAGAAAGAGAAGCCGCCAGGGTCGAGAAGGCCATGCAATTCAGCCAATTGACCACTGAAGAGAAGGAAGACATTATTGATCGTGCTAGACGCCTTGCTCAGGCGGGGGCCTGCCGGCCCGAGGTCACGCGAAGATTAGCAGCCAAGACGGGACGAAGTCTAGAGACCATCCGTTACATTTTGCGCCAATTTGATCAAGCCAATCCACGTGCTGCCATCTTTCCCGAGGCCCAGACGCCGATCTCAGAAGAGCTGAAGCGGCGAATCTATCGCGATCATCGGGCGGGGGAATCCTTGAACGTGATTGCCAAGCGGTATTGCATTACCCGGGCACGCGTGATCGGCGTAATCGACGAGTTGGCGGCCCAGCGAATTCGGGAACTTCCGCTCGATTACATCCCCAGCCCCGAGTTTGAACACGTTACCGCGGCTAAAGAGCGCGAGATTCTCGGGCCGCCACCGCTCGCCGAACACACGGCTTGCGCTGGTCGCTTGCCTGCCGGGCTACCACCCTACCTGGCCAGTCTGTATGATGTGCCCCTTTTAACGCAGGCACAAGAGATCCATCTGTTCCGTAAGATGAATTACGTGAAGTTTAAGGCGTCTAAGCTTCGCGAAAAGCTGGAGCAGGGAATGAAAACGCGGAGGAGACCGGACCGCAGCCTGATGGCCGAGATCGAACGTCTGTACGAAGATTCCGTGAAGACAAAAAATGAGATCATCTCCGCTAATTTGCGGCTTGTCGTCTCCATCGCCAAGAAGCACGTTGGACCTGCCGAGAACTTTTTCGAGTTGGTCAGCGACGGAAACATGTCGCTGATCCGGGCCGTGGAGAAGTTCGACTACTCGCGCGGCAATAAATTCAGTACCTATGCGAGTTGGGCCATCATGAAGAATTTCGCCCGCACCATCCCGGACGAGCACCGATATCGGGATCGGTTTCGCACGGCTCAAAGCGAACTGTTCAACATTACGCAAGACGAACGGAGCGATCAAGTTGAACAGGAATCGGCCCAATTGCAGCGCGAGACGCAAGTCCGCAACATCTTGCAGCGTTTGGACGAGCGAGAACGCCAGATCATCGTTCGGCGATTCGGATTGGATAACTCGGACGAACCGCTGACTCTGAAGAAGGTGGGATCCGAATTGGGGGTGACCAAGGAAAGAGTGCGACAGTTGGAATCCAGGGCACTGAGCAAACTCCGGAAATTGGCTGCCGAGGAAAGGCTCGATTGGCTCGAAGTGGAATGACGGGATCGTGGCGTCATCTCTCGGCACGCCTGCCCCGCCCCGGTCAATTGTATCGCAGCCGCACTGAGGTTGGCCGCACCGTCGTGAAGTAGTTATCACGGTGAGCCGCCCCTCTGGCAGATCCCTCACGACCCACGACAATCTTGTCAGTCTCCGGATTGACCGTTCGTCAACCCATCTGTAGACTTGCGTTTCGGCCGTCCTGAAGCAGCTCAGGATTGCATGACTCGCGTCGCGGAGATTCCTCTAGCCGGCACCGCTACCGTTATGCATCGATCGGCCGTCCGCGATTGGACATCCGAGCGGGTGCATGGGAAACGGGACGCGGAGCAATATAATGATGGACTGACGACTGGACTTGCGCAGATTGGGACCACAAGCTCCGCTCTTTCCTGCTGAAGTAGCAGGGTGAAGGCAATGTCCTGCGAAAACGGCACTTGCTGTTTGACTGATTGACCAAATTGCCCAAGCACTCTATTTTTCACCCTCTCTCAGAGGTCGAGCGAACAATTTGCAACAGTCTGGTGATGACGCTTGGGGCCGGATTGATCGCCTGGTCTGTTCTGGGGGAGCATCCCTCGGCGGCTGGATCCGGCTGATTTTTCAGGCCAAGCTTCCTGGATTCATTTTTACGTAAATCATTACTGCATAACGACTTCCTGCTGATTTGTACTGCTTACCGTAGTCATGCGATGGTTTTGCGCAAGTTCTTGTCCAGCAATGGGTTGCGCGATACGCCTTGTACTCAGAAAACGGTAGGGGAATCAGGGTGTTCCATTGACGTAAATCATTGTCTTGAAATCACTTGCAATTAGCATTCCCCTAATTAGTGGGGGGCATTTGGTTTAGGCTGTCTTGACTTGTGCGTGGTTGAGATTCGCGCATGGTAGCGCTACGGCATGCGGTTGCTTGCCGGACCCAGCATTTTGCGGTAACAAGGGTAGTAAGGGACGGTTTTCCTAGCCACATGCCGGGGACACCACTTGGGGCCCGTAGCGGGGTATCACCGCCCTGGCCGATAGCAAGGTATGGTGCTTCTAGCCACACGCTAGGTACAGCACGGCAATAGGCAGACGTTAGCACTATAGGCTTCGATATACGATGGTGGCCTGATATCAAAGTCCCCGGATGGATCGGTAGCGGTCGTTTGATGACGGTTCTTCGATCTGCGCTTGTAGCTCAACGATTCTTAGATCTGCGCCCGTAGCTCAAGGGATAGAGCAGCGGATTTCTAATCCGCTGGTTGGGGGTTCGAATCCCTCCGGGCGTGCTTTGCCAAACTCATCGCAAACCGCACGTACCGGCTCATCGACGCCAACCAGAGCGGCCAGCTCGACTCGGGCGACACGGACATCACGAAATACAACTGGGACCATCGGAATCGCTTATATAAAGTGCAGCATCAGGCGAG
>DYLS01000043.1 GCA_020721965.1 Blastopirellula marina | reverse complement strand
CATCTTCGAGTCTTCTCAAACTAGCGAATAGTAAATATCAACCAATCTTTTACCCCCACCGATGATGGGGGTAAAAAGGCCAGGGACGTTGACCGAGTACAGAGCAGATCAGATGATGCCTCACGGAACCTGGACGGACTCACCCTTTTTGCGGGTGGAAATGGACGCCAGGGTGAACGCGTCGATCGTGGCTGTGATGAAACGGACGGATCCATCGGCCAAGAGGAACTGAGCACCGCCGGGATGGAAGCTGTAGAAGCCGGCACTGCGGCGGTTGGTGCAATTGATGGCGCAAGGCCCGCCGTCGGGGCCTAGCATGCCGTCTTGCAGGGAACCGGAATACCAATGCTCGCCGTTCAGAATATCTCCCCATCCTCCCCCGTTCAGCCCTCGGAACTCATCCCATGGCGACCCGGCAGGAGCGGGACGTCCTCCAGCCAGATAGATTTGCCCCCCGCCTACCCGCTCTCCAATCATGATCGTGTTACTGGTTCCATCCGTGATACTGGCCATGTTGCTGCTGCTGCCAGAGGCGCTGGCTGGGTTGCTGGGATCGTTGCCGTTGAATTGCATGACGCCTTCCCGGCCACCGCCCGCACCTCCGGGATAGCTGGCGTAAGCAAGCGTGGCGAAGTCGCCCCGCACACCGCTCACGACGCAATAGTCTGAAGGAGCCGCCGTGAACGTCACCGGAAACCCACCGGGTGTGTAATCCGCATCATAGATGCGGTCTCTTGCGGAGCCAGGCGCGGAAGGGCAGGCGAATACCTCAAGGGGCGTTTTGATCACCTCTAGGTTCCTTGCCACGGGCGGCAACGCTGCAAATTCGTTGCAGGTAGGAAAGCGGGAGTCGTATTGGTCGTAAAGGGGCTTTTGTTCGATGTAAGGCAGGATTCGGGTTCCCCAGCACTGAGCGTTGAGCTGGGTAAGATCTCCCCCCGGCAGGTACAACATCCAAGAGAACGGGAACGTCCGGTTTACATCGTGGTAATTATGCAGGCCCAATCCAATCTGCTTCAAATTGTTCGCGCATTGCGTTCGCCGGGCGGCCTCGCGCGCCGCTTGAACGGCTGGCAGCAACAAGCCAATCAAAATGCCAATGATGGCAATGACAACCAACAGCTCGACCAGAGTGAATCCATCGCGACGGTCTCGACGGCGGTTCGGTAACACGCAACACATGGACACTACCTCCTTTTGAGCTTGATAGCCGCCCCATGAGTTTGAGGGACGCCTTGCGTATCCGAGCCGTCGGACCGGCGCCCACTGGCCCGACGACGAAGTAGCTTTACTAGATTATACTACTTTCCAGAGTTCATATTATCCAGAATTTTGTTAAGGAACTGTAAAAAGGGCCGCTGTCATGCCTTGGAGCGAGCAAGAGGGCCGCTCGGCCGCGTGCCGGGTTTTTCCAAGGTCTTCCCTCTCATAAATCGGCAAATCTCAGGTGCTGCGGAGGGAGAGGCCGCGATCTGGCAACCGGTGAGGCCCCGGTCCGGTCCCAGAACTCGCCTTGGCTGATTTCAGGGGATTCGGTACAAACAGTCGGGCGGTATGCAGGGGATATCCCGCCTCGCCGCAAGCATTGCCGTATTCTTCGATTCGAGCAAGGGGTTATGGGTGGCCTGCCATGAGCACGCGGCGGACTTCTTACTCTTACTTTTTCGCCGGCCAGCTTTTAGCGGTGTTGGCGTTCGCTGCCGCCGTGCCGGGATGCAGCTTTTGGAAGGGATTTCAGCCGCTACCGGGTGCTGGGAAGGCCCAGCCAGCCGGCTTGCCGCCCGGCGTCGTGCTGCCCCGCGAACGTCTGAAATCGTGGCAGGCCTCCGTCAAGGCGGCAAAGACGCCGGAGGAACGGGCGGCAGTGGCCGGGCAACTTCAGAACGAGTTCGCCCGTGAGCAAGACCCCTTCCTACGACGCGAGATTCTGCGACTGGTGGCGAAATTGGATGATTCCACGGCGGCCGCCATGGCGAGTTCGGCCGTGAACGACCCCGCGGAATTGGTCCGGGTGGAGGCCTGCGGCATTCTGGGGACCGTGGGCGGTTCAGCCTCCGTGTCTGTGCTTGCGGGGGCACTGCAAAAGGAAACTTCCCCGGATGTCAAGCAAGCCATCATTCAGGCATTGGGGAATGCAAAAGACCCCAGCGCCGTGCCCGTCCTGGCCGATCTCCTTGACGAGCGAGACCCCGCTTTTCAATACCTGGCCATGCAATCGCTGCGTCAGGTGACGGGACGAGACTTCGGTAACGATGTCCGCCAGTGGGAGGCATACGTGCGGGGGGAAGAACCACCCGAGAAGCCAGCCGCCTCGCTGGCAAATCGGGTAAAAGACGCAATCTTTTGATGGCCTGGGGTTGACTTGAAGATGCGCCCCGCCCGATCTGGCCGCTGGCACATTGCCCGGTTGAGCGATGCCAGGCCGTGCCGCGCCGCATTCTGGGAATACGCCACCACCAGCTCACGCTGGTGGCTCGGGTTCTTATTGCATCGCCGGCAAAAGCTGGTATTCAGCGATCGCTCCACACGGCTGGCGGGCAGCAGAGTTCAAAAACCCGGGAAAAGAGGCTTGATTGTCAGAAACCGCTTTGTCGGCTAGAATCGAACAGCTTGGCGAATCCTCCTCGCGTTTGTGGATCGACGCGATTCTTGGCCACGAAGGTGTGATCGCACGGCCCCTTGCCCGCATGTCCTTTCCCTATGCCAGAAGACGCAAAAACTCCCCCTGATTCCCCGCAGAGCAAGGCAACCGATGAACGAAAGGCGAAATCCGACACCCCAGACAGCTTTCGTATCACCGAGCAGGTTCGTTTGCTGTTAGAAGAGGGCGTGCGCTTGCACGACGCGCTAGAGGCGTCGGCGATTCTCCTTTTGCTCAATAGCCCTGGCGATTGGGGGCGACTGAGATCGATCGTCGGTACGCGGCGGGTCATCATTGCCTGCGAACGGTTGTCCTCATTGGCGGGCGCCGCCGAGAATGGATTTTTGACTGTGGCCGTCAACCCTCCGCCGTCATCTCCTTACGAGCGGTTATCCGAAGCCCTGCTGGAATCGGTGACCGAAGAGTTTCTGACTCGCGGCCAGTGCGTGGTGGCGATGTACGGGTCGTTTGAACCTGCCAGCCTGGATTCGCTGAGCATCATTCGCTTGTCCGATCATTTGGCCAGACTGACCACCCGGGACCTGCGGGAACTGAACACCTCGATACCGCTCGAGACTCTCAAGCTGGTGATCCATTTGGCCGTGGAGATTGCCCAAGAGGGACGCGAGGGAAAGCCGGTAGGGGCGATCTTCGTCGTGGGCGATTCGCGCAAGGTGCTGTCGCACACGCGGCCCTTGGGCTTCGATCCTGTCCGCGGTTACAGCAAAAGCGAAAAGAACCTCTTCGATCCCCGGGTCCGAGAGGGAGTCAAGGAAATCGCCCAACTCGACGGCGCCTGCATCATTTCCGAGGATGGAACGGTCCTGGCGGCCTGTCGCCACATTGATTGTTCGGCCTCGAACATCGTTCTGTCGAAGGGCCTTGGGGCGCGGCACTGGGCGGCCGCCGCGATCACCCGCAAGACCAAAGCCGTTTCGGTTTGCGTCAGCGAATCGAGTGGCACGGTTCGGGTCTTCGTGAATGGCGAGTGCCGCTTCCGCATTGAACCCCAGATGCGGCGCCCCCTGGTGTGGCGGGAAGTCAGCCACGACTGAAGCAGGCCGTGGCCGGAAGTGTCTCACCGATCCCCCAACCCAAAACAGCATTGGTCGCGTGCCGGGCCGCTCCAAGATCGGCACCGCCCGACAAATAGCCGCTCCCTCTATTGGGGATAGGACGATGGGGTCGCAGGTAGTGCGGGCAGCGGTTGAAGAGAAGTGGGGCTGGGAGTAGGGCTGGGCAGCGATTCCCTGAGCCGGGCCAAGAATTCCTTCGTCGGGCGCTCGATGACCAGATCCAGCTCGAAACGCGCGTGCGGTTCAGCCGCCCGAAGCACACGCTGTGGCCGAATCCAAAGATAGCTTTTCACGGCGCCGCGGGAGCCTTCCTCGGGCACCACATACAGGAACAGCCCGGCATCGTTCGTGGGGCGATGACAATAGCCGAATTGTGCCGCCAGGTATTGAATCAGTCGATTGGCATTGCCGGTCGTTCCGCGAAAGGTGATTCTCTGCACTTCCTGGCGCGGGTTGAAGTAAAAGGTCACTGCCCCGGCGAGATCGTCTTCCCGGGTCCCCGTTACCAAAGGGACGCGATAGCCTTGCAATTGAATCCCGGCCGTTGCCGCCGTGACGCGAGGCCAACGCTGTACCAGGTCATCGGGCCGAACGTCGAATCGAAAGACCTCTGAAAAATCGGCTGTTGGAACGATATATTCCGGTGGTGGGGAGCCTGGTTTCGGCTCGGGAAGCTCTTGGGGGGTAGCGTCCACGGCGGGCAGAAAGGCTGTCAACGACTCGCCCGACAAAAGGCCGGCCACGACCTCGCCAAGCTTGCGGGAACCGGGCAGGAGAGCCAGGGGCGACAGCACCAGCAAGATACCGCCCAGCGCCAACACGGCGCGATTCAGTACCGGACTCGGCGGTGGTGGCGGCGGCGGGGGTTGTTTTTCCTCTTTATCGGCCATCGTTCCACCCGTAAAACCGGCAATCTTCGCCCCTGCGACATCAGGCCCCTGGCTTGATCCCGCGGCCCACCTGTCCGACAGTTGCGGCAAAACGCAATGCTCGCAGTACCCGCCGTACCGAACGGCGAACGGGGGAGCAATGCTCCATAAGGCTATCTTCGACCATCCCTTCGAAAGCGTGTAGCCCGATCCTCGGTGTCG
Organism: Blastopirellula marina; assembly: GCA_020721965.1. GTDB lineage: Bacteria > Planctomycetota > Planctomycetia > Pirellulales > Thermoguttaceae > Thermogutta. The sequence goes on along the minus strand of DYLS01000043.1, from coordinate 33,362 downwards.
TCAAAACGGGTAGGGTCCGACTGAAATGAGCGGGGCGGATCGTGGAACTGTTTCCACAGCCGGCGCTTGGTCGGCCCCAAAACCGATGCACGCCTTGCAATCGGGAAAGGGCGCACAACTGATTCTCCCTGCGCGCGGCGGGGTTTTCTGCACAGCCCGGGAGGCCAGCGGAGTCTCGTCACCGGGGCATCGGTTCCAGGCGAGGCCCGCAGGAATCTGCCACCATCGGGCGAGAAACATGAAGTCAGGCAAGAAACATGAGGTACGGCTTGGTGAGCTACGGACAGGCCGGCCCCGGCGCGGCGGCCCCATCGCCGCTGCTGTCGGCCGCACATGTTATCATCGCGGCCAGAGCCACCACGGAAACCAAGGTAGTCGTCCCAACCCGTAGGGATTGCGACAGGAATCGAAGGGCAGCGTCCACGGTCCTTGAGGATTGCCCCAAGGCCCGTACGGCGTCGCGCCTGCCCGGAATGGGAACTCCCACTCCTCATACGGCCGCAAGAACGCCCCTAAACCCCATGTCCGGACGACATGGAGGTGATCGTAGCTCTCGGCGCCGCGGATCGTGGAACGGGTGTGCCGATAACCGCTGACCATGTAGTTGGGCGAGGGCGTGATCGGTATCGAGGTCTCCGGTTGAAATTGGGCTACGCGATCGCCCTCCGGGGAATGGCTGTAATACGAAGGGCGAAAGGCCCAGCTCTGCCCCGCCCATACCGAGTGCCAGCTTGCACTCCAAAAGGCCGACGCCATCAAGAGCCAGACAAAGCACTTTGCCAACCGCCGGACAAGGAGGGTATCGGCTGGTCCAGCGAGACCGCACCGGCTCAAAGGCATCCGCCCATGGACCGCCGCGAATTGTGTGATGTGCGTCTTGAGCCTTCTCATAAATAGCCGATCGCGGCGAAGACGCCTGATAAGATAAGACAGATGTTTGCAGATCGGGCTGGCTCGCGCGGTGCTGACAAGGCCGCAGCCAGGATCGTCCCGCGCCGTTCCAAGGAACAGCACGTCGCAGTCCCAACGTCTGCCCTCTACTCTTCCAGAGTAGTTAGAAGGCGGTTTTTTTCAATCCAAAACCGCGTTTTTTCAACGAAACACGCCGAACCGACCGAGCGGCGGGGGGAATCGCAGGCGAGCCGGGAGCCAGATTTTGGAATGACGAGAGTCCTGGCTAGCGTAAATCGAGGTTACGGGTTGGGCTGCTCCACCATCAATTCTTCGCGGGCCGGATCGTACACGTAGCGATGGCCAGGCGGGAGCTGAGGGAGCTGAATGCCATTGGCCTGGATGATTTCCCGCATAAATTCGTCATGCGACTGCGGCGCCCTGCCATTGGTGGCCTTGAATAACTGCATGGCATGGGGCACTTGGATGCGAAAGGCCACCATCTCTCGGCTACGGAAAAAGACGGATACCGGCGTGGTGAGAAAGCCGGGTTGGGTCAGCGTGCTTCCCTTTTGCCCGACCCCGACCTGTGCGGGTACCGACACGACGGCCGGTTGCGCCGGGGCAGCTTGCGGTACGGCGGGAGGCGGCGAAGGCGGTGCCTGCATGACATCCTCGGGGGAAGCGATTCCCGGCGGCATGGCAACCGGGCGGCGCGGCGATTCCGACGGAGGCGAGGCCGGGGCTGAGGGAGTCGCTGTCGTGGCCGGTTGCGCGGGCTGAGCCGCGCTGGCTCCCGTGCCCGTTGGTTCGCTCTTTTGTACCCAAAACGCATCGTCACTGCTCGTGCCGCACCCGGTCAGCAGGATGGGGACGATCAGCACGACGGGGACGATCCGTAAGACGAGGGCGATCACTGGGACCGGGAACCAGCAAATGGACCACAATTCGTTCATGCGTCGCATGATACCGCCTCCTCCGGAAAAGGATTCTGGTTCGGCACGCCATTCGACCTGCCATTGGCACTGCTTGTTGGAATCCGGCATATCTCGTGATTCCGGCCCGTCGCGATTTGAAGTTTCTCAAACGCCGTCGCGTTTTGCGGAGGCAGCCCGCGGCTTCCGCCGCGCCGAGCGGAGGATCAATGCCTGGTGACCGCTCGACGCCGACGGCTCGAACGGCTGCGGGTTGGACTCCAGCGCGATGGTACCCTGTCCCATCCGCTCCAAGGCATCTCTAGCCGTCAAATCGTAGTGTAGCGGGGTGACGGCAATTTTTCCTTGAGCCAGGGCCAGCAAGTCGGTACCGGGGGCGTCACGCCGCGGCGGCGGCTCACCTGTAGCCCAATAGTACGTTCGACCCCACGGGTCGGTCCGTTTTTCGTAGTCACCGCCGTAACGGCCAACGTCCATGGCGACGGGACAAACCTCGGGTGAATCATGCTGTGCGGCTTCTAGAGGGATATTCACATTGAAGAGTCGGGCTCCCACCTTTCGCCAGTTCGCCAAGATTTGCCGAATGACCTGGACCGCGTGCGACGCCGCTCGATGAAACGGTGGGTTTTCGTCAAACTCCAGCGACACGGCCACGCTCAGGATTCCGAAAAAGGCCCCTTCCACGGCCGCTGCCACCGTGCCGGAGTAGAGCACATTGATCCCCGCGTTCAAGCCCCCATTGATACCACTTACTACCATGTCGGGGGGCTGCGGGCACAGCTCATTTACGCCTAATTTGACGCAATCGGCGGGACTGCCTTCCACCGCGTAACCAAAGGGGCGATCTCCCTGATAAACCTCCTTCACAATCAACGGACGCAAATAGGTGATGGCATGGCCGACGCCGCTCTGCTCTGTGGCTGGAGCGACGACGCAAACTTCGCCCAAGCCGTCGAGCGCGTCCTTCATCGCCGCTAAACCGGGGGCATAAATGCCGTCGTCATTCGTCAGCAAGATCAACACGAATCGTTTCCCTCTGTGATTCGGCACGGGGTTCGCATGATGGTTTTCGATCCGCCTCTCCTTTCCTCACTGTACTGGGGCTGACAGCTTGGGGCAATTCCCGCGGCCCCGCATGAGGGGTTTCAGCCTTGCGGCGTTACATGCCCGTCGTGTCTCGTAGGGTCAAAGACTCGGACTAAGACCACACCATCCCCGACGTGGCCGCCATTCTCCCAATGTAGCCGTCGTTGGTCCGACGTGGCCGCCATAATTACGACGCAGCCGCCATTATTCCGACGTAGCGGCCATCCCCCTGCTGGAGTTGCGAGACGAGCAAGCTCTGTTCTTCGATGCGGCAAAAACGAACCCTACAGCGCAAAGTCCGCCTGATTGCCTGATCTGCCCAGCATATCCTGCGAGGCAGTATGTCCCCTCACCACAAGATGTTGACCCAAGCAAACAATCTTGCCCTGTGATATTAACGATCCAAGTTGGCCAGTACGCCCCGTGCCCAATCATCGATCAGGGGCGAAAGGTAGCGTGTGGGCTGGCGGCGTTCGAAGCGGACACGGACTTCCGCTTCACGATTGCCTTGCGCCGCCGCCAACTGTTGATCGAACTCCTGAAGCACGGCCCGCGTCTGCTTGCGGCCTTGATCATACGCTTGGGCGGCCTCGCTTCCCATGGCCTGGATGTCGCTGTCCAGGGCTTTCAGATCGATTGGCAGGGGGCGTTCAGCTTCCTCTGCCGCTCCCTCCAGAAACTCGCGCATTTGGCCAATCCAGAACGCGGTCCGCGGTAGATCGAGTTCGGTTGTGGGATAAGCCGCCTCATCTCGCTTGGGCCAGTTCTCCGTGAAACCGCGCAGCTCTCTCAATGCCCCTCGATAGTCGCGCCGCATTACCTTGATCCAGGCTAGCAACAGGTATGGCAAAGGCTCGGCCGGATGGCTGACCTTCAGGGGTTCCAGATACCGGCTTGCGTCGGGCATCTGCCGATTGTTCACAAGCAGCAGCCCATAAAGAAGGTAAGGCTCGGGTTGCGATTCAATTCCCTGAGAGGCTCTGCGAAAGGCCTCGTCGGCGATCTGGGGGTTCACAGATTGCATCGAGATGAGAGCGGCCAGCGATCGAATGGCGAGCTTCGACTCCTCGCTCAAGCGGGGGGGGCGATTATCGGGGAGAAATGGCTGGACCGTCTGCTTCACCCCAGCGGGGAGGAGTTGCGGTAAGACGCGGTTCGCAAAACCGAGCAATTCGGTCGGATCGAGCTTGCCATCGCGATTCTCATCGCCGTCGCCTCGGTAGGCCAAGACGAGCGCCCGACCAAAGGCCGTCATGGTCCCGTCGCCCTCTATCGACGCTGCTTCGCCGCGCGAAGCTCCCGCTAGCGCGGTCACTGTGCGGAAGGCTGCCATTCCAGGCGGTCCCTTCACGGACTCCAGCGCCTCGGCGGCGGAAACGAGCGGCGCATTGCCTTGCGGCGCGGCGGGAGAGGCCTCCAATACCAGCAGTTTGCGGGCGGCGGGGCAAGCCTCCAACGTATCCGCAAGCCATTGCACGCTCAGTCCGGTCGCCGGAAGATTGCCTAAATCCGTATTCTTGGCCACCAGAAAGACCTGTCCCTGGGCATCGCGTGCCGCCGTTCCTGAGTAATAAACGAGAATCTCTCCGTCGGGCCGCACGTTTTTCAGGAACCCCTCCACCGCTTGTTCCAATCGGATACGGCTCGGATTGTTGAGCACCAGAAGCTGACCTCTGGGAACGGCGTAGCGCGTCCGCAATGTCGTGGCCAGGTCTTCGGCGGTTGCCGAAACTGCCGGGGCGTCGCGGAGGCGGTCATCGTCATAGTCTCCCACGCAGGCGACCACGGCCCAACGCGTCGCATCTTCCGGCCGGACAGCCTCGATCTTCAGGGCCTTGATCGCTGACGATCCGTCCGGCGTGTCATGGGTGATGTCCACGCGGTCACCGTCCCGCAAGTCGTTCAGCGGCACAGTTTCGCCGAACAAGGTGATCTGGCAATCGGCGCCGACCACGACTTGCACGGGTTGATGATCATCGTCACGGACGATATCGAGACTGCCGGCCGCCTCATGAATTTCACGGATCGAACCAGCCAGCCCCAGCGTGCGATAGGCATCGATTCGAGATATTTCGATATCGTGCGCAACGGTCACCCGATCTCCCGGTTGCAAATCTGCTGGCTTCAAGATGCGGCTTTGTAGCTCGGACCTTCCGTTCAGCGTGACCACACAGTTGGCCGCATAGGGGAGCGTCACGGGACTGGCGTCGCCAGCGCGAAAAGTGATGCGGCCGGTCTTGGGGTCGACCTCGGACAAGACGCCCTCTGTGGTGACGGTACGGCGGATCGCCAGTCGCACGGCCGATCGGTCATCTTCGGCGCCGCGGTATTCCACTTCCGCCCGATCCCCCGGCTTGAGATCGCTCAGCATGACGCTTCGGCCGTCCAATTCTGCTTTGCCGTTGAACTCGATCGGCGTACCTTGCCCCACCCGAATGCGGAGGGGCGGCTGATCCGCATCCACGGTCAGCATGATCGTCGCATCGGCCAGGGAGACAGCCGACAACTCTCCCGCCACCTTTTGGGGACGCACGATCTGCAGTCGTTGCACCGTGCGCCCATCCGTTTGCGTGCGATTGATCGTGATCTCGTCGCCCGGCTGCATGTCCCTCAGCAATGCCTTGGCGTCATTGATGAAGACCTCGTCGATGGGCTTGATGGAAACCTCCTTGGGAGTGCCGTCCGGGGTCTCCACCACGATCAACCGTTCATTCAGGAACACGCTGCGTACCAACCCGCGGACTGGCTCGGCGCCGGATGGGTTCGGGCCAGGTTTGGGTTTCTCCGGTAAGAATTGGAGGACGGTCAGCAGGAGCGAGCAGACGATGGCCCCAACCGCGGCGATGCGAAGGTACCGCTTGTTCTTAGCCTTGCGTATTTCCTCAGGAGACGGGCCTTCTTCTTCCGCCGCCGGCAGGTACGAGGTGCCTGGGGATGACGCGGTGAGCATTTGCAGGGCTTCGCGTGCGGAACCCAAGCGTTGCCCCTGCTCCTTCACGATGAGCCGATCCACGGTCTCGGCCAGATCCTCGGGCACGCCCTCCAGCACGCGGCGAATGGGTGGCAAACGCTGGTCCGGCGAGCTGTGCCACATCATCCAGGCAATCTGCCGATCCCGCCCGAACGCGCTCAAGCCCGGAAACAGGAGCGCGAAGTCCGGACCGCACAACAGTTCGTACGCGGTAAAGCCCAGCGAGTACAAATCGGCTGCCGGGCCGACCTGGCCGAATTGGGCGCTGATCAGCTCGGGAGCCATGTACTTGGTCGTGCCCTTGAGCAAACTGCCGCCTTCATCGGTGGCGCGGCGGGCCAGTCCGAAATCTCCCAGTTTGACCCGTCCCTGGCCGTCGAGCAGCAGATTGCTGGGCTTGATGTCCCCATGAATGATCCCGTTGCCGTGCAAGAAATCGAGTGCCTGGAGGCCGCCGAGCAGGATTTCCCGCAAGAAGTCCACGTCGATGGGGCCGGTCTCCGCGCTTTGCTGAAGATTGCCGCGCATCAGTTCCAGGACCAGCCAACCCCGCGTGCGGACCACGTCGTAAATCGTGATGATGTGCGGATGCTGAAGCAAAGCCAGTAATTGCGATTCGCGCCAGTATCGCTCCAATTGCTTGGGAGCCTGAAGGAATTGGGCGTGGATTTCCTTGATGGCCACGTCACGCCCCAGCTCTTGGTCCCGGGCGCGGAATACTTGCGCGAAGTCGCCGCTGCCAATTCGCTCGACGATTTGATATCGCGACTCCGAAGACATGCTTTCCCTCTCGCTGCCGCTCTGGATCGTGGCGATTCGATTCTCAGCAACGCCCAACCACAACGCGACTTTTTCGATGCCTCACCATCGGGCTTGGGCAATCACTACTGGTGCGATTGCCGCGGCGGGGCGATCGGCCGGACCCCGTTCGTCCGCAGCCTCATCCCCGCAGCAGGATACGCAACCTCATTCCCGTAGCACAATACGCAATCTTATTCCCGCAGCAGGATACGCAATTGCTCCTCCAATTTTCGATCGCGTGTGGCGCTGCCCGTCAAGCCTTCATACGGCGATCGGTCGCTGTAGGCATACAACAAACGCAACAATTGCCGGTAAAGTTCCCGTTCGCGATCGAAGTTACCAGTATTGTGGGCACGGATGGCCTCCCGCAGAAGCACCTGGTACTCGGCCGGCGGCGATTCTGGATTCAGGCTGGGAATGTACTCATCCATCAACACGCGACGGGCCGCATCTTGAACCCGGACTTCGCCGAGCTGTCCCGATTGAGGCTCCACGAGCACCAGGGCGAGAGACACGGTCATACTGGTACATAGCAGGACGACAAGGAATACCCAATTGAAGGAACGCCGCCCCCCCGCCGGGTTTTGCATCTCCGATTCCTCCAAATGCAGGGCGGGAAGCGTGCCGTCGGCCGACAGTGTCCACGTTGGCTCCGCCGGCTCGGAGAGAATCCGCATGGTGGCTTTCTTGCGAGGCGTCGAGTCGGCCGCTGGGGTCGCCGATCTCGGCGCCGCCGCAGGGATGAGGCCTGTCGCTGGGGGATGCGCCGTTTCCCGCCGTGAATCCTCCCGGGGAGCGGGGCATGGCGCCGACGCCGGGTGGGGCTGCGGGGAGTTGGAACCCTGGGCCTTGCCACGATGGGCCTGCGGGGGCTTCTCGGCTTCAGCGGCACGTTGCAACGGCCGTCCCTTTCCCAGATCGCCCGGAATGCCCGCCTCGCTTTGCTTTTTCTTCTTCTCCACTGTCTGCGATGCGGGGATTCCGGGAGGTGGCGGTAAAGCCCGCTCCGGCTGGGAGCCGTCGACGGGCCGCCACCGGTTGGCGATCTCGGCCGCCCGGCTCTGGCCGGAGGCGAGGTCCGGCTGGTTTGCCGGAGTACCGCGCCGCTCATCCCCGCCTTCGCGGGACGAGGCTGCGGTCGGGGGGGCGGCGATCGGCACGCGGTCCGACCGGCCGGCACTACCCCCTGTGCTGTCCGCCACGGCGGATTCCGCCCGGAAGCGATGATGGCACCACGGGCAACCCACCACCCCTCCCAGGGCCGCTGTGCTGACCGTCATCTCCGTTCGACAAAGAGGGCATTGAATCTTGACGGGCATAAACTAGGCCCCACATCTTCCCATTCGAGGTGGGCGATCCCGATCGGACTGTTCAGCGTTGGGCAGCACAATGGGCATCGCGTCTTGTATTGCAATGGGGATTGCAATGCGTAGCGAGTTAGGCAGCGCATTGGGCGTCGGGTTTGGTGTTGCAATAGGTAGCGCGTCAGGCAGTGGGATGGGCGTCGGATCTGGCATCGCAATTGTCATCGCAACCGGCATCAAAGCTGGCAACGAAACCGGTAACGAAACCGGCATCGGAGCTGGCATCGCAACCGGTATCGAAACCGGCAACGAAACTGACATCAGAATCGGCATTGAAACTGGCACCGAAAGCGGCATTGCAATGGGCGTCGCAATGGTCAGCCCAGGCTCCGCGAAGGCCGTTCTGGTACCGCATGGCGGCCCGCAAAAGCCGGCTTGACTCGCGCTGCCCGCTCCACCATCCGCTTCCCGTTCCCGCCATTCCATTCCGTTGTTCCCGTTTCTGAATTCCCGTTTCCGAGGACCGGTTTCTGAGTCCTCGTTTCTGAGGACCGCCCCTTGGGTCAAACTTGGGTCAAAGCGCCATTCCAAAATCGAGATAATTGAGCAAAAAGGGGCCGATCAGGATGAGCACCGCGGCCGCCATCACCAGTATACCGGGCAACAGCATGTTCACGCCCGCCTCGCCGGCGATTGTCTCCGCACGCTGCGAACGCTTGATGCGCAGGACGTCGGCCTGCGTGCGAAAGATGGAGGCCAGCGGAGTCCCCAACGTCTCGCCTTGCAAGATGGAGCCGATGATGCTGGTGATTTCGTCGTCCGCGAGGCGGTCCTTCATGGCGGAAAATGCCTCGAAGCGCGTTTTGCCCAACTGCATGTCGGCCAGTACCCGACCGAATTCTTCGGCCACGGCATGGCCGCGGTATTCCTCCACGGCCTGCGTCAAGGCATTCAGAAAGGTCGAGCCAGCCTCCATTAATAATGTCAGCAAATCCAGCAAGAATGGTAACCGTCGCTTGATGTCGCGCAGTCGCCGCGCCGCCCGCGATGCCAATCGCAGCCGCAAGAGCCACACCGTGAGGAGGGACAGGGCGAGAGCCAGTAGCAATCCGCCTAGCCCCACGGCTCGAACGAAAAAGTATGTATAGATGGGGAGCAAGGCCGCCCCGATCATTTCGAGCTTGCCGAGATATTCCTCGGCCAACCAGAATCGCGACAGACCCGCGGCGTGAATATGCCGCTGAATTTCCGGCAAGGCCTCGCGAAAAGCCGCGCGGTTGAACCTTCCCAAAAGCTGAAGTACCGGCTGAAACGATCGGTAGAACCAGTCGGCGCGCCGCAGCTCATTGATGCGGCTGATGTCGTAACGCCACTCTCTGCCTTGCGGGATGTCCTCGGTCTGTAGCACTAGCCACAGCCACCGCGCCACCAGAGCGGCAGCGATCCCCCACATCAGACACGCGGCGGCGAGCAAGTAGCCGCTCGATTGCTGCATCTGTTGCCAATCCGTCATCGGTCCATCCATTGCCGCGAATCCCCGGATAAGCCGAAAGCCTCTTCAAATGTCGGGTCGCAACAGCGCGCGGGCCCAAATGTACGCGATGACATTCAGGATCGCGGCCGTTGCCAAAATCAAATGCCCCAGCGGTTGCACGAACAGGGCCGTCGTGTTATCGGGATCGATGAAGTAAAAGGCTGCCAGAAAAAACAGGGGCGACAAGGCCATGTACACCGCAGATTTACGGGCCTGGGCCGTTTCCGATAAGACCTTGCGCTCCAGCCGTTGCAACTCCAGCACCGAGCTGGCGATGCGTTCCACGGTATCGCTCAGGCGGCCTCCATGTTCGTGCCCCGCCAGGACGGCCGCCGCAAAAAGAGAAAAATTCTCGCTTTTCAGCCGCTCCTTGGCCTCCGTTAGCGTGCGATCCAGCGGCTTGCCCAGATTGTATTCCGCCACGATCTGGCGGAATTCGGCATTGATCGGCCGGGGACATTGGGCGGCCAGGATCTCCAGCGATTGGGCCAAGGACAGTCCCGCACGGACGGCATTGGAAAGCGTCACCATCGCGTCCGCCAGTTGATCCTCGATCTTGCGCCGATAGCTCTCCGCCAGACGCCGCACGAGATACCAAGGGGCGGCCAGGAGAAACGCCGCGCTGACGATCCCGAAGATCAAACTATTCAGACCCAGGCTGAATCCGAAAAATGCCAGGGCAATTCCCACGAGCCATAGCCGCAGCCATGCCCGCAGGTTCCCCGGCGACGCACGCAATCGCCGCAGCTTATCGCCGATGTCTTCTTCCATCTTGGAAAAAAGAGCGGCGATCCAATCGCGCGCGGCGTAAACCATCACGGTCACTGCCGTTCCCGTGGCCACGCATCCCAGGATCAAGTCCGTCGCGTCATTCATGGCTGCGTCCAGGCGTCGCTTGCTCCGCTTCCAGGTGATCGCATCGGAACTGTCTGTGCGGCTCAGGCCCCTCCGCGACTTGGCGGGGGCAGCATCCCCACCGGAGTATCTGCCAACCCATTGCTCTCGGCCCGATTCGCACTTTCAGTATCCCTCGCCGTATCGGCCCAGGGGCGTGCCCCCTTTAGCGATTGCTTGCGGCCCATTTCGCACAGCCCATTGCAAAAGGAACAGGTCGGCAATGTTTCCTCAATGTTCTTCCCTCGCGGTCATCGCCCGGACGGGTGCAACGCCAGTTGGGCGGCGGGGGTGCGCTGCTCCTCTTCGCGTCGATAGGCTATGGCACGTTTCTCCGCCTCTTCCGCTTGTTCGTATAGGAACTCCAAATCCAGCAAATTCTTGGCCACCAGCGACTCCACGAAGGTGGGGAGGTAGCCGGTCGGCATCAAAGACCGCTCGTTTCGGAAGTTGAAGATATCGTGGATGATGACGTCTTTGGTGTCGGGGTCCACGCCCACGACCTCGGAGATTTCCGTCACGGCTCGGCGACCGCCGGGCAAACGCGAGATGTGTACGATCAAATCCACCGCGGAGGCGATCTGTCGGTGGATGGAGTAGATCGGCAGATCGGCGGCCATCAAAATCAGGACCTCCAGACGTTCGATAACCTCCCTCGCGTTGTTGGCGTGGACGGTAGTCAAGGAACCGTCGTGCCCGGTATTCATGGCCTGGACCATATCCAGGGCCTCGGGGCCGCGGCACTCGCCGACGATGATGCGGTCGGGCCGCATGCGCAGGGCGTTGCGTACCAGATCGCGAATGGTGTAGGCCCCCGCGCCTTCCACATTGGCCGGCTTGGCCTCCAGGGGAACGACGTGCTCTTGATGCAGACGCAGTTCGATGGTGTCCTCGATGGTGACGATGCGTTCCTTGAAGGGGATGAAGCTGCTGAGGATATTCAAGAGCGTGGTCTTGCCTGCCCCCGTCCCGCCGCTCACCAGAATGTTCTTTCGGTCGATGACCGCCGCCCTCAGGAAGGTGGCCGCGGCTCGGCTGATCGAGCCGTACTCCACGAGGTCGTCCATGGTCATCCGTTGCAGCGGGAATTTGCGGACGGTCAAGCATGGCCCCTTGACGGCTAGCGGCGGAATGATGGCATTCACGCGGGAACCGTCCGGCAGCCGGGCATCGACCAACGGTTGGCTCTTGTCGATACGCCGTCCCACCTGGGCCACGATACGCTCGATGATGGCCTCCGTCACCTTGTCCGAAATGAATCGCCGCCCGGACTTCTCGATCACGCCGTTACGCTCGATGTAGATATGGTCCTTGCCCACCACCATGATCTCAGTCACCGCGTCCGCTCGCAGCAGGTCTTGCAGGGGGCCGAAACCGAAAATCGTGTCCTTCAGGTCCTTCTTCAAAGTACGCAAGATCAGGTACTTGCGCAACTCGCGATGAAGATGGGAGCGGACCAGGTGAAATGCTTCATTGAATCGATCCTCCACACGCTGCACTTTTTCCGAGGTATCGCGACATTGTTCCAGGGCCAGCCGATCCTCCATGAACTTCATGATGCCCAACAGTTCCGTCTCGCGTTCCGGCACCAAGGTCGCCGGGACGTCGAACTCGTTGAGGGTGATTCCCATCATCTCGCTCAAGGTCTGCGACCCGGACTGCATCACCAGGCGGTTGACGATGTGGTCCCGCAGCACCAGGCCCGTGATTTCCTCCAGAATCGGTTCGTTGTCAGGCTCGAAGACCCGCAGCTCACGGCAGATGTCGTCGATGTTGTTTTCCAGCAGGAGCGTGCTTTCGGGGTCGCCGGCTCGTCGGGTTTCGAACTCGTAGAGGTCGAGCCGCTCCAAGAGCTTGCGGTGAATCCGCAACTCCAAGTCGGCGATCAATCCGCGCAGGTGCGATTCCAGCTCTTGCCGCGAGAGGGTGGCCGCCTTCTCGGCTTCAAAGCTCAGCGTAAAAGGCCAGATGCGGACCTTGGCGCCGGGCGAGAAATAGACCGTCTGCCCGCCCAGCACTTCCCCGTCGGCCACCAGGCAACTATTCAAGCCGACGTTTTCCAGTTGCAAACGCCCATCCTCGAGGAGCCGGACCACGGCGTGCCGGCGGGAGACGAGGGGGCTGAGCAGGACCACGTCGTTGGCCTCATCCCGGCCGATGGAGACCTCGTTGCCGGCTACTTCGATCAGGGTTCGCCGACTGTCGTTGACGCGGTTGTACCAGACTCTCATGTTCGGTCCTCGGCTGTCATCCCGCAAAGGCACGCCGCGGCGGATCGCCGCGCAAGCCGCCGCGATTGGCCCGTTGCTTACAGTCTTTCGCCGCTAATCCTACAGCGCAAGGTCCGCGTGCCTGTATGATGCGCCCACCATAGGTTGCAATGCCTTGTTTCTCATCCCTACACGATATTGAAAACAATCCAGCGCTGTAGCACTAATTGGCGGACCGTTGCCGGGCATGGAGGATGACTCCCACCTGCCGAAAATTGGTGGCTTCCAACATCCTCCACAACTGATCCGCCTTAGGCTCTAACTGTCCGCCTTGGAGGCGGACGCTGATCGTGAGCACATTCTCTTGCGATTGCGGCAACTGGTAGGCCCGATGGATGTCCAGATTGCTGAGACGGTTGCCAATCGCCAGGATTTTGAATTTGCCGATGATCCGCGGAGCGCCTGCCGGTAGCGGTGGCGTGTTGTCTTGCGGCGGGATTCCGGTTTGCGGCGGGATCGAACCGCCGACTTCGTTGGGGGCGGTTCCGGCAGGGGTCGGCGCGGAAACGATGAACGAAACCATATCGCCCGGCTCGAGGAGTGATGTCACGATCGTCCGTGTGTCGATCGGAATGAACATGGCGATCTCCTCTTCCTTCCCTGCCGGCTGACCACCGAAAACGAGTTTTGGCGGGGGCGGCCGCAGGTCATCCACCAACAGCAACGAGCCACCCGGCACAGGGCGCGTCGTCCGCATCCCGACCACCGTGGCGCGATCGTCGGGATAAACAAACGCGAATCCCCGCAGCCGGCGAGCGGTGGCGGCAGGCAACGGGACGGGTACCAAGTCTTCTGCAGCCAGAATCTCCCCGGCCTCGATGTTGCGGTCCGGGGCTACCCCGAAAAAGGCCACGGTTTCGACGCTCCCCGTAGCCCGGGTAACATACGCCCAATTGAATAGGGCTGCCGCGATCCCGATGCCCAATCCCAAGATCAACCCGTTCAGGCCCTTCATGCGTCTGTTCCGTGATCGAAGTAGATTTTATTAGAGGAGGACGATCGTTTTATTAGAGGAGAACGATCGTACTCGAACCGTATGCCCGTCTCTCACCCCATGCCCGACCCTCGCGTGGCCAGCTCTTTTTGGCGGAGCATTCGGCGACCGGGCAATTCAGTGCTGCAACGCAGAGTTCCCCTGACTGCATGATTTACCCCGCATATCATGTGCGCCGTTACGCCGCACCGCCACGAGATGTTGAGTCAAGCAAACGACCCTGCACCGTAGTATGACGGCTGTCCCGCAGCGACAACTCCATTCTAACGTACCACCAAAGCATCATGAAACGGTAACTTGAACCTTGAACCATTTCGTTATGCCCTGATGCTCCAGCCCAGGATTGTTTGCTTGGGCCCTTGTTGCGATGGCACACAATGCCTCGCCGCGTGTGCGGGGCGCATCACGCCATCAGGCGTCCTATACGCTTTAGTCCAAGACATTACGCTGTAGTCCAAGCCGTCCCGATGAACTTTGAACCCTCGCGATGGCCGCGCGTCAGTCGCCGGGCGCGGCCGATCTGTTCGTCGTTGCCTCTTGCATGATAAGCCCTCGGGTCGCGGTGGCCTCTTCCTGCAATACAATCATCACGAATTTCTCTGTAGCGAATTCCGTGGCTGGCTCTGGCCGCCGAAACGTCCGCCGGGCCTCGCCGTCACGAATCAGCCATTTACTGCCGGCAGACCATCCGCGTGTCTCCAGCCAGGTATCGAAATGGGCCATCCAGGCGATTCTGTCCACGTGCCGGCCGCGAAAGGCACGCAGCATGGTCCCGCCGCCCAAACGCATCGTAAACGCCAGCTCCGCGTCTGGTGGAAGCGGGATTTCCGCCGCGAGGCCGCGATCTTTCGGGTCCTTGAGACCGCTGGCCGCCAACGCAACGCGCCACAATTCATTCTCTACTGGGATCGCAAACGCCCAGGCCACGATTCGCTTGCCATCCCCGCCCCTTGCTGGCCCGCGGCGCGCGGTTCCGCTATGGGAGATCGGAGTTGGAGGCCCGCCTCCGGGCTTTGAAGGCCCCCTTACTGGCTCGTGCCGCGCGGTTCCGCTATCGGAGGGAATGCCTTGGTGCGACGAATCGCGACTTTGCTGATCGACGCGCGTCGCCAACCAGATCGGAAGGGCCTGGTTAAGCCGGTAAACCGCGAGGCCGTCATCCGTTTTGATCACGGGGTCTCGGCTGACCAGCCCCCGGAGAACGGACCGCTCCTTTTCGCTGGGCGGCTCGCCGGGGAAGGAGGCGTCCGCGGCCGCCTTCAACAGTCGCTGAGCCAAGTCCCTCGTGACTTCCTCCTCCGGCCCCGAGGCCGTGTACAACGTCGTGGTCCAATCGGCGGCGACCCACTCCACCACGTTCCCGTTGTCGGCGGCAAGGCTGGAGGCGGGCGGGCTTCGGCCGGACGCCGAGTCTCTCCACCATCGCAGGACCTGGGACGCGAAAGCCACCGTGGCCGCCGCAATCAACAGGGACACCAAGAGTCGCGATGTCCAGGCCGCGATCCCTTTCGCCACGGCGGACCACCCCAGCGAGCCATCACTGGTCTGGCGGGCGAGGGATTCATCCTCTCGGACCGGGCCTTCCGCCGCCTTTTCAACCGGCAAGTTGTTGGCCGCGTGGGCAGTATTACCGCGAGAGCTGGGGGGCATCGGGGGCATCATCGGCCGTGGTCTTGCAGGAGGGACAGGAAGGCTTCCAGGGTGGCGATTCGTTGCTGAAGGTCGCTGATTTCGGCTTGGATCGCGGTGGCCTGTCCCGGTCCAGGCGGGGGAACGGCGTCGAGTTGATTTTGCAGTTCCTGAATCACGCCGCGGTAGAGGTCTCGAAAAGCCCCCGCCATCTGCTCCGCCAAAGAGGCCACATGAGGCTCGTCGGGGCCACCCCGCACGCCCGCAATGTGGTCAATCAGCTCGTTCACGCGGTCTTGGGCCGTTTGGAGATCCAGGCTGCAAAAGTATTCCAGGGCCGGATGAAAGTCTGGGGACCCGCCACCCCAACCAAATCGCGCGGCATAAGCGGCGAACTCATCGTCCCGATCTAGAACCCGGAGGTCATTGCGTTGCGGCATGGCGAGGATCGCCCGCGCCGCCTGCACGTAAGCCTGGGAATAACTGGCGGGCGCGGTGGGCAGGGAATAGAGATCCGGGATGCGGTGATCGCGGTTACTCGATTGCCCTGTCCGCGAGAATTCCCAGCGATTGTCTAACAATTCCGTCTCCGTGGTCATGCGAAATGGGCCGAGAGACGCCAGAAGCGGGAATTCACGCGTTATACCAGCGCGCCCTGCGCGAACGTGCCGTCCGGGATCGAACAGGTCACGATTCACCGGGAAATCGCCGACCACCGGTCCCCGCATGACGGGCAGGTCCACGCGAGGGTCCTGGAGCGTCGTCGCGTCGGGGTCGCCGCCTGCCCCCAAGTTCGCGGTCAGGGGCCAATAAACGGGCCGGGGAACGGTCTGAAGGCTGCGCGGGTAGCGGTCGGCCCAGATCGTCTGCCGCGCGACGGCCAATTCTCGAACCCGCCACGCAGAGACCGTGCCAAAGTTGATCATCAAGGCCATCACAAATAGCAGCAGCGGCAAGGCGAGCACCAATTCGAGCGGTGCCAAGCCGCGGCGGCCGCTTTGCAACGCCCGGTCGCTCGGCCACATGCAAGAACCTCTGCCAGCAGCAGGATACCAGTCGGTCACGGCTCGGCCATCCATACTCGGGTAACGGAGGCGGTCCGATCCTGGCAAGCCCTTGGTCACATTCGTATCGAGGTCGATAAACAGCCTGCGTATCTTCATGGTGCCCTTTCAGTTCGGGCTATGGCGCCCTTTCAGTGCGGGCTGATGTACTGGATATCCGCTGTCGAGAGACCAGCCAAATTGGGTAGCTGAAGATCCCAGCCTGCAAATTCCGGCAGCGGGGGCCGAGTCTGCAAGATCGCGGGGAGCGTATCCACGGTAGCTGGCGTCAATTGGCAGCTCCAATGCTGATTCCACAAGTCCCAGTGCTCGGGGACGGGCTGGCGTACCACTTCCCAGTGGCCATCCCCTGGCGGTGGCGGATCATCTTCCGAGGGCAATTCCGGAAAGTCGCCAGGCACGCCACCCAGCGGATTGTCGGACCCCGGCACCTGATACATCCAAATCAACCGCCGCCGCGGCACGAACACGCGGACCTGCGCAAAGGTGACTGTGTCTGCGGTGATGGGATGACGAAACAGGCCGGGCAGGAGAGGCCGCATGGGATGCCAATAGGCCACGCCCACAAACGTGAAATACCGATCGAGGTGATCGTTCGGATCCACGATTTCATTCCCCGTGTCTCGAATCAAGAACGGGAGGTTTCCCATCTCGTATTCTTGAAGCAATTGCTCCAGTTGGCCGCAGGTAAAGTTCCGCCAGAGGCTGGAGAAGCGGCTCATTTTCGCCTCGCGGTCGAAGAAGTACATCGCTCGCGAGTTCCACAGCCCCAGGTAATGCTGGGCCTGCGCACGACGCTGCGTCTGCGCGTCGGCGAGGTTTTGCGGCTGCTCCGGCGAGGGATCGTTCAGCGGATCGACGACGGGCAATGTCGGCTCGACCCATTCGCCGGCCCCTCCGACTGGCACCACGGATGTCCGCCACAGGACCCCCAGCATGTCGCCGCGACCGAAACTCGGGCTGCCGTTCCGCCGTGCCACCTCCAAGGCGGCCTGTTGGGCAATGTCCGGGAAGGCCGCCACTACCGCCCGCTGATATTGCGGAATCAACTCTTCCGCCAATATGTACTCCAGAGTGGGCAAGATCCTCTCGGAAGCAGCGGCCACCCAATCGCTGAACGCCCGCACCAATTCTTGCTCCAACGGGGTTTTGGCCGGAATGGCGCTCGCCAAGGGGATGAACTTCGCGAAGTGCGACTGCAAGAAAATCGGGGCCTCTTCGTTCCACGCGCCCAAGATATCGGGGACGAAGCTCTCGGCATTGCGATCCCGGGCCTCGCGCATGAAGGCCGTCAGGGCGAACACGTCGCACAACAAATGGTTGCTGAAAGCCAGGGCGTTCATTCCTCGGGCAAGGACGGTGCCACCAGAGTAGGCAATGGCGTCGGCCGCGTTCTGCATACGAATCTTGTGGTCGGCCGCCTTGCCCACGTTCATCACCATGCCCAGCAAAATGGTCAGGATCAGCACCGCGAAGACGGAGACCAGGCTCATCGCCCCGTTTTCGTCAGCGGGCAGCGCGGCGATTTTACGGATTCCGCGGTACGACCGGGTGAGGCCGCGCAGCCGATCGTCGAAACGCCAGTGTTTCTCAGCCATCGTCGATCCCTCCGCCGTCTGCCCTAATCGTGGATTCTTGAAGCTGGTCGTTTCCGCTACACCGCGGCCATCTACACCGTGGCCATCGCGATCCAGTACCGCGATCCAATCCACCGTCGCCATCGCGACGATGTGCTGCTAAAGCGCCGACAGAACGTAGGTGTACGGCACCACCGATTTTTCCCCTTCGTTTCCCAAGGTGATGGTTGCGGTAAGCGGGAAAACGTAGATGCCGCCGCGGCGCTGGATGCCTTGGGCCGTCATGTCGGGACCGCCTCCCGGCGAGGGCGTCGGTCGCGCCAGAAAGCGCCCCGGCCCGGGCAGCAAGGCCATATCGTGCCGAACGGTTACCGTCACCGAATCCTGAAAACCAAGCTCGTTGGTATAGAATTCGTTGGGGTCAGGCGGTAAGAACTGCGGGATCAACGGCGGCTCTCGGTTGGAGTGGAAGAAACGCACTTCCACGTTGGTGAAGTTCCACGCATAGGCCAGCTTATTGAGCAAACGCTGGGCGATCCGCGGGTTGAGATCGTAGTCGGGGACGTTGCGGCGGTACACTGCGTTCAGAATGGCCGCCGGTGGACCGGCATTACCCGGCAGCGCCAGCCCCAGGTCCCGGGATGGGCAAATCGGCATGACGGCCAACGCCGCCGCCACGGCGATCTTGGAATACTTCGGTCCGCCCGGGGCGATCGCAAACGTCAGCCCTCCATCGTTGGGGCCGTAGCTCGGATCGCTAGGATCCAGGATCGGCGGGGTTTGATCTCCGGCCTGAGGGTCCAAATCATAGCCGCTGATTCTATTTTCCAGTTCGACGAGGCCGACCCTCGCGGGAATCCACACGATGGCCGACCGCGCGGCGGCGAAGGCCGCGTAGTGAACAACCACCGTCCCGATCATGATCTGGCTGACCTGGACGATGAAGAGGACGATCAACACGAAAAAGGGAAGCGTGAGCACGAAACTCAAGCCTTGAACCGCCCCCGCTTGATCGGTGTGGAGTCGCCTCAACTTGCGAAGGTCCGGCGCGACCTGGGCGGCGCGGCAGACCAGAGTCAACGACAGTCCCGCGACCATCAAAATGGCGAACCACGGTAGACAGGCCTGGAAGATCGCCACCATCACCATGCCGATTCTCCCGCTGCGGCGCCGCTCGGATGGAATCTGTATAGCCCGCCTCCCCCCCTTGATCCACCACTTCCAGGGGGTGCCAGAGTACGCCAACGCGTCTCCAATTCATTTGGGGCCCTTCCGCACGTCCTTAGGCTGTCGATAATTGACAGCCTAAGGAAATAGGGTCGGCAGGAGCCGCTCGGCAACCTCGAATCGCACGACAATCACCGCAATCAACGCACTGGGGGCCAAGAACAGCGGGGGCTCCAGTTGCCTTCTTTGTTCTGGCGTCAAGGGATGGAATCCACCTAAACGGATGCTCCACAGCACGTGCCGCGCGACCGACGCGGCGAGGCGCACTGGCCCCAATCGCCAGACCAGCAAAATCAATCCCGCGCACGCGCCCAGGACGAACGTCCACAACATGACCAAAATGCCCTGGTCGGGTCCCAAAAAGGCCCCGATCATGGCGATCAGCTTCACGTCACCCCCGCCCACGCGAAAAAACACGTAGCAGGCGACCATCACCAGCCCGCACGCCAACAATCCCAAAACGGACGCCCACAACCCGACCCAGCCCCAAGCCGCTGCCGCTTTGGGTGGCCACCAGCCGCTAGCCACGCCGGCCGAGCCGAGGGCGTTGAATGCGATTGCCGCCACCATGCCGGGGTATGTGATGGCGTTGAAAATCTTGCCAAGCGTAACGTCTGTCGCAACGGCCGCGGCTAACCAGATCAATAGGACCACCGTCACCACCATAGGCCGGGCCTTTATCGCTCGTCCGCCGGCCGAAACGCGGCAGGGTTGCGCCTATTGGATCGCGTTTGTTCGCTCGGCTTCCAGGTCTTGCAGGCCTTGCGTGAAATAGCCCTTGATTCGTGGCCAACCCACGCGGATGAGGAAAATCAGGATCGGCAGAGCGATCGCTCCGATGATGAGGATCGTCTCCAGGCTGACCGCTCCCCGCTCATCCCGGTGGAGTTTCGCCAATAGGGATGTGATGCCAACTCGCTTCATACGTCGGCCCTCGAAAAGAAACCAAACCTTCTCTGTACCGTATTCGCAGAGACAGGACGCAGGGTCCAAAAACCGCCGCCGTCACCGTCCCTTTACTACTATATCCGCGGTAGCAGGCTGCAACAACAAAAATTTCCCTCCGGGAGGAAACGCGGCAAACCCCTCACAGCTTACTTGCCCCACCTACCGCGGTACCGTTTCCCGCGGTAGTTGGGTCGAAATCATCACAACTTGACAACTTGCAGTCACTCCGAAATCGAAATCGTCATAGAAAAGGCCAGACCAGCAGGACATAAACCATATCGTAGGTCAAGCGGATAATCCTAGGACCGGCCCACATCGAAAAGGCCGCGGCCGGAAGAATGACGCCCAACAGGAGAACGTAATCCAGGGTCGCCACGGCCCCTCGCCGATCCCGCGCCGAGAATGCGGCACGGTTCTTTCTGGCCCATTTGGTGAAGGGAAAACGCCTCATCGTTGATCTGTCTCGGTCCGAGCCGTTTTATCTTCTTTGTACCGGGAGGCACCGGGTATCCTTATAACGGCTATGCCAGTTCCCAAATCGCCTGGGTCGCCCGGATGCGATCGGTGATACCCTCTTCAGCGGGGACGCTGGCGAAACTGGGTCGGCAGCCGGTAAACGCCAAATCCGCCTGCAAACGCCCGGCTTGATCCTTCCCGTGCAACCGGGAGACGAACAGTTCTTGGACCACGAATTGCCCGGCCTCGTTCAATCCCTGAACCTCGGCAATCCGCGTGATTTTTCGCGAGCCGTCCTCTTGAAACCGCGCAATCTGGACCACCAAATGGATGGCCGCCGCTACCTGCATTCTAGCCACGTGAACGGGAATTTCCACATCGGACATCAGGGACAGCGTCTCCAGGCGGATCAAGGCGTCCCGCGGTGTGCTGGCGTGGATGGTCGTCAGGCTACCGGAGTGGCCGCTCAACATGGCCTGAATCATATCCAAGGCCTCGCCGCCGCGAACCTCGCCGACGATGATGCGATCCGGCCGCATCCGCAGCGAGTTGGTGAACAGTTCGCGAATCGTCAGACCACCTTGGCCGTCCCGCCCTCCGTGCCTGGCCTCCAGATATACGACGTGCGGCTGCACCAATTGCAGCTCGGAGGTATCCTCGATGACGATGATTCGCTCGTCGGCGGGAATGGCCTGCGTCACGGCACCCAGAAGCACCGTCTTTCCCGTGCCCGTCCCCCCCGATATGAGCATGTTTTTTCGGAGCAAAACCGCGATCTCGAGGAATTCTCGCGCCATTTCGGAGAGGCTGTTCAGGCGGACGAGGTCACCTAGAGAACGCGCTTCCCGGGAGAATTTCCGAATCGTCAGGCAGGTCCCGTTTCGCGCGCTGGGGGGGATAATCGCGTGCACCCGCGAGCCATCCGGCAGGCGTGCGTCCAGCACGGGTCGGGCATCGTCGATTTCACGTCCCATCCACTGCGCAATATTGTGAATCGCCGAGCGCAGGGCGTCCTCGCTGCTGAACCGAGCCGGGGTCTTCTCCAACCGCCCGGCACGCTCTACATAAATCTCACCTGGCCCATTGACCATGATCTCGGTCACAGAATCATCGTCCAGAAACCGCAACAGCGGGGCGAGGAAATATCGGGTACTGGACTCGAAAATGGCGTGACGCGACATCAGACGCCTCTCGCTGGATGATAGACAGACGCACCAGACGCTCCGCAAGCGCCGTGCGACCTCGACGGCTTTCGACGCATTCCGCAGTATTCTCGTCGGTTGGAACGCTCGATTTCGATTTTCTTCGATTGTAGCGTAACATCACGCCGGGAGGAAACGCATCGGGGTGCCCGGCGCTCATTGAGTGTTGCTCGTGACGTGGCGCGGGAACGGCGCGCAAGCTATGCTGTGCGCATCATGCAATCAGGCGTAGCGTGCAGAGTAATCTACTGGTGCATGAAACCCCGAGCCACCAGCGTAAGCTGGTGGTGGGGTATTGCGCAATACTTTTGAAAGCATCACGTATGGGCGATCTCTCCACCTCGGGCTTACGCCCGAGGCTCGTCCTCACTGCGCGCCCTCGGGACGATGGAAGCATAAAACGTACACAATCGAGAATCAGAACACGTACACAATAGAGAATATACAATCGCTAGGAAGTACCCAGTCGGCGAGTAATCTTCTCGGGTGAATCATCTTCTGGATAGTTCCGCAACAGACACTGAAAACCCGAGACTTCTATAAAAAGAGGTTTGTGCAGAGGTTCCCAAGAAAAGAAACGGACGAGTGAGCGTGGGTAAGACTTGTCCCGTCTCATTGCCCTGGCTATTCCATGCCACGCGATTCATGGAACACTCTCTTTGACAGGCGCGGCTTGGTCGGTGTGACATTGCGGGGGAACCGCCAGCCGCTGCCATTGCGGCGTTAGCCTCAGCAGCGGCTCAGGTACGTCCCCCGACAGCCCCTGGAGCACCCCCGCGCACGTACCATCCGGCTTGCGGATGAAGGCCAGGTCGGCACGCTGCGGCAGTTCGAGTTCGAGCCCCTCCGTTTTCACGCGTTTGAGCCCGCCCGCCGCCAGTGCAGTGACACGGCCGTTGGCGGCAAATCGGATCGCCACCAGGCCGATAGCATCGACTTCGACCGTGTGGCCGTTCCAGGTAAACGTCTCGCAAATTGGGTCGCCGGCTGGGTTGTGTTGACCTTTGGCACGAATACAAGTGCCGTCCGTCAGCGCAGCGATTCCGTCGTCCGGCGGCAAGGGATGGGTCGCGTCCTCGCGGCTCCACCCCGTGACGCGAGCGATGCCCGCCTCTTCCAAATAACGCTTTACGGAGATTGTACAAGTGTCGTCATCTTCGCAGATTCGCACCTTCTGCCTAATCGCCTCGCCCGAATTGAGCGGATTCAGGTCGCTGTCACACGTCCAATCCCCGACCTGGAAGATTATGGTCTTGCCCATTGCCGCGCGGCGAAAGAACGACCATTCTTGTTTTCCGCAGAATTCGGGGTGATAGAGGACGACGGCACGGTAGCGTTGGGGTCCCAAGCAAATATAGCCTTCCTCATCGAGTCTCAGCGCGGGGCTACCGACCAAACTCGACGGGAAGAGATCGG
The DNA here is from genome assembly GCA_020721965.1 of Blastopirellula marina. GTDB lineage: Bacteria > Planctomycetota > Planctomycetia > Pirellulales > Thermoguttaceae > Thermogutta. The sequence goes on along the minus strand of DYLS01000043.1, from coordinate 10,163 downwards.
TGGGATAGCCTTCGGCGCAGAGTGCGGAGGCGACCTCCAGTCCGACCCGATTGTACGACGGCCCCGCCCAATTCATGGCGCAGGCGTGGCCGAAAATCACGGCAACCGGGCAATCCAACGGCGCCCGGGTGATGAAGTCGAGCATACGCAATCGCGTCATGCCCGCCATGAGTCCGCTCCGTAGCAGGAGTAGCTCCCGCTCGCCGATCTTGAGGTCGAAACGCGGATAGAGCGGATGAACGTTGAGCCGTCCGCCACTCAAGATGCCCTCCCACATTTCGCGCACGTAGGGTTCCGTCTGTTTGGCGTAGAACTGGTTGTACCAGAGCGGATACCCCCAGCGCTTTGCCAATGACGTGCGGCAAGGGTAGGGAGTCGATTCGTCGGTCTGGCCGATGTCGCGAGTGGCGTCCCACCACGACAGGCCGTTCTTGCGAAACTCCAGCGGTCCGGGATACGGCGTCCAGGTAGGGTGGGTGACGATGAACGCCTGCGGGCCGAAGGCCGCCTTTCCCGCCCGATAGTAGTCATCTTCAATCGTCGCACAGCGATTCCGGCAGAGCGTGAAGTAGCGGTTGATTGCCGCTTGCTGCTCGCGCTCTCGCCCCTTTTCACCTGCGCACATAAGGAGTGTGTCACGCACGAGGTCGCGACCGCCCGAACATGCCGCGTACGCCTTGGCCATCACCGTGGAGTACCAGTAGCGATCGTGGGCCGGGGCGCCCGTGTGGTCCGGCGGGAAGCCCCACTCGTCCTTCATGATGCCCGCCAGCGGCACGTCGGCGTACTGTTGGATAATGCCCCGTTGAAACTCGATCAGATGTGGGGCGAATACATCCGGAGTGAGGTAGGTATGCGCCGCGATCACACACGCCGTGCGGCCCGGCTGCTGAGGCACACGCACGGTCAGTTTCCGCGGCCCTTCGGCCGTCGCCACCACGCCAGCCTCGGTGATGTCCTGCACGGTCGCGGGGTCGATCCCTTCCCCATCCCGGACAAAGGAGTACACTCGCACCAGCCGCGTGCCCAGGCACTCGTACTTCGGCAGGCTGCCGATCATGTGGTCCGTGAGATCAACCCCTTCAAACGCGACCGGTGGCGGAATCGAACTCGCCGCATCAACGAAGCGGAGGACCAATTCCTCCTGCTGTTCATCGGGATACTTGGCGCGGAAAGCTTGTCGCGCCAAGCGGATGTCCAACTCGAAAGCAACCTTGATCCCGAGCCTCTCGGCGTACCGCACCGCCTCGCCCACCTGTTGGTGAACGTGCGGCTCGATAACTTCGCGCTGGCGGCATGCAGTAGATAGGAGTGTATACGGAGTGCAGGCAGCAACCGCATCCAAGAACGACTTGTAGCCATCAAGCTCCAAGTCTTTCTGCGTCCAGAACCAGGCGCCGATAACCGGCGGCCAGTCGCCCCGGTCAGAACAAGAGGGCGTCTCCGCTGCGTGCACACCAAAGCTGGCGATTAAAAACAAGATCGCGAGTGCGTACCTCATCGAGGTCCCTTTCTTCCACGGCGGTATTTGGGGTACCGCAACACTGTTCGCTATTTCTCCGGCTTCTTTAACAGTGCGTAACCGTTCACTGGGGCTTGCCTTACCGTTCCCTGCGCGAACCCCTCTGCTGAGGAGAACGAGCATGATCTTGAGCAAGGAACTCGCGACTGTCAAATGTCCCCCAGGACCTTTGAACCGCTATGGTCGAAGGAGTGCTCGATGGATCTTATGTCAGCGGGTCGGTGCAGTCGCCTTTCCGCCGCGTAGAGATCTCTTTGACCAATGTACTCTGCCTTCTCCGCATCCTTCCTCGCGATTGCCGCAAACACCGCTACGAGTATACTTGAAACTACGACCAATCGTGCAGAGGTTGCGTAAGCAATGTGTTGAAGGAGAAGAGGAGTAATGAAGCATGTTCTCGTGTTGGGAGGCGGCTTTGCCGGCCTGGAGTCCGCGATTTACCTGCGCCGCTTTGGATATCAGGTGACGCTGGTCTCCAATCGCGACTACCTGTATCTGTATCCGCTCTCCATCTGGATCCCGACGGGTATGACCGACTTCGATCGTCTCTGCTTGCCGCTCGGTCAATTGGCGGCGGTCCATGGCTTTTCGTTGGTGGTCGATCGCGTAGTCGGTATCGAGGCGCAAAGGCAGCAGGTGGAGCTTGGCGCGACGACACTGAGTTATGACTATCTGGTGGTCGCCTTCGGTGGCGACAAGGTCCAGCACAATGGTCAGGAGCATTTCCTTTCGATCTGCGGGCGTCCGGAAGAGTCGTTGGCACTCAAACAGCGGCTTGATGCGTTAATTGCTGCGGGACGAGGCCGGATTGCCGTGGGCTTTGGAGGTAACCCTCTGGACGGGACTGGCGTCAGGGGGGGACCGGCGTTTGAGCTGTTGTTCAACTTCGACACATTCTTGCGCCGTCGCCGCTTGCGTGACAGATTTTCGCTTGTCTTTTTCGCGTCTATGCCCAAGCCCGGCATCCGACTTGGCGAAAAGGCGATTGGCATGGTGGATCAGATGCTCAAGCACCAGGGGATCGAAAAACGTGTGGGCCAGAAGATCCGAGCTTTCCAGGCCGACGGGATCGTCTTCGAAGACGGCAGCAAGCTGGATTCGGATCTGACCATGTTCATCCCCGCCGTGACAGGCAAGCGGTTGCTGAAGGATTCGGATTTGCCACTGACCGAGGCGGGCTTTGTCAAAATCAACGATCACTGCCAGGTGGCTGGGTTCGACAACGTGTTCGCCGTGGGCGATGTGGCGCGGATTGAAGGCCCGGACTGGCGCGCCAAGCAAGGGCATCTGGCCGAGGTGATGGCGCGCTGTGCGGCCTACAACATCCACGCCCAAGAACAGGGCTGGGAAAAACGTAAAGGATATGAGAAACATTTGAGCATCATGTGCGTGCTTGATACGGGCAACGGCGCGGCCTTCGTCTACCGCGACGACCGCCGCGGCGCCATCGTGCCCATGCCCATCGTCGGCCACTGGATAAAAAAGGCATGGGGACTCTATTACAAATGGTCGAAACTCAAGCGAATTCCTCGTATCCCAGGACTCTAGCCCCAGCAGCCGGGGAGGAATAGCGATCATGGTACCCCCCCGCGGCGGAAAGACACGCCAGCGGGGGCCTCGGGCTCCACCACCAGCTTACGCTGGTGGCTCGTACTGCCATTCACCAACAGCTTATGCTGGTGGCACGGATTCTCGGGAACTTCGGAACAACCCGCGTTGTTTCGCAAATCTTTCCCATCATGGCTCAGCCGTGAACGGCTGCCGAAAACCTTCCGAAAACCGGTACAGGGTTGCCGGGCCTGGGACTGGGCTGTGCCGTTTGTTGGCCCTGGGGTTCAGCAGATTGCGTGGCCCGGGGATTCAAGGGAACCGCAGCCCCTGCTATGGCACGGACTACTTGGCGAGGTCAGCGTCCGACTCGGAGGAAGGCGTCTGCTTCTCCGCATCGACCACTTCCAGCGGGTGTTCCGACCTGGGATCGGCGATGCGAATGGCGGCCTTGCCTGACAGCAGGCGATCCAGGAAATCGCCGATCAAGTCCCGGCGCCATCCCTGGGCCAGCAAAGGCGGCTCCTCGTCGCCGTCGCTCAATCGGTACGCAACCCAGTCGCGGACATCCTGAGTGCTTCCCACCAGGCCGACGGAGATGTCGCCGCGACGGCAGAGGCTGCTCATCGCCGTGAAGAGGAATTGCCCAAGCAGGGGTGATTGCGGGACGGCATCGCGATGCTCGGTTCGCGGGAGGCTCTCTTCCGGGATCTCTAGGGCGCGGCGGATGCGTTCGGCAATTTCGGGGACCCAGGGCCGAATGTGACGAAAATTCATGCCTCGGACAGCCAAGATTCGTTTGACATCGGCAGTCTTCCTCTTGGCCAATTCGATCAAGAGGTCGTCGCGGAGGACGCGGCGGGCAGGGACGTTTTGGTAAGACGCCCTTTCTTCCCGCCACAGCCACAGTTCTCGCACAATCGCCAGTTCCCGGGCACTCAGCGCCCGGTGTCCCGCCAGACGCTGCCAACGTTCGCCGTCGTGCCGCCGCTCGATATCCCGATTGTGTCGCACCACTTCCTCCCGAAGCCAAGCCTCACGTCCCAAATGGTCAAGGATTTCGTGCAGCCGATCACGAAGCGGCAACAGGAACCGCACGTCGTCCAGGGCGTAGATGATTTGCCATTCCGAGAGCGGGCGACGCCGCCAATCGCTCTGCGTCTCGTGCTGCGGAGAAAAGTTTTCGACAAATTTCTGAATCAGGTTGGTCAAGCCGCTGGGGTAGTCGCAGCCGACGAAACCGGCTGCGATTTGCACGTCGAAGACGCGCGGCGGAAAGCGGCCCGTCGCAAAATAGCAGAACTGCAAATCCACTTGTCCGGCATGAACGACCGTTTCCACGTCCTCTTCCACAAGCGTTTCCCAAAACCGGCTAACCGAGCCGATGGGAAACGGATCGATCAGCACGAGCTCATCGTCCAACGCCACTTGAATGAGGCAGAGGTTGGGGTAATAGCTGTCCTCGGCTACGAACTCGGTATCCAGGGCCAAACGTGGGCAACCACGCAAGCCGCGACAAAAGGCCTGGAAATCGTGGGGGCTTGATATGAGGCGGTAGGGGTGAGAGGCGCCTTTTCGCTCGGTTGCCTTGTTGTCCGTCACAGTTGCCCCCTAAAAGCTGCATCCTCCAAGTTCGTGCCCACGACAGCCGACCGCCGTGGGCCTAACACAGTTTCCAGGTTAATCTCGATTCTATTCCGGCGGAGCACGGGGCGAAAGTCGCACGCGCTCGTGGGACGGCTCCGACGGGCGATCGAGCAGGCGGCCAGAAATCTACGAGTAAAGCCGCACGCTCTGGCGGGACGGCTCGGTTTGGACTCGGGCCGAGTTAGTAAGCGATGGGGCGTTGGACCTGCTGGGGAGAGTGTGCCGCGACGCTACCTTCGAAGTGCTGCGATCCATCTGGCACCCTCCTTGAGTGGTAGTAGTGACGTGTCCCAATTCGCTGATTAAAATATCGGCGGAGCCGCGACGAAGAACGACTTGCGGATGGTTGCAGCGTCGGCGAGCGAGGGTTTCACCCGCGGCCGTACACCTGCCGCACTGGAGCCGATTACTCTTCCCATTCACAGAAAGGCCAAGGCAATGTCTCAGGACCCCCAAGCTATCCAACCCAACCCATCGTCGCAAGAGACGCGTTTTGCTTCCACCGACGGGACCTCTCCAGGCCAGGAGGTGGCGTCTGGCGGACAATCGCACCGCGCGCCACGACGCGGCGATCCCGACGTGGAGCTTTGGCGCGGTCGCTACTCCGGATGGGCCATGTTCCCCACCTGGCTGCTGCTGGTGTTAATCACCGTGGGCGCGATTGTCCTGGGAGTGTTCCTATCCCCAAAAGTCAGCAATCCGGTCACGGTTTGGGCCGTATTGGCAGGAATCTTGGTGATTTTGTGGGGTTATTACCTCATTCTCTACCTGTATCGACGTTACACGGTCAATTATCGTGTCACGACCTATCGGTTTTACAGTGAGAAAGGCCTGATATTCCACAGCGTCCGGGCGATGGAGATCATTGACATCGATGACATATCGCTGGAACAAAACCTTCTCGAGCGGATCGTGGGGGTAGGCCGGGTCGTGCTGCGGACCAAGGACGCCTCCGACCCCTTCTTTGTGGTCAGTGGTTTGAAGAATCCGGAAGTCGCTTTCGAGAAGATCGACGGGGCACGGCGAGATGAACGCATCCGCCGCGGGATCAATATCGCGTGACCAATCTCGCGCAAAGCTCAGCCAGGGCCGCCCCACCGCGAGAGACCCTTTATCTCGTTAGGTTCGTCGCGGCTTGAAAATGACCACCGCCAGCGGGGGCAAGATGAACTTGAGCGAGGCTGGCAGCCCGTGCCAGGGGACCGTCTCGGCCGATCGCCCGCCGTAATTGCCGATATTGCCGCCGCCGTAGATGGCCGCGTCGCTATTGAAGATTTCTTGGAACTCGTAGGCCTCCGGCACGCCGATGCGGTGCTCATAGCGAGGGACGGGCGTAAAGTTGCAGGCGATGACCAGGTAGTCGGCCGGGTCTTTGGCACGGCGGATATAGGCCAGCGTGCTCTCCTCCCAATTGTGGCAGTCGATCCATTGAAAGCCTTCCCAGGAAAAGTCCTGCTCGTGCAGGGCCTTTTCCTTTCGTAGCAGCCGATTGAGGTCGGCGAGGCACCGCTGGACGCCCTGATGCGATTGCCATTGGAGGAGGTGCCAATCCAAGGATTGCTCGCAATTCCACTCGGCCCACTGGCCGAAATCGCTGCCCATGAATAGCAGCTTCTTGCCGGGATGGGTCCACATGTAGCTGTACAAGAGCCGCAGATTAGCGAACTTTTGCCACAGGTCGCCGGGCATTTGATCGAGGAGCGCCCCTTTGCCGTGCACGACCTCGTCATGCGACAGGGGCAGCACGAAATTCTCATGGAACGCGTAGATCAGGCTGAAGGTCAGTCGGTCGTGGTGGTACTTGCGATGGATCGGTTCGCGCCGCATGTAGCTGCGGGTGTCGTTCATCCATCCCATGTTCCACTTCATGCTGAAGCCTAAACCGCCGTGATGGGTGGGGCGCGACACGCCGGGCCAGGCCGTGGATTCTTCAGCGATCGTCAACGCACCGGGAAACTGGAGGTGCACCTGTTCGTTGAGCAATTTGAGGAAGGCGATGGCTTGCAGATTCTCGCGACCGCCGAATTCGTTCGGGATCCAATCGCCGGGTTGACGGCTGTAGTCGAGGTACAGCATGGAGGCCACCGCATCCACGCGGAGGCCGTCGACGTGATACTTGTCGAGCCAATACAGCGCGTTGGCAATCAGGTAGTTTCGCACCTCGTAGCGGCCGTAATTGAAGATGTGCGTTCCCCAGTCGCGGTGTTCCCCTTGCCGAGGGTCCGCATGTTCGTACAAGGCCGTTCCGTCGAATCGCCGCAAACCGTGCCCGTCGCGGGGGAAGTGGGCGGGGACCCAATCGATGATCACGCCAATGTCGTGTTGATGCAGGTAATCGACAAAGTACATGAAGTCCTCGGGGGTCCCGTACCGTGAAGTCACCGCGTAATAGCCGACGATTTGATAGCCCCAGCTCGCGGTGAGGGGGTGCTCGGCCACCGGCAGCAATTCCACGTGCGTGTAGCCCATCTGCTTCACGTAATCGACCAACAACGGGGCGATTTCGCGGTAGTTCATCCAGCGTTGCGGGTCGTCGCCGGGACGCCGCCAGCTTCCCAGGTGCATTTCGTAGATCGAGATCGGCGATTCCAGCCAGTTTTTAGCCCTGCGGCTTTCCATCCAGGCATCGTCGTGCCAGCGATAGCGGTTCAGGTTGAAGACCCGCGAGGCGGTCCGCGGAGGGACCTCGGACCAGAAACCGAAGGGGTCGGCCTTCTCGAAGACCTGATCGTGATGGCGAATCTTGAATTTGTAGAGGTCGCCTTCCTTCAGGCCGGGCACGAAAAGTTCCCAAAAGCCGCTGGGGATGTGCTTGCGCATGAGGTGACCACGACCATCCCAGCCGTTGAAATCCCCCACCACGCTCACCCCAGAGGCATTGGGTGCCCAAACGGCGAAATTGACGCCTTCTACGCCGTTTCGCGCGCACAACTGCGCCCCCAATTTGTTGTAGCACCGCCAGTGGCGACCCTCACCCAGCAGGTACAGATCGAAATCGGTCAGCATCGGAGGAAAGGCATACGGGTCTTGCATGATGACTTTCTTGCCGCTTTCCTCGGCTACCTGAAGCAGGTATTGCGGTTGGCTCCCATTGACGGGACAGACCGCTTCATATAGCCCCCCCGGATGAATACGCCGCATTGGTCTGGGAATCCCCCCGTGCGCTAAATCGATCACCCACGCCTGCTGAGATCGAGGCAAAAAAGCTCGAACCGCTACCGCCTGACGATCTGCCTCACGAATAGGATGCGGGCCGAGAATCTCGAACGGATTTTCCAGCTTCCCCTCCAAGAGGCGACCGACCTGCTCCAAACCTAAGGTGCTACGCACGAAAACCTCCTTGCTTTCCATATTTACACAGCTTACCTGGATTCTTTTGACTTCTCAATCGTTACTCAGTTCGGATTCGGTCGAATCGGTCTCGGGTGATTCGAGTGCTTCACGCCGCTGACTTGTGCAGCATCTCGGGTTCTTCCGAATCCGTTTGTTCTCTTGTTCTCTATGCGTGGCGTTTCTATGCGCCGCGTTTCGGTACGCCGCGTCTGTTTTCTCCGGGCTTGGACCCCTTGCCTCCCGCGACTAGCTGAATTGGCTCGCAAGGCTACTCGAATCTCTCGCGATTGACCAAATTGAAACTCAACGCTACTTAAAAACTCGGCCCACATTCTGCAAATTCGCGGAGGCAATCCTCGCGTGGACGCCAGAGGTGCGTGGAATGTTCCCCTTTTTGACCATTCGCCGGGATCGACGCCATCGAGGATCGGCCGTTTCCCGAAGGTCACGTGCAGTGGATTTCTCTCGATGCCTTCACCCTGCCCTGGGAGGGGATGCCGACTGCTGATCGATCGCCGCGCGGCAAGGATTCCGTAATGGTCCGGCGTAGTCTTCGAAAAAGTTCGACTCCCTTACGAGCTAGCCGCGCTAATGCGAACCTGGCCTGCTGGACCACGCGATCGGGCAAGTAGCGTTCGGCGGGCAGTCCCTCCCGTATAGCGCACGTCTTGCCCGATTGCGAGTGGCGGCGGATGCGGGCCTTGGCCTTAGCCGACCGGCCTGTGGCTGGGTGCGGTGGGTCCAGCCGCAAAATGCGACAATCCACCGTGTGAAATTGTAGCGATTGGTCAACCCGTTTCCAAAGGTCCTTATTCTTGATGGGAACTTGCTGTTGAAAGCATTCCCAATGCCAGCCATTTTCTCGCCAGTCCGCTAGTCCCCGCAGCAGGCCCTCGCGAATGTAACGGTTGCGGGTCAGGATCGTCACGTGGGATGGCTGATTCAGCGCCTCCAGCCCACGGACCAACGTCAGTAATTCCAACCGGTCCCCGACGGCATCGGGTTCCTGGTCCTCGGCCGTCATTTCATCGTGCCCGTCGGGTGTCCGCAACGTAAATCGCCAACGGTGGGGGTCACCGCCGACCCCCGTTTGCGTGATCAAGGTAAAGCGATTCAGGCTCTCGGTGCCGGGGCATTGGCTTGGCAAGTTCAATCCGATCATGGATGCTCTATTCCCGGAAACTACGTCGGCCTGAAGCTGGCCTCTGGAGTCCGATGGGGCGGTCAGTCCAGCTTATTGGGCGTTCCATCAGCCGAGTGCAGCACACGCCCTGGATTACGATCTGCTCCTAAAGACCGGTGGCAGGCGGGCGTCTGCCTTTCTGATGCTTCAACCGTATCTGATCTTTAGCTAAACTATGTTATCGTCTCGACAAACGCAGCTTATCCATTCTTGGTATTCGAAAATCTTTGTGCGATTGGGTCACTTGAGCTGGCATAATTCCGAAGTCGCGGTTTCTGCGTTTTGCGACGGTTGGGATTGTGGCCGACTGCGCGGTACCGCAACAGCTACCCCGGCGGGTTTGTTGAACTTGTCTCGCAGCGCGGTATCGAATCGGCTAGCACTTGTCTCGCAGCGCAGTAGCGAATGCCCCGGGTATCCTAGTGCCTGACGGGCAGCTTGATACGTATTGTTGCGAGCCGTCCCGGTCGTGCCCCCGGGCCGCATTCCGGCAGGATCGTTCACGGCAGGGCGTCCCGTGGCGCAGCTGGACTCGGACAGGCCCCCGGCAGGATTCCGACCACTTCGCCCGGTGAGACGCGACTTGGCCGGGGTCGGTGCCTTTAGAAAAATGCTGGACAGCGGAAAAACCGTCGATATCATAGAGAGGTAGGGGGCTGAAGTTAGACCCCCGTTTTGTCGGCCTCTTCTCTGTTCCGGCCCCATCGTCTCGCTGAGATACTGCGAACGGCGGGGTTTTTTATTACTACAGCACAAAGTCCGCCTGATGGCGCGATGTGCCCAAGATGTGTTGCGAGGTGGGATGGCTCGTTACCGCGAAATGTTGAGCCACGCAAACGACCCAGCGCTGTAGTAATATTTCCGAAACCGTTCACGGAACATTCGGGCAGTCATGCCGTATCGGCCACAACGCCTTGTGGTTCCATAAAT
>DYLS01000356.1 GCA_020721965.1 Blastopirellula marina | reverse complement strand
TCTCTGCTGACGTAAGCGGGATGTCGAACACCTTGAAAGACGAGCGGAAAGAGACTAAAGAAGTGAAACAACGAGGAAAGGGAGTAGAACTGCGTTGAAAGTTTTGCTGGTGGCCGGCGCACGGCCCAATTTTATGAAGGTCGCGCCCATTTTAAGGGCGATGAAGGGGGTGGATGACCTGGAACCGCTGCTGGTACACACCGGCCAGCACTACGACGAGGCCATGAGCGCCCTGTTTTTTCGGGATTTGGGCATACCCGAGCCTGATGTGTATCTGGAAGCCGGCTCAGGCACCCACGCCGAGCAGACCGGGCGCATCATGGTTGCCTTCGAGAAGGTCTGTCAGAAAGAGAAACCGGACTGGGTGGTGGTGGTAGGCGATGTCAATTCGACCCTGGCCTGCGCCATCGTCGCCAAGAAGGCGGGCGTGGGTGTGGCACATGTGGAAGCCGGCCTGCGCAGCCGGGACATGACCATGCCTGAGGAGATAAACCGAATTGTCACCGACAGCATCTCGGATCTGTTTTTTGTCACGGAGCAAAGCGGTGTGGACAATCTGCTGGCCGAGGGGAAGCTCGCGGAACGTATTCATCTGGTGGGCCACGTGATGGTGGACAACCTGCTTCACCAGTTGCGGCAACTGGAAACGCAGGATGGCAGCCGGTTTGCCGTCGGGGGTTATAAACCGGAACCTAAAACCTACGCCTTTTTGACCCTGCATCGACCGGCCAACGTGGGCGACCCGGAAACCTTTCGCGGAATTGTGAGGGCGTTGAATCGTATCGCCGAAAGCCATAAAATCCTGTTCCCGGTCCATCCGCGCACCCGTCGGCGCATCGACGCCTTCGGGATAGCGCTTTCCGATCGCATCGTGCAGTTGCCGCCGCTGGGGTTTCAGGAATCCCTGTATTTGTGGAAGGACGCGGCGGTGGTGCTCACAGACAGCGGCGGCCTTCAGGAAGAGACCACAGCGCTGGGGGTTCCGTGCTTGACACTGCGTGACAACACTGAGCGGCCGGTGACGGTGACCGAGGGCACCAACACGCTGGCCGGCACCACAACCGAATGCATCCTGGCGGCGTGGGAGGCCTTTTGCCGCAACGGCAGCAAGGCGGGTCGGGTGCCGGCCCTGTGGGACGGCCGGG
>DYLS01000355.1 GCA_020721965.1 Blastopirellula marina | reverse complement strand
ACTTATTTTCTATACAGATCCCTGCCGTTGTTGTTTGCGCCGCCGAAGTCGAAGATGTACCGAGTGTTCGGAATGTGAGATCGATAAGCCAATCGCTCAAGAAATCTTGAGCCACGGACGACTTGCGGCCCGCCGATTCTCGAGTAAAGTCGATATGGAGAGGGTTGATTGACCAGAGTTCGCACGGCGCGCCGTCCAACTCAGCGAGATTTCGGTACGCAACTCCTTTGATTCTCACAACAGGGCATCGGGTGATGGGAGATTCCTTGAGCCGTGAACCAGACGAAATCGATTTGCTTGTTCGCAACGCCGAGTTGCGGAACGAACTGGAGCCGTACTACGACGATTCGATCTCGCGGGTAAATATTCATCGCCTCCCGCTAGCCGTCGAAAACGAGTATTTGGCTTGCATGTTGGCCTGGGAGATGGCCCCTGTTCTTCCGATCTACCGCTGGTTTGATCCGGAGTTGCGACTGCCCCGGCCCGAAGTGCTGAGCGACGAGGAACTGCGACGAATCTTGTGGGATACCATCAATCGCCTCTTCGAGAAGCGAATCGTGCTGGACTTCACGGATCACCTCTCTGACCGCGAGCTGTACCGGCTCATCTACCGCGATATTTTGCCTGCGCGAGAAAAGAAGTTGGATTTACGGAACAACTATCTGCATTGGGACTGCGCGTTTGCAAATGGCGATCCAGAGGTCTGGTTGCGGTTCTACGCGACGGAGGAGGAACGGGATGCCTGGGCCACCATGTACCGGCAGCCACTGCCGCCGCGGGAGAGGCCGCCCTATCCACGAAAACTCCCCCAAGCCCCCATGTGATGCGGCTTCCGCTGGGCGACGGACCGGAATAGTAAGTTTAGCCCAAACATCCTTCTTGCTAACTGTGTAAGTCGCGATTAGACCAAACTTCCCTCTTGCTAATTACGTAAGTTGTTAGTAGAACGGTGGTTGTGGGAAATGCCTGCGGCGCGGGCTGACTACGGGCCTAGGCCCAGCAGCTCCAGGGCCCGCGACTGGAGTGCTGTGGGCTGCGATTGTATCCAGAACGGTTGCGAGTCGGCCTGGGCGGCCAACTGCTGCGTGAGTTGTGCATTCTCTTCGCGAAGTTGCCGACTCTCCTCACGTAGTTGCCGCTTATTCTCA
>DYLS01000168.1 GCA_020721965.1 Blastopirellula marina | reverse complement strand
GATTTGACCAAACCCTCACCCCTTGGCCCTCTCCCAGAGGGAGAGGGGAGCAGTTCGCAAAAGTCCAGTTGTCTCACAAATCTTTTCCGTTACAGCTCAGCCGTGAACCGTTACGCGCAAGGTCGATTGCTTGGCTCAACATCTCTTGGTAGTGGGGCACATCGCCTCGCAAGATACGCCAATCGCATCATGCAATCAGGCGGAATTTGCGATGTGAGACGAATCGCTGCTGTAAACTACGCGATTTACGCGATCTCCGGGAATGGAACTTTCGGTCCATCCGATGCATCGAACATTTGAGAGTCAAGCGTGATAAATTGCGCGCTCTCGCCATGCTCGACAGTGAGGGAGGAGGTCGCCCACCGACGAGGTATCCGCGAGATCGTTCGGGGAGCGGCTTCCCCGCCTGGGATGGATCTTGTGGCCCGGCCGCTGCCGGCTGCAAACGGTTTTCCCGATAGCTCTACAGCTCTACAGGTTCTTGAGATTCGCCCCGAGTGGAGAAACGGGCTGTTTGGTGAGAACGAAAATTGCGAACGAACCGGACCGAAAATAGCTTCCCCCGCGGTTGTGTCTTGACGGTGCCGGAAGCAGTAATCATGATAAAGCAGTTGACTTGGAGAGGTTGGATAAGCTAGTTTAACAACCGGTCCGCGAGTGCCGGATTCGGCGCGGGCAGTGTTTTTTCGGTGCAGCCAGCAATTTCGGGAGTGGAACTGTTTCCAATGGATTCCAGGAAGGGCCAAGCGATTCCAAGAAGTCGCTGCTTTTCCTGACACCAAGGACGAAGGCCGATCCGGTTGAGGGTACGCGAAACGCAATGCGTTGCCGTCACGGTTGGTCGCGAAGGACTTGTCGAAGGGATTCTCACGCACATCTGCAAGGGCGGAACTGACAACGATTGAGGAATTCTGACATGGCGCAGTTTCGGTTGTCCTCTCGGCAGCAGAAAAAATCTCTGTGGGAAACACTGTGGGGCCGTCACAGCGGCAAGCGGGCCAATAAGAGAATCCGCAAGCATCGCTCCCTCCGGTTGGATACCTTGGAAGAGCGAACGTTGCTCAGCGTGACACCGGTGGATGCCCTCGACAAGCTGGTCAACCAATCGTTGATCCCCCCGGCGAATGGGACGATCGCGGGCCAATCCATCGCCGTGGACAACGATGGCGATTTCGTCGTGGTGTGGTCTCGCGCCGATACGGTCGTTGATCCTTTCACGGGTAACCCGATTCTGGATCCGTTGACCGGCGTGCCCCTTACCGAATCGAACATCTACGCCCGCTACCTGACGGATGAAGTTCAACGCATCACGCTGCCTAGCGGTGTGCTGAACGACGCCTTTCCGACCCTGAACGCCAAGTTCTCGCTGATTTACGGGGGAACCACTCTGGTTCAGCGGTTGAATATCACGGCGACTCAGGAACCCTATATTTTTACTCAGCAGAACGTGGTCGGCACGTTCGTATTGCAGGCCGACACCAACGGTGACACCATCATCTCGCCGACGGAGCGGGCGACCATCGTCTACGACGAGACGGTGGCGCCAGAGCAATTGGCATCCGATATCGAGGCGGCCTTGCAAGGCTTGGGTGGGCCACTGCAAAACGCCCAGGTTACCGCCGTCAGTGGCCGCGAATTCCTCATCGAGTATGGAAGCGCTTCGCTGGGTATCCATCAACCCAAGCTCTCCATCGATAGCCCTAGTTTCACGAGCGGCTTCTTGCCCAACGTTTCGGTGACGACGGTTCGTGAGCCGGTATTGATTGCCGACATACCGATCTCAGCATCCAACCCTCAGGCGACGGCAACCGCCATCGAGCGGTATTTCAACACCCGTTTGCAGAACCAGCCTTCGGGGCCGATCGACTTCCCGCCGCCGGACCGCGTGCCCAGTCTGACCGAAGGCCCGTACGTGGAGCCGATCACCTTCACCACGGCCCGACCGCAGATTTCCGTCACAGCCGTCAGCGCCACGGAGTTCGATGTGCGATTCGTGGGCGATTCCGGCAAGGAAGATCATCCGGAGCTGATTATTTCGAGCGTGAACGACGAACTGGGCAACAACTTGTTGCCATCGGCGCAAGCCAAGGTCGATACGCTGAAGCAATCCAGTCCCGAGTTCCGCGTGAATCCCGAGGAACCGGATGACCCGTTCACGCCTGGCCCCGACAAATACAATCAGATCAATCCTGCTGTGGCCATCGACGCCGACGGCGATTTCGTGATCGTGTGGGAAGGGGAGGTTCCGGATTCGGAAATCTTTGGGAGCGTAACCGATATCTTTGCACGACGTTACCGCCCGGCCGCCATGTCGGACCTCGACTTGGATGGCGTTCCCGGCGTGGAGGTCGTGGCTATCCCGGACACGGAGAGCATTGCCCGCATCGACCCGTTTACGTTCCGCGTGAACGATGAGGCCACTCGCCCTCAGTTCCAACCCGCGGTGGGCATGGATGACGCGGGCAATTTTGTCATCGCGTGGGCTAACGGCGCCCAGGATTTCAGCTTTTTCAACGGCATCAAGGCGCAAATCTTCAATCGCATGGGCGAGCGCGTCGGCGTGGAATTCCTGGTGAACACCGAGGAAACCGCGATTCAATTCGATCCCGCCGTGGGGATGAGCCACGACGGGAACTTCGTCGTCACGTGGGATCGCACAGACGACGTCCGCTATTTGACGGGTAGCACGTTCGCCTCAACGGTCTTTGCAAAGGCCTTCGATCTGGATGGCCAAGTGCTGCTGAATCAGTTCAGCGTGGGCGGCGGCGGATCGTCCACGGTGGCGTTCGATTCGGCTAACCATTTTTTGGTCTCGTGGCAGGTCGTGGCAGACGCGGACAACACCGGTCAGACCACGTCAGGGGTCCGGGCGATCATGTACGAATTGTTGGATGCCCAAGGCACCCCCAGCGGCGCCGTCTTGCGAGATACGTTCCGCGCCAATAGCGCGGCCCTGGCGACCGATGATCCTCTACTCTGGCCAGGCACTCAAATCGGTTCACAAGCTGCCCTCGACGCCGACGGCGACATCATCATCTCTTACGAGGGTTTCGGCCCCGACGTTTCCACAGATGCGTTTCTCTCCGCGAATACGTTCCTCCAAAGCCAAATCAATGGCACGACGAACTCCGACTTGTTGACCTATTTCGATCCCAGCTTTGAATCCTTCCCCGTCGGATCCGAGAACAACGGTGATGTGGACGGGGCGATGGAAGAAATTTTGGTTCGGGCGGTGAATCGCGGGGCCAACGCGGAGCAGGTGGGTCGCCTGCGGGCGATTCTCGACGGCGTTGCGGGGCTGCTTCGCGGGGAAGCCAACGGGATCCTGTTCAGCCGCTTCGACGCCGATCCGAATTTCAACGTCGTCACGCTGTTCAGCGATAGTGTCGCCAATGCCCACCGCGACGGGCACAACCAACGGTACTTTATCGTCATGAATCGCAGCCTGAACTGGGAGTCTTTCCAGGTGCGGTTGTATCGAGGCGGGCAACTCGGTTACGAGAATCTGACGATCGACAACCTCCAGGTCAACAACGTCTGGAATTTATCGCAGACAGTCGATCGCATCGATGCCGTGCTGGAAGGAGCGACCAGAACGGGTGTGAATTGGGCCGAAACCACGTATGAAGGCCCGATCGACGTGCGATTGCTCTCCTCTACTGAAATCTTGAACCGCCAAGGGACACCCTGGGAAGTTCAGGACGGCTTCGGGAATTCCGTGAATCCACTAAATTACGCCGTTTTCGAAGTCACTTTCCAAGGCGAGGGCCACGATTGGCCGTTCTTCATGTTTCCCAATCCCGACGCACCGGCTCGGGCGGGGGGGGCTGATGTCCCACCGCCGCAGATCGTGGAATACATGCCGGCCGACGTGGGGACGCTTCAGACCGAAGCCTCGCTAGGCGCCACCCCCGACGGCTCGTTCGTCGTGGCTTGGACACAATGGGAGCAGGCCACCGACGGTTCGATCACCAATTCCACGATCCGTTATCGCCAATTCCGCGAGACCCTCGATACGGCAGGCCCGATCGTATCCGACGTGATTGCTCCCGACGGCCAGTCCGTTCTCAACGGCAACCAATTGGTCACGCCCAACGGTGTTCAGTACCTGGTCATCGACTTCGATGAAGAGATGCTGGCCTTCGATGATGCCACGCTGGCTTGGGCCATCCAACAGCGCGACCAGGCCTTGGCCAATGGTCAGCCGGTACCCGCCTCCGTCAAACGCGTCTTGGATAGCGTCACCAATCCGGAGAACTACCGCTTGTCGAAAGACGGCGTGCTGATGGGCGGGGCAGTCACGCGCGTCCATTTCGGCATGAACAAGGCGTCGGAACTGGCGACTCCCTTGGGCCTGGAAGTCCCCCCTGCCAACAAATGGCAGGCAGTTTTGGAGATCGACGCAAATCCCGGAGAGGCCGGCCAGCAGCCGTTGGAGAGCGCAACCTACCAGTTGGAGGTCTTGGCTCCGGTAGCGGCCGGGCCAGGTCAGACCGAACAGAGTGGCGTCCGCGACAAGGTCGGCAACCCGCTCGGGCGAACCGGATTCACGCCGAATGGCCGCAATTTCACGCTCGACTTCCGCCTGCTGGTCGGAGTTCCCGGCCCCGGCGTCCCCGGCGATCCAGGAACCGGTGACGTGAGCACGATCGTGAACACGACTTTGATCGGTAATCAGACCACGCCCGCCGTGGCCATAAACAATAACGGCGATTACGTGGTCGTGTGGGTCAGCCCGGGACAGGGAGCGGACACCGGCACCCCAGCCACCAACATCATCGCTCAACGCTTCAACCGCCGCGGAGAAGCACAGGGGCCGGAATTCATTGTCAACACGATTGAGACCGGCAACCAGGTCGAACCCGACGTGGCCATGGATGACGCGGGAAACTTCGTGGTCGTCTGGTCCCGGGAGGGCGACACCGACACCGACGGCATCTGGGCACGCGTATTCGACCGCTTTGGCACACCCCAGGGGCAACAATTCCGCGTGAATCAGGTGCGACTCAACGCCCAATATGCCCCCAAAGTGGCGATGGACGCCACCGGCAACTTCGTGGTGACCTGGAGCAGCTACATCGATAGTCTGAAAAACAACGAAGTGATCGGCCGGCGCTACAATCGCTTCGGTCAAGCCTTGAGCGATGAGTTCACCGTCAATGTCCAGAGTTCCGGCTCGCAGAGAGACTCCGACGTCGCGACGGACGACTCCGGGAACTTCGTCGTGGTCTGGATGAGCGACGGTCAGGACGGCAACGACTGGGGCGTCGTAGCCCGCGTTTTCAACGCCGATGGCACGCCGCGGACGGGCGAGATTCTGGCCACGCAGTACCGCGTCAACCGCCAAATCGATCCCCGCGTGGCGATGGATGCCGATGGCGATTTCGTGATCACCTGGAGCAGCTTTGGGCAAGATGGGAGCGGTTTCGGGGTGTATGCCCGGCGATTCGCTTCCAACGGTACGCCCAAGGCCGATGAGTTCCAGGTCAATCAGACCTCGCTGCAATACCAGCACCAAAGCGACGTGGCCATGGATAAGGCCGGCAATTTCACCGTCGTCTGGACAACCGCCGGCCAAGATAACGATTTGGCCATCGACTGGGGTGTTTACGGCCGCATGTTCATGGCCGACGGGAGCAACTTCGTACTACCCCCGAAGGGACACGCGGGCGAATTCCGCATCAACGCCGAAACGGCTGGCGATCAGATAACTCCGGCCATCGCCATGGATGCCGTGGGCAACTACGTGGTCGCATGGACCGGGCCGTCCACCGACCCCGATCCGATCGTGGCGGCGCTCAACGGCACGGATATCTTCACTCGCTTACTGGACCCGCCCGGCGTGCAGCCCTTGGGGGTGGAAGTTCCGCAACAGGAGCTTTGGGGTACCGACGGCGATGACGTGTTCGAATTCATCCCCGGCGCCACGCCCGAGTATTGGACGGTCAAAATCAACGGTGATCTGCAAGCCATCCCCAAATCGCTGACCACTTTGATTATCCATGGACTGGGCGGCAGGGACACCATTTCTATTCGCGGAACGGCTGAAAATGATGCTGCTGTGGTTGGGGCAAACGCGGCAGGGTTGATGTTCGGCGGAAACTATACCGTCCAGGCCGAAAATATTAAGGCCGTGACGATTGACGGGCGGGGTGGCCTCGATTCGTTGACGGTCTACGATTCGGCGGGTGTCGATACCGTCTCCGCCAGCCCCACAGAGGTAACGATCACCGACGCGTTGGGTAGCTTCTCGCATATTGCCCAGAGTTTCGAACAGGTCGTTCTGATCTCGCAAGCGGGAGGCGAGGACGTCGCCTCCCTCTACGACTCGCCAGGCGATGATCTGTTCAACGGTACCCCAACCTCTGGCGAGATGACCGGCGATGGCTACTTGCTGCGGGCGGAGGGATTTCGTTACGTCCATGCCTATGCGAAGAGTGGCGGCTTCGACGCCGCGCAGCTATACGACTCGCCCGGCGACGATCGCTTTGTGGCAACCCCAGAGTTCTCGCTCTTCAACGGTTCCAACTTCTTCTTCCGCGCGAAGTTCTTCGATGCTGTCCACGCCTACGCCCTCAATGGTGGTTACGACACCGCGACCATCAAAGGCTCCGCCGGCAACGACAAGGTGGTCCTGGACGCCGTGCAGGTGCGACTGAATTCCGGGAGCTATGTGCACCGCGCCAAATTCTTCGAGGAAGTGACCTTCCGCGGAAACGGTGGGCGAGACATCGCCTTCGTGGACGGTGGGAGCGTGATACCGGGCGTGGTCGCTCGCGGTACAGATCCGGTTCCAACCAGTGCCGCCGAGGTCGCCTACCTGGCCGGCCTCTACAAGATCAACGTGACGAACGAAGGTGGCGTAGTTGGGAAAAACACGACCATTCGCAATGCTGTGGACACGGTCTTCACGTCCTTCTGGCCGTGAGCCGAGAAGCATGCTGGTTCGCCCGGTAGGCTAGATTACTCCACAGTTCCTGGACGCATTCTCGCGTACATGATTACTGGATCACGACTTCCGTGTGAGTTGTGCTGCATACCAGAGTCATGCAGTGGCTTTGCGTAAGTTCTTGTCCCGCTTCGAGTTGCATGATACGTATTGTACCGCGATACGCATTGGACACAGAAAGCGGTGAGCGAATCAGCGTCCTCAACTGGCGTAATCGCCGTCGGCGCAATCACTTGCGATTAGCGTCCCCTTCGTTCGCGGGAGGGAAGTCCGGGTCAGCGTGGAGAAATCTCGGCCCCTGTCGAGAAGATTTCTCGCTTCGCAAGATCTCTCCCGGTGGCCTGCTTTGGTTGCACGCGCCCA
>DYLS01000354.1 GCA_020721965.1 Blastopirellula marina | reverse complement strand
TGTCAATGCCCACCTCCAGGGTCATTGTTGCGACGCAGATCGCTTCAGAGTCGGACTTGAACCGCGATTCTACGTCTTCGCGTTGGGATTTCGACAGGCTCCCGTGGTGCCCGTAGACAGGCATCTTGGCGAAGGAACCGCACCGGAAGAAGCCAGCACACGTGTCCACCTGCTTCCTGCTGTTTACGAAAACGAGAATCTTATGGACGGTCGTGAATTCCTCTGCTGCCGCCATCGCGGCTTCGGCTCGCTCCTTGTCCCCTCCCGGAGCCACGATCACCCTCGCTTCGAGTTCCCGTTGCCCAGGCACCGAGACGATCTCGGAACCATTGCCAAGGTAAACGTCAGCAAGCCTCCGTGGATCGGCTACTGTCGCCGACATGGCGATTCGTTGCAGACCAGCAAATTCCGCGCCGCCTACATGATGCCGATAAGCGGCAAGCCGGCTCAGGATGTTTCGCAGTTGATCGCCGCGCGGCGACCCGTCGAGCAAATGAATTTCGTCGAGAACCACAACATGCACGCCGTTCAGCCACTCCCGTCGGAAAGTGAGAAGCGACTCGGTTGACTCCGGCGTCGTGATTAGCACTTGCTCGACGATCTCCTCGCCCAGGGCGTGGTCCGTAGTCTTTCGTCCCAGCGCTAAGCCCATCTGTGCGCACGGGTGGGCCAATCGCTGGTACAGATCGTTGACGAGAGCGCGCGTCGGCGTGATTATCAGAACGCTAAGCCCCGGCCATCGGTGCCGTGCTATGCGCTCGCAGATCGGCGCGATAACCGCTTCGGTCTTGCCGCCCGCTGTCGGGGCCGTCACAAGGACGTTCTTGCAGGACAAGATTGGCGGGATCGCCGCAAGCTGTACGGCACGAAGGCATCCAAAGCGGCCGAAGAAGGCATTCCAGGCATGGGGCATTCTCTGGCGGAGGGCCTCATGTTGGGCGAGGAGCATATCAAGGTCGTCTGCTGTGCTCATGGCGACGAGTCTGAGGATTGAAGACACATACGATCTCGCCATTTGTCGAAGGCTGCAATCACTGCCTGAACGCCAGAACGTGTATTCAAATCCCCGTGCCGCCGCCAAATACCCAGCGCATCCTCGGCTATTGCATTAAGTACCGTCCTATGTGGAACGGCCACGCCATACGCCTTGGC
>DYLS01000167.1 GCA_020721965.1 Blastopirellula marina | reverse complement strand
TTTTGGGGGAAGCCCAAGCCCTTTTTGCGAAAGCCCATGCCATTTTACGGAAGGCCCAGGGCTATACTGCGAGGCGATCTGTCCCACCACAGCATGTTGGGCCGGGCAAGCAACTCTGCGCTGGTGCACTCACCCGTTTGGCGAGTCGGGCTTCTTCTCTCGGCCGGACAGAACGCCAGCTCTCATGACGTATGCTTTTCTTGAGGCATCCTTGAACGCGCGTTACGCAATTTCCTTCGGATGCCCGCTTTCCCACGCATGGCGGGGCAGCGGCTGCCGCACACCGTTGAGGACCCTTGGTATCGCGACGAGACGCCAAATGAACAAGAGATCCGAGCAGGGTTTATTAGCACGACTGTTGCGACGGGATTCGCAGGCTGCCAATGAAGACGTGCTTCAGATGTTGGAAGCCGCCCCGCCGGAGACGGAACCCGTACCGTGCCAGAGCAAGGAACGCAAGGCGGGACATGCCTGCGGGCCGGCAGAGGAATATGGTCCTTCAGATGGGCTTGAGGCCGACCTGCATCCTCATGAGTCCACCGATTCGGAAGGTGCTGAGCAAGAGGCCGAAATCGAGCGCGTCTTGCAACGCATCCAAGGATTGGTGGCCGCGGAAGAGGAAAAGTCTGCGGCTGCGGCGGGGGCCGGGCTGAGTAGAGGCGAGGCCGGGCCGACGAGGGGGAATGCCTCCCCGTCCTCTCGCGGCAGCACAACTTTGGAGACCTGGGCCGAGACCGAGTTCGTGCCCATCGAGCCGGAGTCCCTCCAAGATGCACAGTTGACCGAGAGCGAGGTCGAAGCCCTGATCCTCAAGTTCCTCCTCGCCCGCGGGGAGGCCAGCGGTCGCGCCGTGGCGGACCAGATCAAATTGCCCTTCGTGCTCGTCGACCAGCAGATGCGTCGCATGAAAACGGAACGCCTGGTGGCGCACCGTTGCGATGCCCCCATGAACGACTACGTCTACGAACTGGGGGAATTGGGGCGTGAGCGGGCACGCAGATACGTACAGCACTGCACCTATTTCGGCGCGGCTCCGGTCGCCCTGCAAGACTATGTGAAAAGCGTTCAGGCCCAATCCCTCACCCGGCAGCATCCCACCGAGGAAGAACTGAAGGCGGCGTTCGGGGACCTGTTGCTGAACCGGCGGATGCTCGACCGGCTGGGGCCGGCGATCAATTCCGGGCGGGGATTATTCCTCTACGGAGCGCCCGGCAACGGTAAAACCAGCCTCGCGGAACGCGTGACGGCGGCCTTTGGGCCGTACATCTGGGTGCCCCGGGCGCTGGGCATCGATGGCGAAATCATCCGCCTCTTCGACCCCGTCAATCACCACGAGGTCCCCTTGCCCGAGAATACCGGACTGATCGACTCGCGCAGGGTGGATCGTCGTTGGGTCCGCATTCGCCGACCCACGATCATCGCGGGCGGGGAATTGACAATGTCGGCCTTGGAGGTCACGCTCAATACCTCCACCGGCATTTGCGAGGCCCCGCTGCAATTGAAAAGCAACTGCGGCACATTGGTGATCGATGATTTCGGGCGACAGCGGATGCCGATCCACGAATTGCTCAACCGCTGGATTGTACCTCTGGAAAAAAGGTACGATTTCCTTAATCTGCCGAACGGCAAAAAGATCTGCGTTCCGTTCGATCAATTAATCGTTTTCTCAACGAATCTCGAACCCCGGGAATTGGTGGACGAGGCATTTCTCCGGCGGATTCCGTACAAGATCGAGGTCATCGACCCCAGCGAGGAAGAGTTCCGCAAGTTGTTCGTAACGTTATCCTCCAAAATGGGGATCGCATACAACGCCTCGTCCGTGGACTACTTGATCGAAAAGCACTTCAAGCAGAGTGGCCGGTCGTTTCGCTTCTGTCAGCCCCGCGACCTACTGTTGCAGGTGCTCAATTACTGCAAGTACGCCCGCGTCACACCGCGGATGTCGCCCGAGTTGTTCGATTTGGCCGTGGACAACTATTTTGCCGTGATGTAGCGCGGGCGGCGAAACGCGCCCCGCCGACGATTGCGGCCAAATCATCGGTGGCTGTGCGGCCGCGCGGCAGCCAGTTTTCGTGAAACGCTATCCAAGCGTTTCTTGGATAGAGTGCGATCAGACAGGAACAACCGTTCCGGTTCGCAATTGGAGAATCACGGATCATGGTGCACGATTCGAAGTCCAAGACCAGCGTGGGGCGGGTGATTTGGGCCGAACACGGGGCGGCTGTCGGAGAGTACGCAGCCCTATTGGGAATCCTTGGATTGCTCGTCTGTGCGGTCCTTGGCGTGGGCATCCTTGCCCGCGCGACATTCCGGGACGCCCGGCATGGCGTTGACGGGGCAGCCGTGGCACGGGCAAGCGGAACCGATCCTTCGCGGCAAGAGGCGGGCGCCGGTGGCCTGGCGGCTCGTAGTGTCCTCATCACGGGTTGGAATCGCCTGACAGGGCGCCAAGGCACGCAGGTGGCGGTGGCAGGTTTGTGCCTGGCGGCCGTAGCCGGGCTGGGGATTTATTTCGCGTCGAGAGGCAAATGCCCCTTCCGTCACAAGGCCACCACGCAGGCACACACCCCGGAGCCGATTCCCCTGGCACACGAGCAACTGCTATTTCAAAAACGCAACGTGATTCGCAGATTGCTGTTGCGCCGCATGGACGACCAACGGGAAGGTCGGGCCTGGCTGGTTCGCGCGGGGGACATCATGACCAGCACGCCCGTCCAAATCGGCCCCGCAACACCCGTCCCGAAAATCGCCGAGCTGATGCAGGAGCGGCGAATCCGCCACGTCTTGGTCGTGGATCACGAAGATCGCCTCCTGGGCGTGATCAGTGATCGGGACGTCTGCCGGGCGAGAGGCAAGACGGCTCGGGAGGTGATGTCGCAGCCACCGATCACGGTCTCGCCCGACAGCGACATCATCCCCGCCGTGACGGTCATCTTGCAGCGTCGCATCTCGTGCCTACCGGTTCTTCAGGATGCGAAACTGTGCGGCATCTTGACCGCCACAGACATCTTGATCGCCTTCCAAGCCTTGATCCAGAGCTTGGACCAGTTCGATACCATGGCGGCGCCGACGGGGGAGGAAGCCCCGCTGCTAGCCTGAGGTGGTCGTTCACACGGATTCTCCTCACTGCAAGACCAGCCGCGCTGCTGTCATTTCGAGCGAAGCGAGAAATCTTACGAAGCGAGAAGTCTTCTCGACAGCGGTTAAGCCAAACTTCCCCCCCACGAACCAGGGGAATACTAACCGCAAGTGATTGCAATAAAATGATTTACGTAACTTGAGCACCCCGATTCTCCCACCGTTTTCCGGGTACAAACCGTATCGCGCAACTCATTACAGGACAAGAACTTAAGAAAGCCCATTACATGACTACGGCAAGCAGCACAAACCACATGGAAGTTGCTACGCAGTAATGATTTACGTAAAAATACGTCCAGGAAGTTTGGTTTATTTGTCCTATGGATTCGCTTCCCTGCTCGGTGTATGGGCCGTAGTGCCGAGACATGAAAATGCCGTTTCCTTGGGGAATGTGGACCGGCTGGATTGATCTTGTTTTTCCCCGACTGTCTGTGGTCTGTGGAACGCCTGTCGGAATCGAATCGGGGGCGACGAAATGGCAACCGATTCTCGATCATCGGATTCGGTGGCACCCTCAGCAGGCGCATGAGCTGCTTTGGTTTGGGAGCAGGTTGCCTCAGGCCGGTGTCAGCAATTTTCTTTGTCCTTACTGTCTGGTGGTTTTTTCGTTTTCGGGCTGGACGAGTTGTCCGAAATGTGGTGGCTACGCGGACGATGATCCGCCATCGCCCGACGGCTGCTCTTGGTATCTTCACCAACGCCTTGCCTTTCGCGGCGTTGTTTCGCTGGGACCGTATGCCGGGCCATTGGGTCAGGTAGTTTTGAAGATGAAGCATCCCAGCGGTGAACGGCTTGCGCATTGCATGGCACGTCTTTTTTGCCGCGAGCGAGGGGAGAAACTTCGCCAGCTTGCGATGGACTGCGTAGTTCCGATTCCTCTCTTTCCGCGGCGACGGCTCCGCCGCAATATCAACAGCTCGGAAGTCCTTGCCGAGACGATTGCCAGATACCTCGGCGTACCGCTTGAGACGCACATTTTACGACGGGTCCGCGATACGCAATTACAACGGAGTTTGAAGCCGTGGGAACGGTGGAAAAATGTCCGTGGGGCCTTCGCCGTAGCGACAGATACTCGCACGGTTTGGTCCTCCGTGCTGGCAACCTTATGGAACAACGCTGTCGCCAGGAAGTACCTGGGGGGGCATGTGTCGAATCCTCAGCAGGACCACAAAATCTCCCGACGCACGAGCAAGCCGACTTCGTCCTCTTCGCATCCTCGACTGGTTGGCCGACGGGGCCTTTTGGTCGATGACGTTTTGACAGCGGGGGCAACATGTCATTTCGCGGCAGAGGCCCTTATCAGGGCCGGTGCGGAGGCTGTTTTCGTGGCGGCCCTTGCACGCGCACAGGGCGATGACGATTCGACGACGCCCGTTGTCCCCCAAAAGACCGATCGCGGCGTTTGATTGGCGAGGTGCTTGGGAACACCATTGCGGTGCGCAAACGATCTCAAAGGACTTTTCTTTGTTCGAATGAACAAGGATAATGTTGCCGACAATTGCCGTTGTCCCTTTCCGCGTGGTCGTCAAATCACGGTTGCCCTCGGGAGGCTGTTCCAATGGGGACTTCTGATCGCCGGGCGTTTTTGAAGAGCCAGGCGGGAGCGGCCATCGGCATGGCCGCTGCCCGTATCCTATCTGCCGAATCAGGACCCGCGGCGAGCCGACCCCTGCGAATGGGTGTCATCGGTGTAGGCAGCCGAGGAACCTATCTTTTGCGGTTACTCTTGGAACAAGGTGCCGAGGTCCTAGCCATCTGTGATATTCGCCCCCAGCGGCTGGATGTGGCTAGGAAACTGATCGCGGAACTTCGGAATGGGCAACAGCCTGCGACTTTTGGCGAGACGCCTACCGATTACCGCCGCATGCTCCAGCGGGATGACCTAGAGGCAGTCCTCATTGCCACGCCCATGCAATGGCACGCCAGGATGGCAGTGGATGCCCTTAGGGCAGGGAAGCACGTTCTCAGCGAAGTGGCCGCCGCCATGTCGATCCAAGAGTGCTGGGACCTCGTCAATACTGTGGAGGAAACCGGAAAAATCTACATGCTAGCCGAGAATTGCTGCTTCTGGCGACATGTTCTCGCGATTGGCCAAATGATTGCAGCCGGTCTCTTTGGAAAGTTGACATTTGCCGAATGTGGCTACGTCCATGATTGTCGGGCGATGGCCTTCGAGGGCGACGGTACACTCACGTGGCGGGGCGAAATCAAGCGTGACCACAGGGGCAACTATTATCCCACGCATTCCCTCGGCCCCGTCGCCAAATGGTTGGGAATTAACAAGGGTGACCGCCTCATGAGTCTGGTGGCCGCGGAGACCGGTCGCGCCGCCATGCGCTCCTATTTGGAACAGCGGTTTCCTAAAGATCATCCCGCCCGGCAAATCGAATTTCGAATAGCAGACTCGACAACGGTGCTCATCAAGACGGCCAAGGAGGTGTTGATTGATCTGCGGTATGATGTCATGAGTGCTCGGCCGCACCCCACCACTGTCTATTACACCCTGCAGGGGACAAAGGCGGTTTACGACTCGCGGATCGACTCCTTGTGGATTGAAGGACGGTCTAAGGGAACGACTTGGGAATCCGCCGGGCCATATCTTGAGGAGTTTGATCATCCCCTTTGGAAGGAACATAGCGAGATAGCCCAAAAAACCGGACACAGCGGGGGAGATTACTTCGTCATCCAGCAATTCACTGAGGCAGTCCGTGGCGGTAGGCCTGTGCCGGTCGATGTCTATGACTCTGCCACCTGGAGCGCTATCATACCCCTTTCGGAGAAGTCTTTAATGGCGGGTAGTCAACCAATGGATATTCCGGATTTTACCCGGGGAAAATGGGAACAAGTGGCAAGTTGAGAAGGAGACGAGCGTGAAGTGTTTACAAAGGCTGTTTTTCCCGTGTAGCGCCATTTTGGCAGCGGCATGCATACTGCCGTGTGTATCCTGGGGAACTGAACCGCTGTCGTATGTGAGGGTTAGCCCTCGCGATCCACGCTATTTTGAGCTTTCTGATGGGAAGCCCTATATACCCATCGGGTTGAACATGATTCGCCCTCCCAGCAATGGACTAGACGGTATGGAAGCATGGTTCTCCAAGCTTTCCGCTGAAGGAGGCAATTTTGTACGGATTTGGTTAAGCAACCCCTTTTTCGATGTGGAACACAGCCAAAGCGGAGTCTTTGATGAGGAACGCGCCAAACGCATCGACGGACTGCTCGCGATTGCCAAAAAGTATGGTATCCGCCTCAAATTGTGCACAGAGCACTTCCGGCACCTCGGGGAGGGGACACAAACTTGGGCGGCCAAGCCCCAGCACCTGATTGTCAACGGCGGTCCTGCCAAAGATACGGCCGACTTTTTCCTGGGCGAAGCCGGGCATGCCCAATACAAACGAAAGTTGGCCTGGTACGCTTCCCGCTATGACAGCGACCCTATCATCTTTGGGTGGGAATTGTGGAACGAGATGGACGCCGTCAGGGTCAATGTATGGGAACCCTGGACGGCCGAGATGCTCCCAGAGCTGCATCGCCTTTTCCCGCGAAACTTGGCTATGCAAAGTTTGGGCAGTTACGATCATGAAAACAAGCGGGAACGCTACCGACGGCTTTGCGAACTTCCCGGCAATGATGTGCTGCAAGTTCATCGCTATCTTGATCTTGGGGCTGCGTGGAAGGTCTGTCATGGACCTGTAGCCGTGTTCGCTGCGGAGGCCGTCAAAGACCTTCGGTCGTTTGGTATTCAGAATCCGATCCTTCTTGCGGAAAGTGGAGCGGTCGAGCCTCGCCATAGCGGTCCCTTCAAGCTTTACGAGAGAGACAAAGAAGGCATCATACTCCACGACGTCCTTTTCGCCCCATTCTTCGCCGGCGCAGCAGGACCAGGCTGTATCTGGCATTGGGATGTCTATGTGGACAAAAACAATTTGTGGTGGCATTTTGGGAGATTTGTGGAGGTCGTCCGCGATCTGGACCCACCGGCCGAACACTTCCAGCCCGTCGAATTACAACACCCGCGGCTGTATGTTTATGTGCTCAAGGGCATCCGTACCACGCTTATCTGGTGCCGGGATCGCGAAAACACATGGCAAACGGAACTGGCAGAGAATAAACCAGCAGCAACGGTCCACGCGGCAACACTCGAGCTTTCTCCGCAATGGCAGATGAAAACCACCAAAGCCGTGCGATTCTACGATCCCTGGAGGAACACTTGGG
>DYLS01000353.1 GCA_020721965.1 Blastopirellula marina | reverse complement strand
CCGTCCCATAAATAACTAGACCTATTATTCTTGCCCGCTCTTTCGTCGGCGCGGCTGCGTACAGGCCGGTTTGAGCTGTTCGAGTTTCGCCCGCGCTCGATCCAGCTTCTTGACAATTCTCTCCACCGTCGCCGTCCACACAAACGGTCGCGGCGCTTCATTCCAAGCAGCCAAGAACTTCTCGATTGCCTCCACCAGATCCGGCACGCTGACAAAAGCCCCTCGCCGGATCGTCTTTTCACTCAACTCCTTGAACCAGCGCTCAACCAAATTCAGCCAACTTGAACCAGTCGGAATAAAGTGACAGATAAAACGCGGATGCCGTTTGAGCCAAGCAACCACGTGCGGCTCCTTATGCGTCCCGTAGTTATCCAAAACAAGATGCAGATTCAACTCAGCGGGAAACTCGGCATCCAGCCGGCGCAGGAACTTCAGCCACTCTTGATGCCGGTGATGTGCCTGACATTGCCCAATGACCTTTCCTTCCAGCAGCTCCAGCGCAGCAAACAGTGTGGTCGTCCCGTTCCGCACATAGTCGTGTGTCCAGGTCCCACACCGGCCCTTCTTCAGCGGCAGGCCCGGCTGAGTCCGATCCAGCGCCTGGATCTGGCTCTTCTCGTCCACACACAGCACCACGGCCTTCTGCGGCGGATTCAAATACAAGCCAACCACATCCGTGAGCTTCTCCAAGAACTTCGGATCCCGCGACAGCTTGAAGGTCCGATGCAGGTGAGGCTTGAGGTTGTGCAACTGCCAGAGCCGGTTCACTGTGTTCTTGCTGACCCCCTGCGCACGCGCCATCGTCCGACAACTCCAGTGCGTCATTCCTTTGGGCCGACTCTGCAAGGTGCTTTCGATGATCGCCTCGCGCTTGGCTTGGTCGTAAGTCGGTTTACGGCCCCGGCCCGCAGCGATTTCCCACACCGCATCAATACCCTCGGCTTGAACTCGAGCCCGCCACAACTCCACCGTGTGGCGGTTGATTGCAAACCGCTCGGCGATCGATCTATTAGACTCCCCCGCCACGGCCGCCAGTACAATCCCGCAGCGCAGACAGACCTGCTGCGGCGTTCCATGGGCCCTGAACCACTGCTCCACCTGGGCTTGATCGCTCGGAGTCAGCTCCAAAGCAGGAATTGATCTAGGCATAAACAAAAT
>DYLS01000166.1 GCA_020721965.1 Blastopirellula marina | reverse complement strand
TTTTCCCGCCATGTATTTTCCCTAAAATAAAAACAAAACCGAGCTTCCAAAATAAAATGGAGCTTCCCGGAGCAAGGCGGACTGCGCGGGGAAAGCTGCCGGGAAAGTCCTCATTTCCCCCGACCCCAGCCAGCGATTGTGCCCAAGATTTCAACTCCGATCTCCGGTACATCAAGTCGCGGGGTGCAACGGCTGTTTTCGATGGAGGCGACAATCATGCTTCGCACATGGTTCCAGATCCGATCTCGTGGCGGAAGGGCTGCTTTTCCACGGCGTGAGTGGCGAGGGGAGAATTGGGCCAGAGCGGTGCTGCTCTTGGCCATGCCGGTCTGGCTGGCGCTTCCGGCGTGGGGCGAGGATGCCGCGCCATTGCCCGGCGGCTTTCAGGATACGTCGCTCGATTCGTTTTCCTACACCTCGGACGCGGAGGCGCAGGGCGTTTGGAAGCCCGGCGAGCGGTCGGCTCCCGTGCGCCACGCGGAGGGTGAAGGCGGCTCTTGGATCGAGGCGGCGCTTCCCTTCGCGACGGACACGCAGCGGGCCAGGTGCGTCTACGATCGCGCCGTGCGGCTCGATCTGTCTTCCGCGGGCGTTTTTCTGCTGGACCTGGCGGTCGATCACCCGCAGGCGGTCGGCTCGCTGTCGTTATACTTTCGCAGTGGCGCCGGCTGGTATGCGGGATCGGGCCGCGTGGCGGAAACGGGACGGCAGACCCTGCGATTCGCCAAATCGCAATTCCGGACCGAAGGGTCGCCCGGCGGTTGGGACCAGGTGGACGGCATTCGCATCGCTTTTTGGCGGGGCAAAGACGTGAACGCCACCGTGCGGTTGTTCTCGCTAACGGCCCGACGCCACGATATCGCGATTGTGGTGCCGTCGCAAAAGCTGCACGGTGCGAAGCCCGAGTTTCGCACAGCCCGGGAGACGGCGGAGCGGGTAGCCGAATTCCTGGATGCCTTGGGGTTGGGAGCCGATTGCATCGAGGATGACGGCATCGATGAGAGCATCTTGGCGGTCCATCCCTTGATTATCGTGCCCTACCATCCGTTTCTGGAGCAGCGTACGACCGAATCGCTACTGGTCGCCATGCGCCGCGGGAGCAAGGGCTTTTTCTTCTATCAAGTTCCGAAGGCGATCTACGATCACTTGGGCGTCGGCGATGCCCGGTATATGGCCCAGCATGAGGAAGGGGAGTTCGCCGAGATTCGTTTCGAGACGGCGGCGCTACCCGACCTGCCCAATTCGCTGCGGCAATCCTCGTGGAATATCACGGATGTACGTCCACGATCCGACGATGCCCGAGTCATTGGCTGGTGGCATGATCGCCAGGGCAAAGCGGTCGAGCACGCGGCCTTGACGGTTTCTCCCCGCGGAGCATTTTTCAGCCACATCCTGTTGGATGGAGACGCCGCGAACAAACGGATGATGTTGGCGGCGGTGCTGGGCTATCTGCGCCCAGAGCTGAGGGAAACGATGGTACGGGCGGCAGTGCAGCGGGCGGTGATGATCGGCCACCTGGACGTGGTGCCCGAGGCGGACAAGCTGGCGGCCTTGGAAGATTGGGTATCGCGGCTTGGACCGGCGGGCGAATCGGCGCGACAGGCCCTGCAAGCGGGAAAAAACCTCCTGGCGGCGGCGCGATCCGCCCCTCCCTCTCAGCCCCGCTTGGCGCTGGTGCAGCAGGCTCGGGAACGCCTTGCCGCGGCCTATCTCACCGCCCAGGACAGCCCGCCCGTGGAGGGCCGAGCGTACTGGAATCACTCCGGATTGGGGGCCTATCCCGGCGACTGGGAGCGGACTGCCAAGGAACTGAAAACGGCGGGCTTCAACATGATCCTGCCCAACATGCTGTGGGGCGGCCTGGCGCATTATCCGAGCGACCTTTTGCCGCGGAGCTCCACGTATGAACAATACGGCGACCAGATCGACCAGTGCGTCCGCGCATGCCACAAGCATGGCCTGGAGGTCCACGTATGGAAGGTCAACTTCAACCTCAGCACCGCGCCCAAACAGTTCGTGGCCGCCATGCGCGAAGCCGGCCGGACGCAGGTGGACCCCGACGGAAACCCGATCGGCTGGCTCTGCCCATCGCACCCCCAGAATCGGCAACTGGAGTTGGAGTCCATGCTGGAGGTGGCCACCCAGTATCCCGTCGATGGCCTGCACTTCGACTACATCCGCTATCCCGGGCCGAACGGCTGCTATTGTGACGGCTGCCGCCAGCGGTTCCAAGCGGATACAGGGCTGACCGTGGAGCATTGGCCGCAAGACTGCTATTCCGGCCCGCTGAAGGAACGCTACCGCCAATGGCGCTGCGACCAGATCACGGCGCTGGTGGCCGCCGTCAGCCGTGAGGCCAAGCAGCTTCGACCCAATCTTAAGATCTCCGCGGCCGTCTTTGGCGATTATCCCTCGTGCCGCGACTCGGTGGGCCAGGATTGGGTGCAGTGGATCGACGCCGGCTACCTGGATTTCGTCTGTCCCATGGACTACACCAACGATCATGCCCGATTCATCTCGCTGGTAAAGGACCAGCGCACGTTGCCGCGGCGGAGAATCCCCTTGTACCCCGGCATCGGCGCCTGGCAGATGTCCAGCGAGGATCGGGTGGTGGGTCAGATCGCATTGGCCCGCGATCTGGGGGCGGACGGATTCACAATCTTCAATTTGCAGCCGGACTCCGTGACGGGTACGCTCCCCGCCGTGGCGGCTGGGGTGGGCCGCACGCCGGCCGTGCCCCCCCACCGCAAAACAGCAGAGTCATCGAATCACGAGTCATCCACTCGTGAGCGATCCGATCACGAGTGATCGAATCGTGAGTCATCCCATCATGATCGCTCCAATCAGCCCGGTCCTGTACGCCCCCGTGAGCCGAGGCCGCTTGTCGGACGAGATGCATCGCCCTTGGGCATTACCGTCGCGAGCAACCCTTGTCACGAGCGACCGCCGCGGCGGGCGATTCGCGGAAGAAGGCATCGGGTCTCTCCACCTCGGGCTGACGCCCGAGGCTCATGCGCTGCCGCGCCCTTCAGCCGCGCTTCGTGCTTTATGATTACCACCCTTTGCTGGTGTTAAATTGGAACCCGAGCCACCAGCGTAAGCTGGTGGTGGTGGACAAAAACAAGAGCCACCAGTGTAAGCTGGTGGTGGGATGCAAAAACATGACCTACCCGCGTAAGCTGATGGTGAATGAAAGCCATTACCCTCCCTTGTGCGATTGACAGGCCTGCCAGTCCTGCCCAACATGGAACCAGTGCCCAGTCAACTTCATTGAGAGCAACATTGGCATCAAGAGGCCGTGGCTGCCGGTTGGACGAGCGGCCCGCTCTTCAAAGACGCTTGTCCGGTGGCTCCGTGCCGCTGCCGGGCGTCCCGATTGGCTCGTTCGAGCTGCGATAGTTGTGACATCAGCATGGCTCGGCCCGACGCTTCCATGACTGTAAACTTTTATCAACAGATTGCACGCTCCCGCCCCCGCGACGCCGGCACTCCGTGCCGGGCCGTCCGCAGTTCACGGCGGAAGCTTCGCTCGTGGGTCATGCTTTTCGGGTGGATATGGCTGTTGTGTTCTTTTCCGGTGGTGGCACCGGCCGCCGAAAATGCGGCGGCCGCCCCGACCCGTTCCACGACGAATTCCGCGACGCCATCGGCGCGCCGCGTATTCCTGTTGGGCGATAATCCCTACTCGGCTGGGAGCGTGCCCAAGATTCTGCAACGCTTTTTCGAGGCCAAGGGCCAGGCCATCCAGCTTTACGAGTTTCCCCTCAAGGACAAACCGCTTTTGGATGTTGCCGAGGCAGCCCGGCCGAAGGATGGCACCCCGCACGACGCCCCTGTCGTCTTCGATCACCCCCTGCGCCTATTGGTGCAGCGCTCCCCGGATCGAACGGCGGCCGACTGGGCGGTCCTGAATGCCTGGCTGCCGATGCGTTACGTGTTGGCTCCGTCGCCGCTTCTGAGTGAGCCGCTTTATCGCGAACGGCGCTTGGCCGCTGTCGCCGCCGCGGAGGGGACGCCGACCGTGTTCATCCCCCTCGTGACGGCCCTGCGGCAGGCCCAATCCCAGGCCTCGGGGCAGGCTTGGGAGAAGGATCTGGCGATCGAACGAGCTACGCTGCTGACCGATTATTTGACGGCCTGCATGTTATACGCCTCGATCTCGGGCCAGTCGCCGGAGGGTTTGCCGCCCGACATCCCGCTCGACGCCAAGACATCGCTGCATGTCCCCCCGGATGCGGCAAAGATGTTGCAGGCCGTTGCGGAGTCGGCTCTGAAGCTGGGTATTTCCGGCGACGCCGCGGTTCGCGACTACGATCCCGAGCTGCACCCCCCCGCCCAGATTGCCGCGGCGGGCACGCCCATCGCCGTGCAAAACGAGGGCTTGCAACCCTTGATCGCCGATTGGAACGGCGACGGTGCGCCCGATCTGATTGCCGCTGGGATACACAGCGGCTGCGCTGAGGTATTTCTTTCGCGGCCAGGGGGCACGGATCGTCCGATCGCTGCCGGTGTCCCGCTCGAGGTCTGCCGCCTTTGGTCCGATCTTCAGCCGCAGGGCGTTACCGTCTCGCAGATTGTGGACTGGGACGGCAACGGCAGTGACGACATCTTGCTGCTCACCAATCGCGGTGAGGTCCGCCTGGTTCCATCCACAGCGGGCGAGTGGTCGTCACCGCGTCCCGTGGCCCGCGCGAACGGGGAGCCGTTGCGAATCCCCTACGGCGTGTCCGTTTGGGCCGCCGACTTGGATCGCGACGGCGACATGGAGCTTGTGCTGGGAGACGAAGGCGGGCAGGTCTGGATCGCGTGGAATGACGGCCGCCAGGCGCAGGAGGCCTTTCAAGACCCTCAGGCCGTGACCATCGGCGGCTTGGAATTGACGGTCGGCCACGACGCCTCGGTGGCGATCGCCGACTGGGATTGCGATTCCCGGCCGGACCTGATCGTGGGCAGTCAAAGCGGAGCCGTGTTTTGGTGCCGGGGGCTGAATTCCGAGGGGCGCCCGATTTGGGCACCGCCTCTGACCCTGGTTGGACCTTGTTCCGCGGATAGTCCGGCTGGGATGCCCCAAAGGGCCGGATCGCTGCTCTGGACTCCCGTGCCCGGCTGGTCACCGCGGCCAGCGGTCGTAGATTGGAACGGCGATCATTGGCCCGATTTGTTCTTGGGCGATTCGAACCGGAAGATCGTCAAGTACCGCGATCTGACCCCCGACGAAGAGGCCGCGTTGAATGACGTGCTTGCCCGGCGCGAACGCCTGCTGAAGGAGATCGCTGGGCAATCGGACGGCCCGACCCCCGCCCAACGAGTCGCCCTGCTCGATCTGACGTTGGCCGTCATCGAAAAGAGTCGTGATCGGCGTTACGAGCGCTGCGGCTGGCTGTGGTACTTCGAGCGGCGCCCCCCCGCCGCTACGCCGTGAATGAGCCGCTCAACGGTAAGCGTTCACGGGTGGAACAATGCGAACAAAGCGGTGTTTTCACGAGCCGTGTGGCAAAAACGCTCTGATCGGAACCGCTGATTGCTCGAGGGAGCCGCAAGATGTTGTGGTCGACACAACGCCACACCGCGCGTGTTCCGTGAACGGTTACGGAGGGCGGGACAGGCGATTGCTCCAGCGCGCGAATGGCCGGAAACAGCACGCGCTCCTCCTTCATCATGTGCGATTCCAGTTCGGCGCGGAGGTCCGCAAATTGCGATTGGACGTCGCGCAAGGAGGCATGGCGCTGACCGTGCACGCCGACGACTTTCTCGATCAGCCCGGTGAGCCGCGGCAGCTCGCTCTTGAGGTATTCATGGTGCGTGCGCTCGATGTGATCGCACAGCTCGGCCAAGGGGCGCTGGAGCCAGTTGGCCTCGGACTCGGATTGCCGTTGTCGGCTCCGTTGCTCCTCGGCGGCGATCTTCGCCAAAAGCTCGTTTTCGTCGATCCCCCGCTTGCGGCAGGCGTCGGCCAGGGCCTGCCCGCCACCGCAGCAGTAATCCAGCCCGTATCGCTCCAAGATCGCGGCCGCGCTGGGCCGTTCCGCCACCAATTGTGCCAGGGTCAGGCTACTCATGGTTTATAGCTCCTTGGGAAACAGGAATTCGGAATTCACGCGGAAGCACCAACTTTGAGCTTTTCCGTCGGCGACAGCGGCAGGGGAGCAGCCGCCGGTACCTCACGCGGGCGCTGCAACGACCAGCCGGTCTTCAGCCCCAACACGAACCAGGCCAGCCCCATGATCCCCAGGGCGAAAATGGTATCACCAACGATCCGCAGCCAGCGCAGGAATTGCAGGTGGTCGCCTTGGAGATACTCGGCGGATCGGGCGTACCACAATCCGTGCTCCACGGAGGCCCAGGCTTGCAGCAGGCCGATCGGCAGAAGAGACAACAGGACCATCAAGGCCAGGCCGATATTGATGGCCCAAAAGCTGGTCGCCAGCACGGAGGTTTTCCGCTCGGTCCGCGGCGACATTCCCTTGAGGCAAAACAAGGTCAGGCCGATCCCGAGCATGCCATACACGCCAAACAGGGCCGTATGTCCGTGGACCGGCGTGGTATTCAGTCCCTGCATGTAGTACAGGGCGATGGGGGGATTGATCAAAAAGCCGAACAGCCCCGCCCCAACGAGATTCCAAAATGCTACCGCCACGAAGAAGTAGATCGGCCACTTGTACGCGCGAATCCAGGGACGAACGCGGGTCAAGGCCAGGTTCTCGTAGGCTTCAAAACCCATCAGCGTCAACGGGACCACCTCCAAGGCGCTGAAGCTTGCGCCCAATGCCAGGATGGCCGTGGGCGTGCCCGTGAAGTACAGGTGATGAAAGGTGCCAATGATGCCGCCGAACAGGAAGATAGTGCCCGAGAAGAGGACGGCGGCCGTAGCAGCAGCGGTTCGCAGCAAGCCCATCCGCGTGAAGAGGAAGGCGATCACCACGGTGGCGAAAACTTCAAAGAAGCCCTCCACCCACAGGTGGACTACCCACCACCGCCAGTATTCGGCGATGGCCAGGTTGGTTTGGCGTTGCCACATGATGCCAGCCGCATAGAAGGCCGCGATGGCCGCCGAGGCGAGGACGAACAGCCCCAGCAGGTGCTTGTGCTCGCCGGGTTGGCGGAAGGCGGGCCACAAAGCCCGGCACATCAAGGTCAGCCACACGAACAGGCCGATCAGCAAGAACCATTGCCAGAATCGCCCCAAGTCCACGTATTCGTAGCCTTGGTGACCGAACCAGAAATTGGTGACCAGGCCCATTCGCTGACGCGTGGCGTACCAAGTGCCGAACAGCGCCCCGACCACGATGACCAGCAAGCAGAAAAACAGGAGGTTGACCCCCGCCCGCTGCCACCGCGGCTCATGGCCCGAAACGGCGGGCGCGATGAACAAACCCGTCGCCAACCAGGCCGTGGCGATCCAAAAAATGGCAAGCTGCGTATGCCAGG
>DYLS01000352.1 GCA_020721965.1 Blastopirellula marina | reverse complement strand
TTATCCCCAAAATCTGTGCGGTACCCTGTGGGCGATGATGACAAGACCATGACAGGAATATGAAAAGCGCCTGGGCTAAAAATGAGGCATGACTGGGTATGGATTCCGTTACGGTAACAAGGCGAACGGCTCAAACCCTCTCCCCCGGACCCCCTCACCCAAGCCAGTGCAGACCGAAGTAAGCACGCTATAGCCACTATTCCGCCCTCTGGGCGGTTTGCGGATTCGTTCGACGATTTGCAAGCAAATCCCCGCCCTCACCCGCGCTCACTCCTGTTTTCCTACGAGCTAAAGCTTTTCTTTTTTTCAACAAGACAGACCGCCTACCACCAAAAGCTCCAGCCACGCGGCTATTATCTGATATAGGCCGTTCATTGTGCATTCCTGAGCCACAGCGAGACGGTATTCCGGTGAACGCCCAGAACTGCGGCGATAGCGCGTTGCGTGTGTCCCTGCGTTCGCATTAGCCTTGCCGTAGCCCGGTCCAGCTCGCTGGATAAGCTGCGGGCCTGCCCACTGGCCACCCCTGCCTCAGACTGATTGGTGGCCTTTCTGCCCCGCTCTGCTTGCTTCTCTGGCGTATGTGTCCGCTCGATGAGGTCTTGCAGGCCTGCGGGCGTCATGCACCGCCAGGTCCACCCGCTGATGCTCTTGGCGGTAGCTTTCACTTCAGCAAAGGGTAAGGGCTGCGGAAACTCGCCGTTAATGGCCTGTAATCGCTCCAGGACGGCTTCTGACCATCGACCAAGCCCATTGGGTGCCCAATACTCCCTGACGGCCCTGTAAGCCCATTTCCGGCCCGTATGGAACATGGTGACGTTACGACCCAGCCCGAAGCTCTCCGATGCGTCAGAGGGCAATCTAGCGGCCTTGGCGGTCAAATCCACATAGGCGGCCAGATCGTCCAGCGTGTACGGGTTGCCGTGGATCTCCCAAACCTGCCAGCGGTCGTTAAAGGGGTTTTTGCAGATGAGACCCGCATAGCCGGGGTCTGCGCCTAGAACGGCGGTATAGGCCCGTTCGATGCTGGCGATGTATCGCAAGGGTTTGAGGTGCGCGAGTTCCGTCCGGCATACACCCGCCAGCAGGAAATAAATCAGGTGGCCACGCTTTGTCCGGTGATTCATGACGGCGATGTTGGGCGGCGGCAGTCCGACGCTTTCCCAGA
>DYLS01000165.1 GCA_020721965.1 Blastopirellula marina | reverse complement strand
AGCGAACCGAACCGGAATCGAAATCTGCCCCCTGTTGGCTCGATCACCTTCTCGCTTGGTCTTAGCCACGTTTGGAAAACAGCTCCTTGATCAATCCGAAAAAGTCCTTGCGTTTCGGCAGTACGTCCGAATTCTCGATCTCCGCAAGCTCTCGCAACAGTTTTTCGTGCTTTGGAGAGAGACTCTTGGGAACTTCGATAAACACCTGCACCAAAAGATCGCCCCGCCGACGGGAGCGCATGCTCGGCATCCCCTTACCCCGAAGCAGGAAGACCTCTTCGCTCTGTGTGCCGGGCGGAATCTTGAGGTTCTCCGGCCCGTTGAGCGTCGGGACCTCGATATCCGCACCCAGGGCAGCCTGGGTATACGTGATGGGAACGCGGCAGACGAGGTTCTGGCCATCCCGTTTGAAAAGGGGGTGTTCGCGGACATGGAGCAAGACGTAGCAATCGCCGCGCGGCCCGCCGTCCGGGCTTAATTCCCCTTCGCCTTGCAGCCGCAACCGGGTGTTCGAGTCCACGCCGGCCGGGATGTTGACCTCGCGCGTCACCGATTCGATCACAGCCCCCTGGCCCTTGCAACGGGGGCAGGGATGGGGGATGGTGGCGCCACGGCCGCCACACGCCGGGCAGGTGGTCTGCATGGAAAAAAAGCCCGCCGACTGCATGACCCGCCCGCGGCCGCCGCAATATTGGCATGTCTCGGGCGAGGTACCCGGCTTCGCGCCCGACCCGTGGCACGTACTGCAAACCTCATGGCGGCGGAAGCGAACGGTTTTTGACGTTCCCTCGGCTGCCTCGTGCAAATCGAGGGTAACCTCGCAGACGATGTCCTGGCCTCGACGCGGACGAGTCCGCCCCCCCAGTCCGCCGAATATCTCGCCGAAGATACCGTCGCCGAAGATGTCGCCGAACGCCGAGAAGATCTCGTTGATATCGCCGAATTGATGGGCCTGGTAGTTGCCCGACAGACCCGCATGCCCGTACCGGTCGTACGCCGCACGTTTTTCCGGATTGCTCAGCACCTCAAAGGCCTCGGCGGCCTCCTTGAACTTGGCTACCGCCTCCTCGTCGCCTGGATTGCGGTCGGGATGATATTTCAAGGCCAGCTTGCGATAGGCTTCCGCGATCTCCTTGTCCGAGGCGTTTCGCGATACGCCTAAAACCTGATAATAGTCTCGTTTTTCGGACATCGTCGCCATGGCAAGCCCAAAGCGGTTCAGTCAACACCGGACACGCGAGAGGAAGTCTCTTTTCGATCCTCAGACGTGGAAAACGAATCGGCTCTCCCGCCGCCTCCCGATCGGGCGATGGTCTCGTACCGCCAAACGGTGGACGGAGGCTCCTCCGAGCACTCTTGCGGCCGCATCCCAATCGGGAGATGGTCTAGTACCAACATCCGCCGAAAGACCCGATCTTTACAAGTTTAGCTCCCCTCGCGGTCTCGCGAAACGCCGCCGCAGCTCGTCCTCATCCGACTGCTGGAGTTTTCATGGGCAGATTTGGATTATCGGCGGCTCTACCAGCATCCGTTTGACAAGCATCGGGCCGTCTCTGTGGAGACGGCCCTGGCCTGTCGAGATGCTGTCGAAAGCCGGAAAACGCACGGTGCCCGCCACACCGTGGTCCCGCATCCCGGCCGATCAGCGGATGGCGCCCTCGGCGACTGTCTCCTCTTCGTCCTCCTTGGGCACATCCGTGACCAGGACCTCGGTGGCCAGCATCAGCGAGGCAACGCTGGCCGCGTTTTCCAATGCGCAACGAACGACCTTGGCCGGGTCGATGATGCCGACTTTGAGCATGTCCACGTACTTGCCAGTCAAGGCATCGAATCCAAAGTTGGTATCCTTCTCCAAAAGCTCTTGCACGACCACGGCTCCATCGACGCCGGCGTTGGAGGCGATCTTTTCCAACGGCTTGGTCAAAGCCCGCCAGATGATGTCCACGCCGATTTTCTCGTCGCCGCGGGCGCCGGACCGGGCCTTTTCCACGGCATCACGGCACCGCAGCAGGGCCACTCCTCCGCCGGGGACGATGCCTTCCTCGGCTGCCGCGCGGGTGGCGTGCAAGGCGTCTTCCACGCGGGCCTTGGTCTGCTTCATCTCAGCCTCCGTCATACCACCGACCTGCACCACGGCCACGCCGCCAGAGAGCTTGGCCAGCCGCTCCTGGTATTTCTCACGGTCGTAGTCGCTGTCGGTCGTCTCGATCAGTTGCCGCAATTGATCCGCCCGGGCCTTGATGTCGGCCGGCTTGCCGCCGCCTTCCACGATGGTCGTCTTGTCGCGATCCACGGTGATCTTTTTCGCGCGACCCAGGTGCGACAGCTCGACGTTTTCGAGCTTCATGCCCAAGTCCTCGCTGATCAAGGTACCACCGGTCAGGATGGCGATGTCGCCCAGCATGGCCTTGCGGCGATCGCCAAACCCCGGCGCCTTGACCGCGCACACGTTCAGTACCCCGCGCAGCTTGTTAACCACCAAGGCCGTCAGGGCCTCGCCCTCCACGTCCTCCGCGATGATCAGCAGTGGCCTACCGACCTGCGCCGTCTTCTCCAAGATCGGAATCAGCTCACGCAGGTTGCTGATCTTCTTCTCGTGGATGAGGATCAGGGCATCCTCGAGATAGCAGTCCATCTCCGGCATGCGGTTGATGAAATACGGGGAGAGGTAGCCCTTGTCGAACTGCATGCCTTCGACGATCTTGTAGGTGGTCTCGGCGGACTTGCCTTCTTCCACGGTGATCACGCCATCCTTGCCCACCTTGTCCATCGCCTCGGCCAACAGCTCGCCGATCTTGGTATCGTTGTTCGCACTGATGGCGCCCACGCTCGCGAGTTCCGACTTGTTTTCAACTCGCTTGGCGATGGTTTGGAGATGGCTGACCACGGCCTCCACCGCCCGCTCAATGCCTCGGCGGATGGCCGTCGGATTGCTTCCCGCCACCACGTTCCGCAACCCCTCGCGATAGATCGCATGAGCCAGCACCGTCGCCGTGGTCGTCCCGTCGCCGGCCGTGTCGGAAGTCTTGGATGCCACCTCGCGGACGAGCTTGGCACCCATGTTCTCGAACTTGTCTTCCAAGTCGACTTCCTTCGCGACGGAGACCCCGTCTTTGGTGACCTGCGGCCCGCCGAACGATTTGGAGAGGATTACGTTGTGGCCCGCCGGTCCGAGTGTGGCGCCAACGACCTCGGCCATCTTTTCAACGCCCCGCAGCAGCTTAGCACGGGCTGGATCTTGATATAGCAACTGTTTCGCCACGTTCGCGGCTCCTTATCATCTAAACCTGAGCGATGCGGTTCCCAGCATCCCCGTCGAGCACAACCATCACTTCACAACCTTGGCCAGCACATCGCTTTCGCGAAGGATTTTGACTTCCCGGCCCTCAATCTCGAGGTCCGTGCCGCTGTACTTGCCGAAGATGACTTCGTCGCCCACGGCCACGGAGACCTCGGATCGCTTGCCATTGTCCAGCAACCGGCCCGGCCCGACCGCTAGCACCGTGCCGCGCTGCGGTTTCTCTTTCGCCGTATCGGGAAGGACAATCCCGCCCGGGGTCGTCTCTTCCGCTTCCAAAGGCTCGACGACAATCCGATCATCCAAGGGGCGCAACTTGATATCCTTCATCTTTTCTACCCTTTTTCCTGCGTTGTAACTCCACTCGAATCAACCTGAATTCTCAGCAAACGTTCGATCCCGACGAGCGTCACCCATGTGCGACGACTCGTTCTTGGATGCGGCTGCCGCCCGACCGCTGGCCGACCGGCAAGCTCGCCTGCTCGTAATCCGCCTACTAGTAGTCGTAGTCGTCCATGTCGTGGTTATGCCCGCCGGGCTTCTTATCGGTTTCTTTTTTGGGAATGTCCGTGACTAGGCAAGACGTGGTCAGAAGGAGCCCCGCCACGCTGGCCGCGTTTTGCAAGGCGACACGAACGACCTTGGCCGGATCGATCACACCGGCTTCCATCAGATCGACGAACTGGTCGCGGTCCGCGTCATAGCCCTCGTTCTTCTTCATCTTGCGGACCTGATTCACCACGACCGCACCGCTCTGACCAGCGTTCTCGGCGATGGTGCGCAACGGAATCTCTAGGACCTTGGCGACGATCTGGGCGCCCAGGGCCTCGTCACCAGAAAGCTCCAACTTTTCCACGACCTTGGATGCCCGCAACAGCGCCACGCCACCTCCCGGGACGACGCCTTCTTCGAGGGCAGCCTGAGTGGCGTTTTTGGCGTCCTCGATGAGGAATTTGCGTTCCTTCAACTCCGTCTCGGTCGCTGCCCCGACGTAAATCTGCGCCACGCCGCCAGATAGCTTGGCCAACCGCTCTTGCAGCTTTTCGCGGTCATAATCGCTGGTGGTCGTCTGCAACTCCCGGCGGATCATCTCGCAGCGACCCTCGATTTCCTCCTTGCTCCCCGCGCCGCCGACGATCGTCGTATCATCCGCCGAGACAACGACCTTTTTCGCCTGTCCTAAATCGCTGAGCTTGACGGACTCCAGATTGATTCCCAGATCCTTGAAAATCGCCTTGCCGCCGGTCAGGATCGCGATGTCACCCAACATCGCCTTGCGGCGTTCGCCGTAAGCGGGGGCCTTTACGGCACAAACGTTCAAAATACCGCGAAGCTTATTGACCACCAGCGTGGCCAACGCCTCTCCCTCGATATCCTCGGCGATGATCAACAACGGCCGATTGGCCTTGCTAACAGCCTCCAGCAACGGCACCAGGGCCCGGGCGTTGGAGATCTTTTCCTCGTGAACCAAAATCAGGCACCGTTCCAGCTCGCAGGTCTGCGATTCCGGATTCGTGACGAAATGCGGCGACAGGAAACCCCGGTCAAACTGCATCCCCTCGACGAAGTCAACAGTGGTCTCGGCCTGCTTTCCTTCCTCGACTGTAATCGCTCCATTCTTCCCGACCTTGACGAAGGCATCCGCCAAGACGGAACCAATGGTCGGATCGTTGTTCCCGGCGATTGCGGCGACCTGGGCAATTTCCTTACGATTTTTCTCATCCACATTGACGGCCATCTTGCGGACCGACTCCACCGCGGCGTCGACCGCCTTTTGGATGCCACGGTTGAGCGCCATGGCATCGGCCCCGGCCGCGATCATCTTCAGCCCTTCCTGAAAGATCGCTTCCGCCAGGACGGTGGCCGTCGTCGTACCGTCGCCAGCCACGTCGTTGGTCTTGGAAGCAGCCTCGCGAACCAGCTTGGCAGCCAGATTCTCGTAGGGGTTTTCCAGATCGATGTCTTCCGCGACCGTAACGCCGTCTTTGGTGACTTTGGGAGAGCCCCAGCTCTTGTCAAGCATGACGTTGCGGCCGCGAGGTCCCAACGTCGCCTTGACCGCGGCCGCCAGCTTGCTGACCCCGGCCGCCAGCGATTGCCTCGCAACATCGTCGAACAACAGTTGTTTGGCCACAGTGATTCCTCCTCGAATCCTTACGAATTAAGCCTTTTGAGGTAGGTGTACCGGAACTCTTCCGGGGATCGACTAAAAAATACTCAGCTTACTGCCGCGGCAATTTCCACTGTAAACACGCAGCAATTTCCACTGACACAATCCGCTTGCTCGCTGAGCCCCGTCATCGGACCGCAGCAAGCCGTTTTTGCACGACCCGTTGAACCCGCCATGCCGCTGAGCCGAAGTCCGCCATCGCGGCGACCGCCAACTACGGAGCAACGGCAGGGACCAGGACGGCAGCCATTCGATTTGAATGGGTTCCACTTAGCAATATCCGTTCCCAAACCACGTCTCAATTCACAACCACTTGTGAAATAGGTATTTCTGGAATCGACATGTTCCTGGACTGGCAAGATGCCGGGACTGGGACCGGGGATTCGAGTGCCATTTTGGCAGACGTTCGCCAGGAGCGACACAGCCACGGCGATCCACAATGGACCCCCTCGATTGGGTGGAATTGTGAGGGATCTGTCGAACATCAACGTTGCCGGTAAGTCAGACGGTGTTTCGCATCTGGGGGTGAGCAGCCCGAGCAATCCGGCGCCAAGATTACTGCACGGGACTGATAGCCAAGATTACAGCGAGGGGCTGATAGTTGTGGCGACCGCGGCTACCCCCAAAAATGGAGTGTGAGGAGAAGGCGGCAAGTGTGGAGCGTCTCTCCGTAACGAAGGTTGGCCCCTTCCCTCGTCGGCTGGGACAGGCTCGCTATTTTCCTCGGGGTAAGGATCGCGAAGGGCTTTATCTCGACGTCCGCTCTTCTGCCGTCAATCGCTCGGGCGTGATGGGAGCACGGCATTGGCAGGAGATTATACTGGGGATCGATTCAGTGCCACTAGATCGTCGTCGGGAGGCCGGTCAGGCGTTTTTCCGCGGGAGTCATCGCCCCGAAAAAGGCGTCATTTCCCTAGAAAAAAGCGTATTACACGCATGTTCGAAATCCTCGATCACACGGCTGACATCGGTTTGCACATCCGTGCCGCGACGCTCGAAAACTTGTTCGAGCACGCGGCGGAGGGGTTGTTTTCACTGATCCTGGAGGATTTGGCGGCAGTTCGTGAACAAACACTGTTGACGTTCGAAATTGCCGCAGCGGGGGAGCTGGCCGCCCCTGACCCGGAGGCTGCTAAATTGCCCTCCACGGTGCCGGCTGGCCGCGTGCAATTGCCGGGAACATGGGAAGATTTATTGCATGACTGGTTGACCGAGCTGCTGATCCTGTTCGATAGGCGGCGGATCGTCTGTCGGCGGTTCGAAGTGCGATTCACGACAAGCGGCTTGGCTGGCCGAGCCTGGGGCGAAGACCTGTCGTTGGATCGGCACCGACCGCGGATGGAAATCAAAGCGGTGACCTATCACCAGCTACGCATCGACGCCACGCCTCAGGGGTTTGAAGCTTGGGTCATCTTCGACTTATAGTACGAATCATAGCCAAGGGGTGAACGTTCACGCCCAACTTATGTCACGAGCCGATATACTCCATCACCACAAG
This sequence comes from Blastopirellula marina, assembly GCA_020721965.1. Taxonomy (GTDB): domain Bacteria; phylum Planctomycetota; class Planctomycetia; order Pirellulales; family Thermoguttaceae; genus Thermogutta. The sequence goes on along the minus strand of DYLS01000165.1, from coordinate 475 downwards.
ACGTTGAGCCCTGTTTCCCCCGTCGCTGACGGGTTCAGACAGGGAACGATCAGGCAAGAACGCGTGAACGATTCCGCCAGGGGGCTTGTCACCCGAGATCGCATAGTAAAGGGATTTGTCATCCGAGACCACGAGGAGCTACAGGACATCACTGCTGTGTCCCGGTCCCCGTCGCGATGACGCGATTCGTGCTAGAAACCGCCGTGGGCTGCATTTGGCCCAATCCGCGTGTAATAATGACGTAACCGTTCACGGCTGAGCTATAACGGAAAAGGATTGAGCAACACCGAGGGGCGTTCAAAGGCTCTCCAGCGTTGCTCAGACGTTCCATAGGAATGTTCAGAGGTTCCAGAGGTTCTTTGAGTGTGGAATGGAATGTCATTTCGTCGAGCGCCAGCCATGTCATTTCGACGAGCGTGAGCGAGGAGAAATCTTATCCTGGTCGAGAAGATTTCTCACTTCGCAAGATTTCTCG
>DYLS01000351.1 GCA_020721965.1 Blastopirellula marina | reverse complement strand
AGGCAGCCTCGTAGTAGTTGTTGAAATGGTTCGCGAGGTAGATGCCACGCATCGAGCACGCCGGGACAGACGTACCGCGCCACGTACCCGGCGTAAAACCGCCGCGATCATAACGCGAGCTTCGCAGGAACTTGCCGACGCCGTAGAGCACTCCTCTCTCGTCATTACCGACGATCCAGACGCTTCCATCCGGTCCGTCGCTGATCTTGTACCCCTCCGTCCCAATGCCGGCGTCGATTCCCAGGTTCACCGACAAAGCCGCTTCGCCAGTGGTCACGACCTTGGCGCCACATCGTTCCATGATCTGCCGGCCGAGGATCTCCGCTGCCCGTATGGCGATGGGACCTGCGTCGGTGGGCCAAGCAACCCGCACGGAGGCCACCGGGTCGGCTGCCAGGCAGAACCCATTTACGAGCATTAACACGAGCATGCAAGCAGCAGCATTGTGATTCATTTTCACGCTCAAATTCCCGCGACTCCAAGCCAAGATAAACAGATGCGTCCGGTGCGTTGCCTCTTCGTACCCGTTGTCGTGGTGTGCCGAATTTGCTTGTAGACTGGTCATCATATTCCCCGTAGGCCGCAAGATTGTCAAGCTGAGGTGAAGTACGCTGGTTCTCGTAAGTCGTAATGGATGCTATGGTTGCTTCCTTGTCACGCTTGTCACGGCGTGATAGGCCGTTTCTGGGAAGCGATCCTCGGATCATCGAGCCACGACGTGTCCTGAGGCACGGACGCTACGGCCGCCGCGGGCCGGTACCAATCAGGCGGCGCCCGTGGTTTTCCTCAGGACGCAGGCGCCGGTCAACTATCGGGCCTCCGGAACTTACGGCATCCGGAGCTTACCCAGTGTTGAAGGAATTGAGGGCGGATTATCGGTCTTGGGGGCATAAATAGCACGAGTTGGGTGGGGAGCCGGTCGAATAGGTAGGTTGCCCGTTCGGCCAGTCGCTAGAGGTGGCGCAGGAAGGCGTCGCGGCGGGGTTGGTAGCGGTCGTCGCCAATTGCCACGCGATGTCAAGAGATCAACCCGGGGTGAACTCCAATCGCCCAGGGCGTTACAAGGTGTTGGGACCGGTACTATAATAGCCGCGCTTGACGAGGCTCGCGTTTGTGCGGCGTTCGCATCTAAAACCGGAAGAGCCGGTGCGCTGCAAAGCCGCGTGCAGGTCCC
>DYLS01000350.1 GCA_020721965.1 Blastopirellula marina | reverse complement strand
ACGCCATCGAACAGATTCTGAATGACATCTTGCGCCGCGAGGGCGGCTACGTGAATCATCCGGCCGACCGGGGCGGGCCGACAAACTTCGGCATCACCGCGCAGACGCTGGGCAGCTGGCGCAAGCTCGGCCGCCCGGCCACGGCTGCTGAAGTGCAGGCGCTGATGGAGACCGAAGCCCGTGCCATCTACCGCCAGCAGTACATCACCGGCCCCGGGTTCGAAACCATCACGCATCCGGCATTGCTGCATCTGCTGGTCGATGCCGGAGTGCATTCCGGGCCGAAGCGGGCCGTGCAGTGGCTGCAGTCGGCATTGGGTGTCACGGCCGATGGTGTCATCGGTCCCAAGACCCGTGCCGCACTCGCTGCCGCCGATCAAGGTGTGCTCTACGGCAAGGTGCTGGGGCAGCGCCTGCGCCATCTCGGACGGCTGATCACCCATGATCCGAAGCAGTCGGCGTTCGCCGCCGGCTGGATGAACCGGATGGCCGAATTCGTGGAGGGCACGGTATGACCCCAATACTCACCACCTTGGCCCCGGGACTGCTCGAAGCCGGCAGTCGTCTGATCGACCGCTTGGTGCCGGACCCGGCGGAACGCGAGAAAGCCAAGCTCGCCTTACTGCAAGCCGAAGGGCAGCTGGCGCTGCAGGAGATGCAGACCAGCCTGTCGGCGATCCTGGCTGAGGCCAATTCGGCCGACCCCTGGACCAGCCGGGCACGGCCGACCTTCCTGTACGTGATCTACGGCGTGATCCTGCTGTGCGTGATGGGTGCCATCATCGGCATCTGGTGGCCAACGCACGTCTTTCAGGCGGCGGAGAACCTCAATAAGCTGCTGGGCGCGGTGCCCGAGAGCCTGTGGTGGCTCTTTGGTGCTGGCTACCTGGGCTACACCGGGGCGCGCAGCTTCGACAAGTGGCGTGGGCCGGCACGCTGACCGGTGCTGCCCGGCACGACAACCTGAAACGACGATCCCCCGATCTCATTGCCTTTGCCGGCGGTGGGGTCGGGGGATTTTTGCTTTGTATTGGGGTGCGCCGGTAAAATGACGGCTTGGACAGGGAGCGGATTTGTGATTTTCCGACCCCAGAAAAGACTAACCCCGGGTTCATCACCAGTCTCATTGGAGACTGGGAGAGGAATAGCCCGGGGACTGGATCAGGTGGGTTGTTCTTCTGAAGTGGC
>DYLS01000042.1:19373-39570 GCA_020721965.1 Blastopirellula marina | reverse complement strand
CAAGTACTACGATGTCCTATTCGGAGCCGATTGCGCGGCGGAGATGCGATTTCTGCAAGCCGCCTTTCGGCGCTATGCCCGGCGGCGCGTTCGTCGCGTCTTCGAACCGGCATGTGGCACCGGGCGGATGCTGATCCGGCTGAGTCACGCCGGCTATTCGGTTTGCGGCCTGGACCTCAACCCCAAGGCCGTGGCGTATTGCAACCGGCGCTTTCGCCAGGCGGGCAAAAAGGCGGTGGCCGTGGTCGGCGACATGACCGACTTTCATCTGCCCCGGCCGTGCGACGCGGCCTACAACGCCATCAATAGCTTTCGCCACGTGATGGAGGAGCGGGCGGCGGTCCATCACTTCCGTTGCATGGCGGAGGCCATCGCGCCGGGCGGAATCTACGTCATCGGCCTGCATTTGACGCCCAACCGACCGCCTCAATGCACGGAAGAGGCCTGGGTCGCCCGCCGCGGAATGTTGCAGGTCAATTCCCTCATGCAAAGCCTGCGATTGGACCGACGCAAGCGCACGGAGCGGGTCCGCCTGCAATTCGATGTGTACACCCCGCGACGCTGCTTCCGCATCATGGACGAATTCGATTTCCGCACCTATACCGCCGATCAGTTCCGCGGACTGCTGAAAAAGGCCGGGAGCTGGGAGATCGCGGCCGTCCACGATTTCCGATACGACATCGATGACACGGTCCCGCTGGACGACTGCACGGAAGACGCTGTTTTCGTCCTCCTCCGGACCGCGGATGCCGCCGCCCCCCGGCGTGAAATCACGAATCCCTAGCGCCGGCTGCTGGTGAGGACAATCGAAAAGCAAACTCACGAGCCACCAGCGTAAGCTGGTGGTGGAATCTACCCAGCGCCCCCCGCTCTTTCACGGCTCGGCACGCGGTCCGAATACCCCGCGAATGCCATGTTGCCCTCTGCCATGCTCTCCTTGCCAACACCAGGAATTTTTGCCTCGCGATTTGACGGCCCCCGATTCTCGACCTAGATTTGCAATGGTTGCCTGATGCACATTCGAGACTGCTTCCGCGGGGTCTTTGCTGCGAGATGGAGGAGGGACCTCGACTCGCCGGTGATACGCGAGATTCCTCACTTCGACCTGAAGGAATTGCTTTCTTCTGCACTGTTCTTGGCGGTTGCACGGGTCGTTGTCGGGAGCGTCGCCCGCATCCGGGGACCATCTTGTTCTTCTTCCGCCACGAGTGATCATCCAAGCCGACTTTGCCGATAGACAAAGTGTGCGTACCAAGAAGGGGGACGGCTGCATGAGCCAGGGTACAATCGCGGGCTACAGGGACAGGGGCTGGGCCATGTGTTCCACATCCGCCGACGAAACGGTTCGCGACGGAGTTTGGCAGGCCCTTTCGGCCTTGATGCCGGATATGCAGCCCGGGGAACGCCGCGAGAACGCACGCTACAACTTCCCTTACCTGATCCGGCTGACGATGATCTCGGAAGAGGATGGCTCGCCCCACGGTTCTCCGGTGGTTGTCGTGGGGCGGCAAATCTCCGAGGGGGGCCTGGGTTTCTATCATCCCAAGCCACTCACCGCCCGGCGGATGATCGCCACCTTCGACGCCGCCGGCGAACCCGTCAGCCTGCTTCTGGAACTGCTGTGGTGCCGTTCCACGCAGCAGGGTTGGTACGAGAGCGGCGGCCGATTCGTGGCTCGGGTTCCAACTCCCGACCTCTCGTTCTGATCCGGCTTCCGCGGACGGGGTCGGGACTCGATCCGGAGGCGGGGCCGGGACTCAAAAGGGAAAGGTCTCGTCCAGCGGCGATCGCGCCAGCTCCACCAGGAACGAGCCGATCCGTTCCACCAGCACCTCCACCAGGCGGCGCCCCTTGGCCGCGCTGGCACGATGCGGGTTGCCCGCCCCAGCATTGGTGGTCAGCAGGTGCCACGGTCGTGTGATGGAGACCCAGCCCAGATTCACCGCCTCAAACCGGCTGGGGCGTGTCCTGCCCGAGTCTGCCAAAGGCGTGCCATCCGGACGGAGGGCCACCAATTCCGGCCAATACGCCAGGGCCAGCGAGGTCTCCATTTCCCCGGCGTGATCGTCCGCCTCCTCGAAAATCTGAGGATACACGTCGCGAATCGACGCGTACCAGTTGCACAAAAAGAGCTTCGCTGCCGAACGACCGTACATCTCACGCAAAAATCCCTTCAGGTCGTTCCCACCGTGACTATTCAACAGGACGATCTTGAAGGTGCCCTGATGGATCAGCGACTCCACCAGGTCGTTCAGCACGGCGTACAGCGTGCTGGGGTTCAGGTTCATCGCAAAGGGGTATGCCCGAAGATTCGTCTCTGTCCCGTAGGGGATGGTGGGCAAGAGGATGACCTTGGCCCCTTGCTGCCAGGCGGCCTCGCAGACCTTGTCGCCGATCAGGTCGCCCTCCCGAGTGTCCATGCTGTACGGCAGGTGCAGGTTGTGCGGCTCCGTGGCGCCCAACGGAATCACGGCGACCTCGTAATGTTGCTGCCGCACGGCCGCGTACGTCAGTTCCGACAATTTCCACGGTTTTGCGGGTGAGGCGGGGTCCGCCATCGGAGTGACCCTCTCGCAGTCAGGAATGGATGGGGCTGGGAGATCGTTTTCGTGCCAACCAACATTAGGATTGTAACAAAACCGTGCCTGGCCTGGTGGGAACAGCAAATCCGCAAAACCATGACCCACCAGCGTAAGCTGGTGATGGAAATGACGCCCGAGCCGCCAGCGTAAGCTGGTGGTGGGAGCAACCGAAAAGTATACGCGCGACAAGCGAACGCCCGAGCCACCAGCGTAAGCTGGTGGTGGACGCCCGGCCTGATCTTGCCAGAACCACGAAACTATTGTATACTTGCATAATGTTGCAAACATCCAATGTCGATCTTGCGTAATAGAGGTAAGAAGGCCTTCCAGAAACCAAGCCTGAACTTGTTTGGCCATCGACCGTGATGGCTTCCGGGGCCGTCGGGTCGGGGAAGACTAGCCATGCCGGTCGGGTCGGAACCGCTCCGCCTGAGTCGGCAGGTTCCCCTAGCAGAAGGTTGTGATGCCATGGAACCCAGGGAAAAAGTGCGGTACGAAATGCTGGCCGAGATTTTTCGCGCCCTGGGCAACCCGACGCGGGTGTTCATCATCGAGCACCTCGCAACGCATCGGGAAAAATGCGTCTGCGAGCTGACATCGCTGATCGGGACCGACGTCTCCACGGTGTCGCGGCACCTATCGGCCTTGAAGAAGGCGGGCGTGGTCGAGGACGAACGGCGCGGAGCCATGACCTTTTACCGTCTCCGCACCCCCTGCGTGCTGACCTTTTTCAAGTGTGCCGAGCAGGTCTTGCGGGAGAACCTCCAAGCCAGGGCAGAAATCCTGAAGTAACGACTCGTGGGCGTAGGGGCAATCCAAGCGACCTTTGTTTGGGGGCCGACGTAGCTGAATGCAGGGCCGTTCGCGAGACATCGGCCTTTGGCCTTTTTTGAGGACGAGATCATTGCGTATTTGAGCAATCGTGCATCATATCACCATGTCATCGGGGAGCCGAGCCTTGAACAAAAAGGATTGGGGAATCCTGATCGCGCTGGTCGCGATCTTCCTCTTCGCCTATTTCGTCAACTTTAACGCCGACCACATCCAAACGGCGGTCATGGAGGCATTTCTGATGCTCCAGTGGTATGTCCGAAACCATACCCTCGGCTGCGTCGTTCCCGCCATGTTCATCGCCGGCGCGATCGCCACGTTTTTGAGCAAGGAAGGCGTGCTGCGGCACCTCGGCCCGAGGGCCAACAAGGTCGAAGCCTACGCCGTGGCGTCGGTATCCGGGACGGTATTGGCCGTCTGCTCGTGCAGCGTGCTGCCGATGTTTGCGGGCATTTACCGGGTGGGGGCGGGATTGGGTCCGGCCGCCGCCTTCCTCTATTCCGGACCGGCCATCAACGTCATGGCCATCTTTCTCACGGCACGCGTCCTGGGGCTGGATTTGGGTATCGGGCGGGTCGTAGGGTCCATTGTCTTCGCGGTCGTCATCGGACTTTTGATGGCCCTGATTTTCCGACGCGAGGAAGAGAATCGAATCAAGGCCATGATGAGCTTGCCGCCATCGCCCCCCAGCAAGCGGGCTTTGTGGCAAAACGCCGTCTTTTTGGCCACCATGATCCTTTTCCTGGTCTTCTCCGATTGGAGTGATCCCAGCCGAACCGTGGTCCATCTGAAGCCGAATACCACCGTTACCCTGTTGGACGGCTCCCAACACCAGCTCCATTCCGAGCGGTTGACCGTGACCGTCCTACTGGAGACTGCCACCTCGTACCGTTTTCAACTGGAAGAGGCGGCCGGCGAATTCAACAAAGGCGTCAAAATCGATGCGGCGAAACAGTTCGTCATGGACAAACAGCAGGACATTCCTCCGGGCTATCAATGGGCGGCCTGGATCTATCCCCGGCGGTGGTACGTGGCGGGCGTGTTCCTGCTCTTGACGCTTGCCATGTCGTTCTCCTGGTTCGAAAAGTCCGAACTGCACGCCTGGATGCTCGAAACCTGGAGCTTCTCCAAGCAGATCATCCCGCTCCTGTTCATCGGGGTACTGATCACCGGGTCTGTCGGTGCGTTGTTGCCGGAAAAGGCCGTCGGCGCGCTGGTGGGGGGCAATAGCCTGCGGGCCAATCTCGTGGCGTCGGTGGTTGGCGCGGCCTGGTACTTCGCCACACTCACGGAAATCCCGATCTTGGAAGCCTTGATGGCGTTAGGCATGGGGCGCGGCCCGGCCTTGTCGCTCCTGCTGGCTGGTCCGACCCTCTCGATCCCCAGTATCGCCGTGATCTACAGCGTGTGGGGCTTCGAAAAGACCGCCACTTTTGTCGCCCTGGTCGTGGTCATGAGCGCGATCGTGGGCATGATTTTCGGGATGTTTTTCGCATGATTTCGCACAATGTTGTTGAATGATGTTGTTCAATGATAGTTCTGGACTTTTGCCAACAGCTCGCTTCCCCTCTGAGAGAGGGCGACAAAAAAGACCGTGGGTAATTCAGGAAAACAATGAATGCCTTTTTCTCGTAAAGTCCCTTCCCCCTACCATCTCACGATCGGAGAGGGGAGCTTGTGACCCCAATTCGCAAAAGTCCAGTAGGTTGCAATGGAGGACCAAACCATGAAGTTGATCCAAGTGTTGGGACCCGGTTGCCCGAAGTGCCAGGCATTGCAAAAGAACGCCGCCGAGGCGGCCAAGCAGGGCGGGATCGAGGCTCAAATCGAAAAGATCAGCGATATCGCCACGATCACCTCATTCGGCGTAATGATGACTCCCGCTTTGGTGGTCGATGGCGAGCTGAAGGTAATGGGCAAAGTGGCCACCGTGGATGAAATCAAGAACATGCTGAAGGCCTGATGTGGCGGCGGCCGACTCTCGCAGCCTCGTGCCGGGATCGTGCCCCCCCATTCCGACCGGACCAATCTTTCCCAGGGGAGCAATCTCTCTGTAGGGAGGATTTGAACGATGAGCGACGAAAAGAGTAACCAGGGCGGTTGTTGTTCGGGCGTGGCCAAGCCCCCCTCGTGCTGACCTGTTCGGGGGCGTCGAATCTGGGCCGGATGGCCGACCTGGCAGCCCGGAAGATGACTGCCGACGGCCTGGCGCAGATGTCGTGTTTGGACGCGTGGCCGGGGGCGTGGACCTGATGCTGCAAGCCGTCGCCGCGGCCCCGGCCGTCCTGGTCCTGGATGGCTGTGAGTACGAGTGCGGGCGAAAGGTGATGGAAAAGAACGGCCGGTCCGACTTCCAGCAACTTCGCCTGGATATCATGAGGATGAAACGCGGGGAAACCCCGGTGACGGGCGAGAACGTGGGGCGCGTCGTCAGCGAGGCGTCGCGAATCCTCGGTGTCTCCGCGTCCCGATCGTGATCTGATGCCCAGTAAGCGTGTCCTTTTGCAGGAGCTGCGAAAATGTCCGAGAAGAGTGGTCTCCAATCCATATTGACGGGGGCTTTGCTGGTGTTGGTGGGGATGGCCTTCGGCGCCATCCTGGTCAAGGCCGGCCAGAGTCCGACAGCCTCCGAATCGGCCATGCGGAATGCGGCACCAGCACAGCAAGTGGTCGATACCGCCACCCAGCCTGGCGAGGATGCCGTTTTGGTATATCTTTGCCACGGCAACACCCGATGCCCCACCTGCCGCAAGATCGAGTCCTCCACCAAGGATGTCCTGGAGCGGATCTTCGGGGACGAGATCCGCTCCGGCCGGTTGATCATCAAGGAAGTGAATTACGAGCAACCGGAGAACAAGGACCTGATTTCGAAGTACGAGATCATCGCGCCGACGGTGATCATGGTTTGCGTCAAGGACGGCAAGGAGAGCGAATACCGCAACCTTATGGAAGTGTGGCAAACCGTGCACGAACCCGCCACCTTCGAAGAGCTGATTTCCAGCAATTTGAAGGCGTTGTTGCCGGACAAGACCTCGTGACAGCGTTTGGGTGCCGCGTCGAAGGCATGCCTATCCCACCGCACCGGTTCGGATTCGCGGCAGGGGCGAGGATTGCGATCGCGGGGTGCGGAAAGGGCGGCCTACGCAACGCCTGCGCGCCGGGACCCGAAATCCCGCGACCCAGCCGGCACCACAAGAGCAGGAGACCCGTGAACCATCATCCCGCGACGGATACTGGCCTCCAACCGAGGCAGCGTCGCCGGGACCGGCAGACCGTTTCAAGCGAATCAACGCCGCACCGCCCGACCAGTCCCAGGCCGGAGCGACGGCATTCGCACCAGGGCATCACGCCGTTGAAAAGAGTTTTTCCCGACGGAACACGCAGAACGGAGTGCCCTCGCGATGAACCTCCAATGGTGGACTCAGCAAGCGCCGATCATCGCCTCGTTCGGTTTGGGGTTGGCCACGGCCGTTGCGCCCTGCCCCATGGCCACCAACATCGCCGCCATCTCCTACCTGGGTCGCAAGGTCGGCAACGGGCGAGCGGTTTTTCTCACCGGCCTGCTGTATACGCTGGGGCGATCGATCAGCTATTTCCTCTTGGCGGTCGTCATTGCCACAGGGTTGGCCGCGTTGTCCGGCATCTCGGCGGCCCTGCAAACTTACGGCCACATGTTTCTCGGGCCGTTCCTGGTGCTCGTGGGAATGCTGCTATTGGGCCTGATAACGATTCCCTTGCCGAGCATCGGATCGGGTAAGCCGCAGGCGATCGCGGATTCGGCGGGCATCTGGGGGGGGCTGCTATTGGGCATCGTCTTCGCCTTGGCGTTCTGTCCTACCTCGGCCGCCTACTTCGGGACGGTCATCGCCCTGGCGCAAGGCTCAGGCTCGGCAGCCGTTTTGAGCGCGGTATTTGGCGTCGGGACGGGATTGCCCGTCGTCTTGTTCGCCGCGATCGTGGCCTACAGTGCCCAGTCGCTAGGCAAGGCCTTTCAAGTGATGACCATCGTGGATCAGTGGGTCCGCACGCTGGGGGGCACCATCTTTGTCGCGGTAGGCATCTACTTCATTGTCAAGCTATTCGACGTGCCGCTACCATTTTGAAAAGCTTGTGATGCCATTTTGAGAGGTCACGGCAGTGAGCGATCCAGTCGACCTGAGCCCAAGACAGCACCCTGGACGCACATCAGCCCTGGATGCCGGGCGATCACGCCCCCCGCGTTTGCGTCCCCCCGAGCCGACAAATTCAAAGCAGGATCGTTCCCCTCCCTTGCCTGCGCAAAACCGCCCGCGCCAGCAGGAGCTAGCGCGGGCAAGTCGTATGCGACAGGCGAAACGCAGCCGGTGCGTTTCCGTGAGAGGAGGGTTACCGGTTCGTTGCCGGAGGCGGTCCTGGAGGTCCGCCCATCCCGCCCGGCGCGCCTGGTCCCATGCCGCCGGGAGCGCCCATCGGCTTCATCAATTCGGCGGGGTTGGCGATCTTCGCCGGTTCCTTAGCGGTTTCGGGATTGAACTCGGGGTTGTCCTCGGGCCGCTTGCCGCAGCCCCACGTGGTAAGCGCAAGGACAGCCAAGATAGCCACACAGAAAATCAGTCTTTTCATCAACGGCTACTCCTTGACAGGGAAAGGAATCAGGGGAACGGAACGCCCGGATCGTCCCCGTTCCCCGTGCTTTACCAAAGACTTTTGCGGACGTTGGTTGTCGCGCCGGTCTTAGAACGCGTTTTGCACCGTCAGACCGTCGGCGATGGAATTAATACGGAACCAGGTCCCCCAGGCGATGTTGTCGCGGATGAACTTGACGCTGCCATCCACCAGAACGGCATTCACGCCGCCGGGGTGATAGCTGGAGGGGCTTGGCCACTCGGCATTTGGCCCCCAAGCCGCGATGTAGGTGGGCATGTAGGTGCCGGGGTTCCAGCGGAACCACTGCCAAGGGCTTTTGCTGCCGCCGTCCACGTTTTGCACACGCTGGCCCGTCTCATTGCCGCCCCAGCCTCCAACGGCCGTCCCGATGAAGGCCGAGCAGGCGATGGCATCACCTATATTGCGACGCTTGCCCGTCCCACTGGTCCGGATGGGACCCCCGTAGTGGCCCACCGAATCCTTCTCGGAGCAAGCAATGGTGTTGGAGGTGCCGTCCGTCACCTGGGCCATGTTAGCGGTCCTGGTCTGCGTGAACAGCCCATGGATCGTGCACGTCTGCGTGATCGGGTCGGGCACGGTATTCCAGGGGCCCCAATTGCCGGCGCAGCAAGTTCCCGCGTGCCAATGATAGCCCTCCGACCCGGGGTAATTGGTAATCGCGATGTTGTTCGACTCGGAGGGATGGCGGAAATTCCCGTCCGACGGGCAGCGGAAGGCGGGGACTGGCGTGCTGACGAAGGCCTGCGGGCTGCGACCTTGGAGGTCTGGGCCGTTCCAGGCAGGGGCCTTGAAGTTGATCTCGTCGTACAACGGCTTCTGTTCGATGAACGGCAGGATCATCGCATTCCAAGTGTGGTGATGGGCAAGGGGCACAGTCGTGCCGGGGCACATATCCTGGCCGCCGCCCCCCGGCGCCGCGGCGCCCATGCAGCCCATCCCCCAAATGACGCCCGGCGGAAAGCTCTTGTAGGTGTCGTGGTAGTTCTGAAGAGCCAGTCCAATCTGTTTGAGATTGTTCGTACACTGCGACCGCCGCGCGGCCTCACGTGCCGCCTGCACCGCTGGAAGGAGCAGGGCGATCAAAATGCCGATGATGGCAATCACCACCAATAGTTCGACGAGGGTAAAGCCTCCCCGCCTTGCCGACGTGGAACGTTGCTTCATGACGCACCTCCAATCAGAAAAGCACAGAACCGCTACGGAAAACGACTGACGACCACAGGGTAGAACAAGTTGGAACAAGCCGCAATCAACTCGATTCGTAGCCCCGCCTGCGGGGCACGCGACACCGCAAAAGGTGATGGGCCTGCGCGGCCTCGATGCCGACCCCCAAGAAAACACGGAAGAGGATAGGCGTCCCCGTGCATATCATTGACCGGAGGGCAGGAATAGACCCACTCCTAATATCGCCCGTTGACAACGGCATTTTAGATCCCGTTAGATCCCGCGTCAAGAAAAATGCGCGATTACTGAACAGGGGCACGGCAAGCCATGATCCGGGTCATCCGGGGTGCGGAAAGGGCGGCCTACGCAACGCCTGCGCGCCGGGACCCGAAATCCCGCGACCCAGCCGGCACCACAAGAGCAGGAGACCCGTGAACCATCATCCCGCGACGGATACTGGCCTCCAACCGAGGCAGCGTCGCCGGGACCGGCAGACCGTTTCAAGCGAATCAACGCCGCACCGCCCGACCAGTCCCAGGCCGGAGCGACGGCATTCGCACCAGGGCATCACGCCGTTGAAAAGAGTTTTTCCCGACGGAACACGCAGAACGGAGTGCCCTCGCGATGAACCTCCAATGGTGGACTCAGCAAGCGCCGATCATCGCCTCGTTCGGTTTGGGGTTGGCCACGGCCGTTGCGCCCTGCCCCATGGCCACCAACATCGCCGCCATCTCCTACCTGGGTCGCAAGGTCGGCAACGGGCGAGCGGTTTTTCTCACCGGCCTGCTGTATACGCTGGGGCGATCGATCAGCTATTTCCTCTTGGCGGTCGTCATTGCCACAGGGTTGGCCGCGTTGTCCGGCATCTCGGCGGCCCTGCAAACTTACGGCCACATGTTTCTCGGGCCGTTCCTGGTGCTCGTGGGAATGCTGCTATTGGGCCTGATAACGATTCCCTTGCCGAGCATCGGATCGGGTAAGCCGCAGGCGATCGCGGATTCGGCGGGCATCTGGGGGGGGCTGCTATTGGGCATCGTCTTCGCCTTGGCGTTCTGTCCTACCTCGGCCGCCTACTTCGGGACGGTCATCGCCCTGGCGCAAGGCTCAGGCTCGGCAGCCGTTTTGAGCGCGGTATTTGGCGTCGGGACGGGATTGCCCGTCGTCTTGTTCGCCGCGATCGTGGCCTACAGTGCCCAGTCGCTAGGCAAGGCCTTTCAAGTGATGACCATCGTGGATCAGTGGGTCCGCACGCTGGGGGGCACCATCTTTGTCGCGGTAGGCATCTACTTCATTGTCAAGCTATTCGACGTGCCGCTACCATTTTGAAAAGCTTGTGATGCCATTTTGAGAGGTCACGGCAGTGAGCGATCCAGTCGACCTGAGCCCAAGACAGCACCCTGGACGCACATCAGCCCTGGATGCCGGGCGATCACGCCCCCCGCGTTTGCGTCCCCCCGAGCCGACAAATTCAAAGCAGGATCGTTCCCCTCCCTTGCCTGCGCAAAACCGCCCGCGCCAGCAGGAGCTAGCGCGGGCAAGTCGTATGCGACAGGCGAAACGCAGCCGGTGCGTTTCCGTGAGAGGAGGGTTACCGGTTCGTTGCCGGAGGCGGTCCTGGAGGTCCGCCCATCCCGCCCGGCGCGCCTGGTCCCATGCCGCCGGGAGCGCCCATCGGCTTCATCAATTCGGCGGGGTTGGCGATCTTCGCCGGTTCCTTAGCGGTTTCGGGATTGAACTCGGGGTTGTCCTCGGGCCGCTTGCCGCAGCCCCACGTGGTAAGCGCAAGGACAGCCAAGATAGCCACACAGAAAATCAGTCTTTTCATCAACGGCTACTCCTTGACAGGGAAAGGAATCAGGGGAACGGAACGCCCGGATCGTCCCCGTTCCCCGTGCTTTACCAAAGACTTTTGCGGACGTTGGTTGTCGCGCCGGTCTTAGAACGCGTTTTGCACCGTCAGACCGTCGGCGATGGAATTAATACGGAACCAGGTCCCCCAGGCGATGTTGTCGCGGATGAACTTGACGCTGCCATCCACCAGAACGGCATTCACGCCGCCGGGGTGATAGCTGGAGGGGCTTGGCCACTCGGCATTTGGCCCCCAAGCCGCGATGTAGGTGGGCATGTAGGTGCCGGGGTTCCAGCGGAACCACTGCCAAGGGCTTTTGCTGCCGCCGTCCACGTTTTGCACACGCTGGCCCGTCTCATTGCCGCCCCAGCCTCCAACGGCCGTCCCGATGAAGGCCGAGCAGGCGATGGCATCACCTATATTGCGACGCTTGCCCGTCCCACTGGTCCGGATGGGACCCCCGTAGTGGCCCACCGAATCCTTCTCGGAGCAAGCAATGGTGTTGGAGGTGCCGTCCGTCACCTGGGCCATGTTAGCGGTCCTGGTCTGCGTGAACAGCCCATGGATCGTGCACGTCTGCGTGATCGGGTCGGGCACGGTATTCCAGGGGCCCCAATTGCCGGCGCAGCAAGTTCCCGCGTGCCAATGATAGCCCTCCGACCCGGGGTAATTGGTAATCGCGATGTTGTTCGACTCGGAGGGATGGCGGAAATTCCCGTCCGACGGGCAGCGGAAGGCGGGGACTGGCGTGCTGACGAAGGCCTGCGGGCTGCGACCTTGGAGGTCTGGGCCGTTCCAGGCAGGGGCCTTGAAGTTGATCTCGTCGTACAACGGCTTCTGTTCGATGAACGGCAGGATCATCGCATTCCAAGTGTGGTGATGGGCAAGGGGCACAGTCGTGCCGGGGCACATATCCTGGCCGCCGCCCCCCGGCGCCGCGGCGCCCATGCAGCCCATCCCCCAAATGACGCCCGGCGGAAAGCTCTTGTAGGTGTCGTGGTAGTTCTGAAGAGCCAGTCCAATCTGTTTGAGATTGTTCGTACACTGCGACCGCCGCGCGGCCTCACGTGCCGCCTGCACCGCTGGAAGGAGCAGGGCGATCAAAATGCCGATGATGGCAATCACCACCAATAGTTCGACGAGGGTAAAGCCTCCCCGCCTTGCCGACGTGGAACGTTGCTTCATGACGCACCTCCAATCAGAAAAGCACAGAACCGCTACGGAAAACGACTGACGACCACAGGGTAGAACAAGTTGGAACAAGCCGCAATCAACTCGATTCGTAGCCCCGCCTGCGGGGCACGCGACACCGCAAAAGGTGATGGGCCTGCGCGGCCTCGATGCCGACCCCCAAGAAAACACGGAAGAGGATAGGCGTCCCCGTGCATATCATTGACCGGAGGGCAGGAATAGACCCACTCCTAATATCGCCCGTTGACAACGGCATTTTAGATCCCGTTAGATCCCGCGTCAAGAAAAATGCGCGAT
Organism: Blastopirellula marina; assembly: GCA_020721965.1. Taxonomy (GTDB): domain Bacteria; phylum Planctomycetota; class Planctomycetia; order Pirellulales; family Thermoguttaceae; genus Thermogutta. The sequence goes on along the minus strand of DYLS01000042.1, from coordinate 27,009 downwards.
TACTGAACAGGGGCACGGCAAGCCATGATCCGGGTCATCCGGGGTGCGGGATTCGGCCCTCCGCGGATGCCCCCGAACCCTGGAACAGTGCGTTCAGCGCGAGTGCCGGGCGGACACCCGGGGTAGAATCGCCAGATGTTGAGCTAGCGAAAGCGTCCCTGCGCACCGAATTCACTACCGGAATTCACTACCGGACTACTCCCGCGGCGCGTTGCCCGCGAGGGAACATACAGTGCTGGGGCAGACGACCGGACTACGCCGGAGACTCGAAGGCGTGGAACCCCGCCCAGCAGGGCGGGTGCCAACGCAAGCTAGCGGTGCCCGCAGCCTCAGGGTAAGCTATCTGCTGGAGGTTTCCCATGCTACCGGAATCGCGAATCCGCAAAGGCGAGTTGATCGAATTGTGCCGCCGTCTGGCCATGCAGATCGAGGCGGGGATCGACATCCGCACGATTTGGAAACGGGAACTGGAGCGGGTCTCTTCGCCCTGGGGGCGGAGTGTCCTGCGGGAGATTTCCCAGGGGATCAACCAAGGCCAAAGCCTGAGCGATGCCTTATCCATCAGCGGGAATTACTTTCCGCCGCTGTTCCTCCGCATGTTGAAGGTCGGAGAGGCGACAGGCGACCTTCCCGAGGCCCTGCGGCTACTCGCCGAGTACTACGAGGAAGAGCGGTCCCGACGGGCCTTGTTCTGGAAACTGTTGGCCTGGCCCCTCACGGAGCTAGTCCTGGCCGTGGGGGTGATCGGATTTCTGATCTGGATCATGGGCGTCATCAGCGGCATGGCCGGCAAGACCGTGGATCCCCTGGGGTTTGGATTGGTAGGCAACACCGGCTTGGCAATCTACGTGATTTGCGTGGCCGCGATCGTGGCGGCAGTCGCTTGGACCGCCTACGGTTGGCGGCAAGGGTGGTTGGCGGTGCGGCCCCTCCAACGCCTGATCTTGCAAATACCGGTCCTGGGACGCATTGTCCACACCCTGGCGCTGGCGCGGATGACCTGGGCCATGTACACCACGTTGCGCGGCGGGATGGAGGTCCTGGCGGCGGTCGATATGGCCCTGCAAACCGCCGACAACGCCGCCTTCGACGAACTTCGCCCGCGGGTCCGGCAATCGCTGCAAAGCGGTCACTCCCTGCATCACACCTTCGCCGAGACGCGATTCTTCCCAGACGAATGGCTGGATGCCTTGCAGTCGGGCGAGGATAGCGGAAAGTTGGACACGGCGCTGGAGAATCTGTCCCGCGAATACACGCGGCGCGCGGCCTCGGCCATGAAGGCGCTGAGCCTGGTGGGGGCGGGACTGGTCGTGGCCCTGATCGTGGGCGTGATGGTCTTTTTGATCTTCCGCCTGGCGTCCTTCTACATCGGGCAAATCTACGAAAATTTGCCCGCCTAGCGCTACAGCACAACGTCCGCCTGATTCCATGATGTGCCCAGCATATATTGCAAGGCACTTCGTCCTAGTCCTATTACCACAAGATGTTGAGCGAAGCAAACAGCCGTGCGTCGTAAACAACCCTGCGCTGGTGCAATAGGAAGAACCATGAAAGGGAGTGCAGCGGCAAGCCCCCACCACCGCGGCTCACTGGACGGGCGGAACATGCGGAGGGCACCAGCCCCACACCCTGCCCCTGTTCCAACCGGCGACTCGTCCGTCCGACCATCGATTCGAAGAGGGGACGTGGGGACCTCGCCCGATTCCAAACAACGTCGGCCCTTCCGCAGAATAGATCGCTCTACCGGATCGTACCAACCGATCGATGGCAAGCGATAGATGATAACCACATTAGCCCTGCGATCGCCTTTGCAGGGCAGCCACCTGGGCCTGCCGGGCCTGCCACATGGCTTGTTCCGCCTCGGGAATCATCCCCGCTTTTTGGCAAACCAGACTCAACGAAATGAAGCTGAAGGGGTCGTCCGGCTCCAGCTCGCAGACCTTTTGGGCGTGGGCGACGGCCTTCTCATGCTCTCCCAGCTTGCTGTAGAAAACGCTCAACGCCGCGTGCGCCAGCGGCCAATTCCCGTCTTGCTCCAAAATCTCGTGGAGCTTGGCGATGGCGCCCTCCAAATCGCCCTTTTGCTGAATCGCGATTGCCGCATCATACATCTCATCCAAGTTCGCCATGATCGACTGTTCTCCTTGGAGCAAGAAACGGGCGTTGAAGGAAAAACTGCCTTCGCGTCCGGGTCCGGGCTAACGGGCTATGCACCGGCCCCCCGCCGCTTGCCATGCTATGGTCCAACTGTCCGACGCAACCTTACATGCTACGCCACGGCGGCCCGCGAGGCTAGGGCCTGACCGCGGGCAGAAGCCCGGTGTCGGCCACCAGCACACGCTCCATCACCCGTTCAACCACCAGAAATGCCCCGAAAAACGAAGAAGGCCGCGGCCGTCAGTGAAATGGCGGCCGCCACAAAATCCCAGCTAAAACTTTGCCGCATGTAGGTCACCGCGAAAACAGCAAAGATGCTCATCGTGATGATCTCTTGGATCACTTTGAGTTGGTACAGCGAGTACACGCTGCTACCGATGCGATTTGCCGGAACCTGCAAGCAATACTCGAAGAATGCAACTCCCCAACTGAGGAGGATTGCCAGGTAGATCGGCGCGTGCTTGAGGTCCTTCAAATGTCCGTACCATGCGTAAGTCATGAAAATGTTCGACCCGATCAGCAAAACAATGGGAAGCACGCGTTGCCAGGACATCGATGTGCACCGCCGAGCGGAATGAAGGGCTTCGACAAATCCCGAATCGGAAACGGAAAGAATCTCGCGGCTAGTACGACAGCGCAGGCTTGTCTGCTTAGATCAACATCTGTTCATGGGGCACTTTATGTCAATGGAAATCTTATGGGGATAGAAATCTTATGGGGATGGGACACAAGGCCTCGCAACATTTGCTGGGCACGTCACGCAATCGTGCGGACCTTCCGCTGTAGTACAGGGGCCGTCCTCTCGCTAACCGAGGACGATTCAAGACCTCGCTCAAAGATCGAGACACGCGGCTAGATTCCAAGGGACCGCCGCCTGCCGCAAACAAAACAGGCGGAAGCGGATCCTTACCATAGCGAACCGCGGAGCCGGGCTTGCTTGCGCCGGTCTGACAAGCAACGGGAGGGAGACGGTCGGCGAGCTACTCCGGCTTCCTACCAGCCCATCACCATGTTGGACTCGATGATCTTTTTCGCCCGTTCCAAGTCCACGCCCGTCTCTTGCATATACAAACGAATCGCGTGGACTTTATCGCCGGCAGCGCGAGCCAGGCAATCCCGAGCCACATTGCAGGGGTCAGTCCTCTCGCCAATCCCCAATCCAAGGGCGGCCTTGGAGATCACCCAGGTATTGCGGGGACGCTTGGCTAGGCGCAGGATCTTCTCCCGGGGGTAACTCCCCTCGACGACCCGGCGCGCGTCATCCTCGCCTTCTGCCCAGGTGATCAAGATATGGCACTCGGTCTCAATCTCGTAAAGCGGCATGTACCATTGCACCTCAAGGAAACATCAATTCACAAAAAACCGGATGGCGCGATCTGGCGACCTACCGGGCCGTATCCCTAATACTACAGTGCAGTGTTGTTTGCTTGGCTCAACATCTTGCGGTGATGGGACATAACCCTCGCAACGCATGCTGATCACACCCTGCAAACAAGCGGACTTTGCACTGTTTGCACCGTGGCGTGAAAACCTCTCGCATGAAAACCTCTCGCGGAGAAGGTGTTCACGGCGCGGCCCGGGTGTAGCCCGACCGCCCGCCAACAGGACCGATCTAGTATTATACCCCGATTGCGTCTTTCGTCTCCGGCCCCCATCTGATTGGCGGCATCAACCAGACAGTCGGGTACGTCTTCTATCTGCGGGGGGGTTACCCCGTTCATCACGCTCGATTCCAGGAACCCGCGAGCTTCCGGTTTTCCGTGAAAGCCTCCCAAAGAGGGCCTCCCCAAAAAATAAGCCGCTTGGATGGGTGGGCATGGTGGGCCGAGGCATTTGGCCGGGAAAGCCGATTTGCGACTCCCGGCGGCTGGAATTGGCCGACTGGCCTCCATCGCGCAGCCGCGGTCAGATGGTATTGAATTTGGCGAACACCTCGACGGCGGAGGTCCCCTGTTCCAATTCGCGGCGGACGTCGGGGCGTCGCTTGGCCCGCTCCAGCGCGGCGTGGGCCACGTCATTTTCCGCCCCGCCCGGGATGATGCAGACACCCTCGTGGTTACCGAAGACCAGGTCGCCGGGCCGGACGCGGACGGTGCCGACCTCGACGGTGGCACGAAAGTCCACCACCTTTCCCCGGATGCGCTGGTCCTGGGCAAATGATCCGCGGCAGAAGATAGGGAAGTTCATGCGGAGGAGGGCGGCGGTGTCGCGGACGCACCCGTCCACCAAGGCCCCCGCCGCCTGCAATCGTTGCGCCCGCAGCGTCATCAATTCGCTCCACATGGCCAGGTGATTGCGCCCGCCCGTAGCCAAAAACACCTCTCCCGGCCGCAGATCATCCAAGGCCTCCAGCATCAATCCGAAGGGCTTGGCGAAGACGGGATTCAGACCGCTGGGAGAGAACGTTTCAAAGCAGTCGGCAAACAAGACCGGCATGGCCCGGCCGACCAGCGTCATGCGTGGTTCCAATGGGCGAATGGCAATGGGGAGGAACTGTGAGCCGAGTCCGAATTGATCCAGCACCTCGCCCACAATAGCCGTCGAAAGCTCCCGGCGAAAGAGGGCAAAGACCTGTTCATCAGTTGTGTGCGTTTGGCTCATGACTCGCATCTCCCAAGAAAGTCCGCCCCGCGCGGCGGTGAAGTCGCCACGCCCCCCGCTCCCCAGCTCGTTTCGCTGGTTTCGGCGAAGAATGGATCGCCTGTTCCACGAACACGGCCCGTCGGGCAACCCCAACGTGGCCACAATGGCCTGTTTGACCGCCAATCCCTGGCGCCGGGCGTTTCCCGCCGGCCAACTCCCCAAGTAAGTCGGTTCCCTACCGGTTCGCTAAGTGATGTCAGTTCCCTGAACCAGTCGATTCTCCAAGTAAGATAAGAATTGATTCTCCATGTAAGTCTGTCTAATTCTCGCAATTTGTCAAATCAATGGCATGGATAAGGCAAACGGATTCCGCGTCCGGGTTGGGGTTTACGCGATCACTCGCGCATGAGAAGACGGTATCGACAAGTCGCTGCAACCGCTCCCAAGACGCGATCGGACAAGCAATAATTATGATATTGCGGTAATTCGAAACCTGGTGACGCCATTTTACGTAGTATTAAATGGGGGATGAATTCTAGCAATACGCGCAACATCACGCATTCGGAGGGAAGGTATTCCCCCTTAACAGGCAATGGCCTGCCAGAGGATATCGCTCAATTATAGCAATTTAGAAAGCAAAAATATCGGTTGTTGCCCACCGCCGGAGTGGATACAATGTAGTCAGGGCATAGCAGCCCGAAGGCCGCCTCGAGCGCGAGCAGCCCCGCAGAGCACGGCTCGGCCGGAGATATTTCCGCTTGCGCTGAATTGCAACTTGTTTCTTGACATTACTTTGACATCACTTTGCCTTTACCTCTACATTACCTTGACATTACCTTGCTTTTACCGCGAATCTTTAACCCTTTGACCCGGTCGTTCCTCCATTACTGCCATGCTTAAGCCAGCAACATCCGCACGCTCTCATTCGGCCGAATCGACCCAGGAGGCCTGGTGCTGCCCCAGTGAGGCCACTTGTGAGCTGGACCGTGCCATGCAGGCCATCGAGGCGGAGTTTGCCGATGTGGACGAGTGGGAGGAGCGCTATCAGATCCTCCTGGAGCTTGGCGACACCCTGGAACCATTGCCCGAGGCTTGCAAGGACGACGAGCATCGCGTCCACGGCTGCTTGAGCACCGTGTGGATGGCCTTTTCGTGGAGCGATGGAGAGCCGCCTCGCATACACGTCGTGGCTGACAGCGATTCGCCGATGGTGCGGGGATTGCTGGCGATTATTCTACGCATTTACAATGGCCGCACCCCGGCAGAAGTCCTCTCTTGCGACATCCGCTGCCTTTTCCAGCGCTTACAATTGGAAAAGCACCTCAGTTACAATCGCCGAAACGGTTTGACGGCCATGATCCGCCGGATTCAGGATGCGGCCCGGCAAAAGAGCTAGGTTCAAGTCCGGCTCCCAAAAGACCGGCACACAGCACGGCCTTCCAACGGCGCACAGGGGTGCGACGGACAATACCCCCATACGGCTTAACGTCTTAGTCACTTGGGGGCAGCAGGCGATTTGGATTTCTGAGCGCGGCCCGAACGCCTCGGCATTCTTGGGACTGGACTTTTGCAACTTTGGTTGACACGCGGCCCAATTCCCTCGGGAGATGGTAGGGCGAAGACAGTTCCCCACCAAAACGGCTTTCCTTAGTTCACTCACTTACCCAGTTCTCCTGTTTGCCACGCTCTCTCAGATCGGGATCAAGCAATTTGCAAGAGTCCAGTTAAGATTTTGTTCACCGGCGCTGTTGCCGCGAAGACGCGCCCAGCCCTAGTATTGGGAAAGTTGCGCGGTACCCACCAAACGATACGGAGATGCCATTGTGATGGACGTTTTGGAGACCAAGGCCTGGCTGATGAGTTTGAGCGATGGATTTCGGCAGGCCTGTATTCTGGGGGCAGCAGCGGAGTTAGGGTTGTTCGACGCCATCGCGCCGGAGGGGAGCACGGCCGTGGAGCTGGCCCAGCGTATCGAAAGCGATCTTCGCGGCCTGACGATCCTCCTGGATGCCTTGGCGGCAATTCAAGTCCTCAGCAAGGAGCGCGATCGCTATCGGCTGGCGGACTCCGTGCGAGCGTGCCTGTCCGATGAATCGCCGGTCACCTCGGCCCCCATGATCCGCCACCGCATGAACGTGATGCGGGCCTGGGTACAACTGGCGTGGACGGTGAATTCGGGCATCCCGGCCCCCAAAACCGCCGGCTTTCGCGGCCCGGCATCCGACTTGAAAGACTTCATCCTGGCCATGGACACCGCTTCACGCGACGTGGCGGACACGTTGATTGCCGAATTGCAGCCGCTGGACATGCGGACGCTGCTGGATGTCGGCGGGGGACCGGGGACCTGGAACTTTGCCTTCCTCCGTGCCTTCCCGCAATCCCAAGCCATCTACTTCGATCTCCCCCACGCCCTGGCCGAGGCGGAGCGGCTCGCCCGACAAAACGGCTTGCACGACCGCATCCGTTTCGTCAGCGGAAACTTCTATGTGGACTCCCTCCCGCCGGGGGCCGATTTCGCCTGGGTCTCCGCAATCGCTCATCAAAACTCGCGGGAGCAGAATCGGGCATTGTTCCGCAAGGTCTTCCAGGCCCTCTCGCCCGGTGGACGGATCGCCATTCGCGACGTGGTCTTGGAGCCTTCGCGGACTTCACCCTTTGAAGGCGCTCTATTCGCCGTCAACATGCTGGCCAACACGCCCAAGGGCAACACGTACACGCTGCAAGAGTACCAGGAAGACCTGGAAGCCGCCGGTTTTCGCGAACCGTTCCTTCGGCTCCGCTCCGAGGCCATGAACTCGGTGATCCTGGCTCATCGCCCGTAGCGCAGCAAATGTTCACCGCCGCCTTGCGCCGGCGGCATGAGGGCGCAGGAGCCTCGGGCGTCAGCCCGAGGTGG
>DYLS01000042.1:0-19273 GCA_020721965.1 Blastopirellula marina | reverse complement strand
CAGGAGCCTCGGGCGTCAGCCCGAGGTGGCGGCGCCACGAGGGGGATGTTGCTAGCCGCCTCGGGCGCCGGCCGACGGGAACGGGTCATCAGCCCTGCGGGCGGGGCTGGTTGGGCATCATGCGTACCCGCTTCTGGATGTCCGTCTCCAGCACGCCAAATGTGGCCTCATGCCGCTGGAGCGTCAATTGCAGGGCGTGCAGCATCCGCTTGGCGGTGTAATAGTTCATCACAATCCGCTCGTTGATGACGATCGGTTGACTGGGCACGCCGATTGGCTGCGGATTCAACCCGAAGTCGATGATCAGCTCTTCCGGCGTACCCGTGACCCGGCAGAAATTCGCGTACAAGGCGTTCACCTTGCTGTCGTCGATTTGCAAGGCCACGCGCTGTGCGGCGGGCTGCTGCCGCTGGGCTTCCCCTGCCGCCGACTCTTGCTTCGGTTCGGGGGGCGTGACTTGGTCCTTGGCTTGAGATGGATCGAGATTGGTTTCGTCCGACACGGTTGACTCCCTTTCTGTGATAAAAACCTCCGGCACAACTTCGACGGCGTGCCGGGCAAACGACGCCTCGCGACTGCCGCCGTCGCCGAGACCACTCTCGGCAGTCACAACGATCCTCCCCGGCAAGGCTTACGCTAAGCGAGCGTCTGCCGGGCACCGGATCGGATTCCAATCGTATTGTGGGCCCCTCGGATACTTCGTCGCTGCCCGCCAGCAAGTCCCAAAAACGGGAACGAAACTTCTTCTTCAATATAACACAAGGCACCAATCGCCCAACGCCGGATTCGATCAAACCCGCGTGACGCAGCCGATTTCCCGGACGAATACTTGCCCCAGACTGCGCAATCGTTACAGACTGGCACGCCTAGCCCGGTTCCGCACCGTGTCCCGCCCAATGCACGTATCTTTGTCAGCCCTCGGGCGGGCGACGGAGGCGGGGGAGCCTCGTGCTACAACGCAATATCCACCTGTTTGCATGACGCGCCGCGGGTATCTTGCGAGGCGTTATGCGCCACCACAAGATGTTGAGCCAAGCAACCAATCCTTCGCTGTAGTACTAGGCCGTTCTGCCGCCGTCCATTTGCGGTTGCAAGGTCGGGGCCTGGTTGAGCTTGCCGCGGTCGCTGGCCGCTCGCGCGCTACCATCGCACCGTCAGCCCCGTATAGTTCGTGTACGCCAAGTAGCCGAACAGGATCGCAAGGAACCAATTGCCGGAAAAGATGCAGGAGGCTGCCACGGCCCCGCCGATCACGAAGGATAGGGCTGCCGCGCGGTATGCCCCCAAGGCGGGATTTCTCCAGCCCAGCAGTTCCCGTGCGATTTGGCCGCCGTCCAGCGGTAACACCGGGATCAAATTCAATATCCCCCATGCGATGAGCACGAAAAGCAAGTCGTTGAGGAACATGGTGATCCACGGGCTGATCACGATCTTCGTCAGCACAACCATCACGCCGATGGGCAGTCCCACGTAAACTATCGGATCGAATCGGAGGATCATCAACAGGGCCGTCAGAGCGGCAGCGGCGACAAAACCGCTGCCTGGCCCGGCCGCCAGAATCATGATCTTTGCCCCGGGCGAAGGGCGTCCGGCGTAGGGATTGCGGAGGATGCCGTAATCCGTGTATCCCCCCAGCCCATACAGCGTGATGCTGGGATAAAAGCCGAACGATTGCATGGTGAGGGCGTGGCCCAACTCATGCAGCAGCACGCCCACGAAGGCGGCCACGATCCAGCTCACCACCCCGAACAGATCGCGGCTTCCCGCCCCCAAAATGGCGATGGCGAGCCAAAAAAAGGGGTGCACGCGAACGGGGATGTTGAAGATTACGAAATTCAGATCGTAGGGCGTGCCGCCCTCTCCCCCGCCAAGCATGTCTTACCTCCAACCTGCTGTCGCCGCGCCGGGCGTGAAAAAGGCTAGCCCACCGACGCGGGGCTGACCCATGTTTGCCGGTGGAGCGGGGTTGGTCGGTCGCGTAGGCTCCGCTCCGGGCATCGTCGTTTCCGTCCGTCCTCCCACCGAGGCACCACGCCGGCGGTCGTAAACGGCCTGGCAGACGGCCAAGGCGGCCCGGCGAGAGGCCCCTTCCCACGCCAGTTGGTGTTTCAGACCCGCCAATCGCTGCACCAGCCGCTCGCGGGCGGCCGGGTCCTGTAACCAGCCGATCAGGTGCGCGGCGATATCGGCACTGCGGTCCCGATAGGTCAAATACTCGGGAAACAAGGCCCGCTCGGCACCCGGCGCACGCGGATCGTACAACCACAAATCGGCGGCGTCCAGGCCGCTATCCGCAAGCAAATTGACCAGGGTGATATACTTCACGCGGCGAAAGCGGTTCTGAACCCAAAACGCGAAGGGGTTGATTTGATACACGATCACGCTGGGCTTCTGCTGATAGAGCAGCTCCAGGGAGACCGACCCGGACACCGCCAGACAGCACGTCGCCGCGCGGATCAATTCGGGGGTCCGGCCGACGTAGAATCGCCAGCCGGGCAAGGCCTCCAAGCCTGGAGCGGTCCATTCCGCCGAGTCTGAAGCCGAGTCTGAAGCAGGGGCGGCTCCACCCGTTGCCCGCGCCACGAACCGCTCTATGTGCTGTTCCCGAAAGGCAGCCACGGCGACGCGGAGGTTGGGCACCGCCGCGCGGACTCGCTCCACCGCCCGGTACAGCGCCCTCGCATTGGCCAACACTTCCTGATCCCGCGAGCCGGGCAGGACGACCAGCAGCGGCCCGCCCTCCATCCCGCCAAGGAACGCCTCGTCGTAACTGTGACCTGCCAGTTCGTCGAAGCTGGGATGGCCCACGTAGGTCGTGGGGCAACCGTGCCGGGCGAACCATTCCGCCTCGAATGGCAAGCAGGCGAAGGTGTGATCGATCAGGCGTCGCATCTTTTTGACCCGACCTCGCGCCCAGGCCCAGATCTGCGGCGGGACATAGTAGAACACCGGCACCCCATTCCGCTTGGCCGCGCTGGCCAGCCACCAGTGGAAGCCTGGAAAATCGATCAGCACGACGGCATCGGGGCGGTGATCGTGAAAGAAGGCGTCGGCCTGCAAGTAGAGCCGTCGGAAGTGCAGCACGGCCCCACCTGCCCGACGAAACCACATCACCGCGTGCTGCGTGAGGTCCTCGAACAGCTCGCAACCGGCGGCGCGGAGTCGGGGACCGCCAAACCCCACCGCCTGGACCGTCGCGTCCAACAGTCGGATCTCGCGGAGCAAGCTCGCCGCATGCTGATCGCCGCTCGGTTCGCCGGCCGAGAAAAAAAGCAACATGGATCGGCCCAAAACTCCTTTCCTGTGCGGCGTGCAATGGCGCCGCGGCGACGATTCCGAAACGCGACGGTCAACGCTCGCCTAGCGGCGGCAGGCCAGCCTTCCGCCAGGCCGCACATCCCACACCGCTACCCGAGACCACCCCCGTCCCCGCCCCGGCCGCCCCATGCGACGTTCCCATGTCATGGGCCATTTGCATCTCACGGGTCTTTGGCATCCCACAGCTCTTTGACCTCTCGCAGGCTTCTGACCTCTTACCGGCCTTTGACTTATCGCAGGGCTTGGGCCTCTCGCGAGGACCGCCTCGTCCGCGAAACAGCCACCCGGCGGGTGCGGCTTGTCCCTTGCGGCAAAGACTACGTCGTGGGGCAGCTCGATGGCTGGGGCACCGCGACTGTCACTTCGCCCATCCCTTCCGCTGCGTCGTTGAACGGGGCCACCATGTCCCGCGCGTGGTAACTGGAGCGGACGAACGGGCCACTGGCGACGCGACGAAAGCCCATCGTGCGGGCCAGGCGCCCCAGCTCGTCGAATTCCTGGGGCGTCACAAAGCAGGCGACGGGCAGGCACTCCGGCGACGGTTGCAGGTACTGCCCCAACGTCAGCATCTCCACCCCGGCTTCGAGAAGATCGGCGAACGTGTCCAGCAATTCGCCCCGGGTCTCGCCGAGACCGAGCATCAGGCCGCTTTTGGTCCGCATAGCCGGGTTGCGCCGCTTGATCCGGCGGAACATCTCCAGCGTCCAGCGGTAGTCGGCCTTCCTCCCCCGGACCGCCCGATATAATCGCGGCACGGTCTCGGTGTTATGATTGTAGACCTCGGGGGCGGCATCCACGACCCGGTCCACGGCCGCGCCATTGCCCGCAAAATCCGACGGCAAAACCTCCACCGTCGCGCCGCACCGTTGGCGAACGGCCGCGATCGTCCGCACGAATTGCTCGGCGCCTCCATCCGGCAGATCGTCCCGCGTCACGCATGTGATGACCACGTGCCGCAGCCCGAGTCGCCACGCCGCCTCCGCCACCCGGCGCGGCTCATCCGGATCGGGCGGCCGGGTCTTCCCCTTGGCCACGCTGCAAAACCCGCAGCGACGCGTGCACACGTCACCCAAAATCATGAACGTCGCCGTGCGGTGCGAGTAGCACTCCATGCGATTGGGACACTTCGCCTCCTCGCACACCGTCACCAGGGACAATTCGTCGATCAATCTTGCGGTAAACCGGCTGGCATCACCCTTCGGGATATTGCGTTTCAGCCAACGCGGAAGCGAAGCACGCGGCGGAGAACCGGCAGTCGAAAAGGTCTCGCTCATGGCTGGCGACATACCCTTCGGTACAACGGGACAAACACAGGGGATCGAGCTTCGGGCCAAGACCCCGCCTGCCAACCGTGCGGCGGCAGCATCTCGACCGCTATCTACATGATGCGCTTGCGGGCAAATATCGGCGTGCCGGCATGATGGCCGGAATTACGACTGTGTTCCGGCAGACTGCCATCCCTGGCGGTCGCGGCGTCCACCGGGCACACGCCCTCATCTCCCCCTTGCGGGCACAACCCGAGCTTACCACTTGAGGCCGAATTTCGTACCGCCGCTCGACGAACCCAGGCCGCCCTTCAGCGGCCCAAGGGGTTTGCGCGGCTTCACGGGTTGAGGCGGCTCGGACTCCGGCGAGGCACCCTCGCCCGACTGCGGCGGTTCCTGGGCCGCGGCCTCCGCCTCCTGCTTTTGCAGCACCGCCTTGATCGACAGCCCGATCCGCCGCGTCTCCGGATCGAACGACAGAACCATCACGTCCACGCTGTCGCCCTCTTGGACCACATCCTTGACGCGATGGACGCGCTTCAGGGAAAGCTCGGAGATGTGGACCAGCCCTTCCACACCCGGCTCCAGCTCCACGAAGGCCCCAAAATCCATGAGCCGCGTGACCGTCCCCTTCCAAATGCTGCCGGAAAGATATTTCTTGTCGGCCTCATCCCAGGGGTTGTAGGCCAGATCGCGGTACGCCAGGCTGATTTTGCGGGCCTCGCGATCCAGCTTGTCGATGCGGACCTTGATGCTCTGCCCTTCCCGAAATAGCTCGCTGGGGTGCTTCACCCGGCCCCAGGCCATCTGGCTGACGTGCAGCAAGCCCTCCACGCCGCCGATGTCCACGAATGCGCCGAAGTCCATCAACTTGCGGATCACGCCATCGCGGATCTGGCCGGGGGCGAGCGAGTCCCACAAGGCCTTCTGCGCCTGTTCTCGCTCGCGTTCCAGCACGGCGCGCCGGCTGAGCACCAGATTCTTCCGCTGCGGGTTGACTTCGATCACCAGGCAGGTGAAGGATTGCCCCACATAGTCCTCGGGTTTTTCTACCCGAAATAGGTCGATCTGACTGATGGGGATGAAGCCCCGCAGGCGGTTGACCTGAACTTCCAAGCCGCCGGAATTGGCCGCCGTGACCTTGGCCTCGACGAGCATCCCTTGCGACAAGTCGGCCCAATCGCCCACGTCGGCCGCGGCCGCTGGCAACGTCAGCTCGTACAGCCCCTCCTCGAGGACATAGCGGACCACGCGGACCTCCACCGGCTCCCCAACCTGTGGCGGCTCCCGAAAGGCCTTGATGGGGATCACGCCTTGCTCACGCGAACCGAGTTCCACGAACACGTTTTCGCGATGCACGGCGAGAATCCTGCCCAGATGCCGCGAATCCGCCTCCAATCGCCCCAGGGTCACCTTCTCGGTCGTCTCGTCGATCAACGATTCGAGGGAGGCATCGCCCAGGGCCTCCTCCAACTCGCGTTCCAGGTCGGGCGGCAAGGCCTGCCGCTTGAGGGCCACCGTGGGGGCGTCTGGCACCCCAAACTCGCCCGCCGCCTCCTGGACCTCGGCCTTGAGGCGTTCGATCTCGGCACTCAGTCGGGCCTGTTCTTCGTCGCCCTCATCCTGATCGTCCTGCTCTGCTCCCGCGGCCAGAAGCCCCACATCCCGCGCTAGCTCCGGGGCGTCATCCGGCGCCGCATCCCGTGGGGCGTCCGACGCGGCAACCCACGCCACATCCCTCGCGGCATCCCGTGCAGCAGCCGGGACGGACTCTCGCAAATCACCATCGGCCGAAGAAGATACATCCGGCGCGACCGAGGCCGCGGGCTGGTCGCCCGCCTGCCCCGAACCTGCCACCGAACCTGGCGCCTTTTCCCCACTCGAATTGGAGACCGGCGCCAGCGGCCTCCGCTTGCCGGGCGTCAGCGCTTTGCCCGGGCCAGTGCGATACGCCGCGGGATCACGCTGCGACCCAATCAATATCTTCCGCTTGGCCGGGCGATCTGCCGCATTGCCGTTTTTCTCCTCGGCCTGCGCGTCGCCGATTTCCCTCGCCCGATCTTCCGAACCGGACGGCTGGCCCCCGACCGCCGTATTTTCCCCGTTTTCCCGCTCCGAGACGGGCTGCGGCTGATTCGTGACCGAATCCTCAGGCGAGGCGTGAACCTGGTCGCTCATTTTTCGTGACTCACTCGCGAACACCATGTATCGCCACTAGGGCGGGGGCCTGCTCGCGGACGGACGACCCTCGCGAGCAAACCCACCAAACCCCGGCGGAACGGCAAATCTCGCACCGCCCGGCGGCGGCACCCCGAATTGTTTATTGTATGGCCAAGTCGGATACCCCTCTAGGACGGTCGGATCCAGTCACGGACGCCCCGGGACGTGCTTCTTTCCCTCCTCGAACGCCATACGGCTCTCGGATGACGGACATCCAACCTGCCGGCACGGTTTTCAAAAACGTGCACAGGCTCCAACTTGCAGCCGTTTACAGGGGTTCTCCTGACTGCAAAACGGCTCGTCCTTTTGTCATTTCGAGCGAAGCGACAAATCTTGCGAAACGAGAAATCTTGCGAAGCCTTTGGCAGGGGTTCTCCTCACTGCAGGACCAGTCGCGCTGCTGTCATTTCGAGCAAAGCGAGAAATCTTATCGACAGAGGTTAGGATTTCTCCTCGCTAACGCTCGTCGAAATAACGATCCATTCCAGACGGAAAAAACCGCTAAAAAATCCTCGTTCTTTCGCAAATCTTTTCCGTCCTAGCTCAGCCGTGAACGGTTACTCCAACTCGAGCAGTTTCGAGCTAGAGCGTCGCGGGGCCTATTTTTCAGAATCCGTCAGTTCTTTGATCTTGACGTTGCGGAAATAGATCGGGGCATTGGCGTGCTTCCCCTGCAAACCGATCAGCCCCTTCTGCGCCAGCTCCGCCTTGGGACGGTTCAACCAGGGGGGGATGTCTGAGCCATCCGGGTTGGTCTTCGCCGACGTCCACTTGCGCATGTCCATTTCGGTGACCAATTCGCCGTTGAGCACGACCGTAATCATCGGTCCGCGGCAAGTGATCGTCATGCGGTTCCATTCGCCGGGCTTTTTGACGGCCGACTTCTTCGGCGTCAGGTGGCCGAATATCGCCCCGCAATGCCAGGTGGCGGGTGCGTTCGCCCATTTCTCCGCGTAATCGTCGGCAATTTGGATCTCCACCGAATTGGGGATCCAGTTTGCAGGATCACTACAGCAAACGATGACGCCGCTGTTGGTTTCGTGCTCCGTCTTGAACTCCAGGTCAAGCACAAAGTTCGCGTATTCTTTCTTGGTCCAGATGCATTGATCCTCGGAGGCGGTCAGGACTCCATCCTGGAACGTCCAAACCCCCTCGGGGAACGTGGCGTTCGAGAGATCGGCGGCAAACAGATCGGCCCAAGTCGAGCTATCCGGGTGACTTGGCTGACTCTCTTCCGCAGCCCCCACCAACGGCCCAAAACACAAACTCACCAGCGCAACGCAGCACACCATTCGGCTCATAAACAACCCTTTCCAAGAACCGCCCAATCCCTCCGGGATGACTCGCCCTCCCAGCCGGGCCGACCGCGCCCCCGCCTCTCCCACGGAGAAGACGCACTGCATCAGGGAGACGCTTCGTCACTGAACCCGACAACTTCCATCTTAAGGATGCTCATTCCGGCCCACAAGTCGCCGAGCTGCCCGAAGTAACCGTTCACGGAAAATCCGGGGCGTCGGGACACATCGACCACAACATCTTGTGATCTCCCTGGAGCGGTCGGCGGCCACGAGCAGGGCTTTTTGCCAGACGGCTCGTGCAAACACCGCGTTTTCCTCGCTATCCCACCCATGAACGGCTACCGCCAGAAACTCCCGCCCTTGCCACCCCCAGCGGGGATAGCCGACGGTGGCCCAGCCCTTATTCACGAGGGGCTAGGCTGACGAACAATCGCACCGGCAGGCTTGGAGCGGCCAGCCCTGCACGTCCCCTTCCGATTGCCGACCGTTTTCCATTCGTCGGGCAACAAAAGATTTGACTTGCCGCCTTCTCCCGTAAACAATGAGGGCGAACTCCCTTCCGAAACCAAAACCAACTCCCAGAGTTCCTTCCCCTGCGGATGAGCGAATCTCTTGGAAAAGCACCTCTTGAAATAATCACAAGACGGCCTTGCTATAATACGTTTGCTAGGCGTATGCCCCTTTCCCGAGCTGCCGTCAAACAGCGATTCGACGTCACGCTCGACTGGCTGGGGCGGCGATTGGATCGACGCGGATTGTGAGCCTTTCATCCTCGACAAACAGGAGTCACGACATGGGCAAAACGACGCGACGCGGATTCCTTGGGACCGCCGCGGCCGGAACTGCTGCGGCCTGGTTGGGATCAAGAGCGACTCTCCGGGCGGAGCCGCCTGCAGCGGGGGCCAACGAAACGGTCAATGTGGGCTTGATTGGTTGCGGGGGCGAAGGTCGAGCCGTGGCCTCCGCTCATAGCCGCTTGCCGGATGCCCGCATCGTCGCGGTCTGCGACCTCCATGCCGGGCGGTTGGCTGAGGCCCGAAAGCAGTTCGGCGGCGATGCCATCCTGGCCTATTCCGACTATCGCAAGTTGCTGGACAATCAAGATATCGACGCGGTGATCGTGGCCACCAACGATCATTGGCACGTCCTGCCAACGATTCATGCCTGCCAGGCGGGCAAGGACGTCTATGTCGAGAAACCGCTGGGCACGTCCATCGGAGAAGGGCGGGTAGCGGTCCGCGCCGCGGAAAAGTACAAGCGCGTGGTGCAAATCGGCACGCAGCAGCGAAGTTGGCCGCACTACCAGGAGGCCGCCGAGGTCATCCAATCTGGGCAACTGGGCGAGATCAGCGAGGTCCGCGTTTGGGACTTCGATTGCCTGTATCCCGGCTTCGGAATGCCGCCCGACTCCCAGCCGCCCGCCGAGCTGGATTGGGATTTCTGGCTGGGTCCCTCGCCGAAGGTCCCCTATAACGTCAACCGCTTCGCCCACTTCTATTGGTTCTTCGACTACGGGGGTGGCTGGCAGGTCGATTGGGCCGTGCATCATTACCAGATCGTGCACTGGTTTTTGCAGGCCCAGGCACCAAGCAGCGCGGCGGCGATGGGCGGATTCTACACCTTCGAACAGACGAATACCGAGTGGCCCGACTCCTTCGTGGCCATCTGTGAATATCCCCCCACCCCGGTGGCGAAAAAGGGATTCCTACTGCAATACACATTCAGCGGGGCCGCGCGGCGCCAGCAACGCTCGCACGCCAAGTGCTTCTACGGCACCAAAGGCTCGCTGATCATCGACCGCAGCGGCTACACGATCTCCTGGGAACCCGAGAAAGACAAGCAAGACGCTCCACCCGACGTGACCGTGGCCAACGCCTTCAAACAGAACGTGCACCTCGATAGCCTGCAAGCCCACGCCCGCGTCTTCGTCGACTGCATCAAGAGCCGTCAGACGCCACCGGCCGACGTCAAGGTGGGACACCTGGCGACGAATCCCGGCCACCTCATGAATATCGCCTGGCGTGTGGGACGCAAGGTCCGCTGGGACGCCGAGAAAGAACAGATCATCGACGACGCTGAAGCCGACGCCCTGGTGACCAAGGCATATCGCGCCCCCTGGTCGCTGGAAGTTTGACCACCCGATCGAGACCTCCGCGGTAGTCGGGCGGAGTGGACACAATGAAAAACAAGAGCGAGAGGCCGACGCCTCTCGCTCCTTTTCCGCTTTCGATTTTTAGAAGTGCAAGACGCAAGGGGCCGGGGCGTGCCACATGCGGGCAGCACGTTTGTGCGACCGGCCGCGCAGCTCTGCGTTCCTATCGGTCCCTAAAACCCTCGACCCAGATCACCCAGCCGCGAACTCTCCACTTTTCGGCGGGGCCCAGCCGGGCCAAAAACTGCGCGGACCTAAGCCGGCGTATTTTGCAGACCCCCTCGTGGTCGCGATGCGTCTTGCCTTGAATGGAACACTGTCAAGACGAGATCGCTTTCGATAGGCCCTCCTGTCGTTAGACCATGAGGAATTCATGGATAAACCGACCGCCTCGACACGGGCGCCCGACGCCGCCGTCGGACGCCCCTCAGCCAGGATTGGACCGCATACCCTTTCGTAACATGCTTCCGTCTCCTGTTCAGGCTGGAGGTCTCCGGCAACCCTTCACCCTCACCACTTCTATAAATACACGCCTCGTATAAAAAGTCAAGCGGAAAAGCGGAGAGGTTCGCGAATCGCCGACACAAATCCGTAACATGCTTATGGCAAGGAACTTACGGATTTGACAGGAAATCGGTTCGTCGGCCCATGGCGCCCGGCGAGCGGGGACAGGCCGCACTTATCGCTCGATCGTCCTTGCCCAGAGATCACGCCTTGCCAAGTAGGACCGTCTCATACCCCCGGCGCCTTGCGCAAAGCCCAAAACTCTTCCCGATCTTGCCACGCATAGTCACGAAATGCGGCAAGGCTTACGCAGTCAATTCGGCAGAGTCTAAGGATCATCCGGCCTGTGTGGACCCGGCGATGACGCTGGCTGCCGCCCGGCTGCTTTTTCTTTCGCTGGCAAGATATTCTTTCGCCGGAAAGCTTTCCCTTGACAAGCTCGTTTCGAGAAACGATTCCACCCATTACCGCTCGGCAAAGCTGCGGAGAACCTGATCGCCGACGAACCTCTGCTCGCGGAGGGCACCTCATTAGCGTCCGTCTTTTCTTTGCACTCGAACGGTGCGCGCGGAGCATTCTATCGTGACTTCATCGATTGGCTCCACTAAGGATACGAAGAAACACAAGAAAAACTTCGTGCCCTTCGTGGATAAATCCATCTGCCGACGACGTATCGACCGATTCCTGCACTTTTTTATGTACAATCGTCCTTCCGCCTTTTGCTGCAAATTTCTTGACGCAATGAACAGAGCCTTCTAAAATCGAAGCGTTCGGCTCGACGCAATCGTCCTCGCCAGCATCGCGAGAGCCTTGAAAACGCCCGAGCGATTGCAAAACGTACGTCACCAGCCCGTGCTTGGTGGATTTCAGCGAGTTCCAACGGAGGGCGATTGCGATTGGAACGGATTGAAAAAGAGCCTCCTGAACAATCGCTCTCGCGTGAAAGCGGAAAAGAGGGTTATTGTCCGCGAAAGAAAATAGGACAAAGGGAATTAGAGAAAGGCAGGATCGCATGAAAGTGAAAGGCGGGATGATTCCGATTGTCGGCCATATCATGTCGGTGCTCGGTCTGGCGAGTGCGTCGCTTTTCTGGGGCTGCACCTCTCATACCGAAAGCAAACCGCAAGAGGAATCCTCGATCAAGGTCCTTGGCCTGCTTTACGGGCAGTACGTGGGCCAACACATGGGACGCCCACCTCAAGATGAACAAGCCTTTCGCAGCTTTGTGCAAAAGCAGACGGCGTTCCTCCAGCAGTTCCATATCGATAGCCCAGATCAGGTATTCAAGTCCGCACGGGATGGCGAGCCTTATGCCGTGATTTATGGAGATGCCTCAAAGGTCGGTCAGCTTTCGGGTGCGCCGGTCATTGCATGGGAGAAAAAAGGCGTCGGCGGTCGGCGCTACGTGGCCAACTCGTTAGGTGCTGTAAAGGAGGTGACCGACGAAGAATTCAAACAACTCGTGCCTGCTTCAGAGTGATTGAGTGCTTTCGTGCTGTAGGGCAATCTACGCGAAAGTAGTTGAACAAGCAGGTGCCGTGGGATGGCTCAGTAGCACAATCTCGTATGCCATAGGGCACGCCTCGGGCATCATCCAGTTAGCGGTCTTTTCCCGCAGAATCTGCAATTGGTGAAAGGGGAATTTCTATGTCGTCAATAACAAAGCCATCGAGACCAGGATTTACCCTTGTCGAGCTGTTAGTGGTGATCGCGATTATCGGAATCCTGATTGCGCTTCTGCTGCCCGCGGTGCAAGCCGCACGGGAAGCTGCTCGACGAAGCCAGTGCAGCAACAATCTCAAGCAAATCGGCCTGGCGATGCACAATTTTCACGATGTCAGGAAGACGTTTCCCACCGGTGGCACGCATCCCTGGCCAGCCTATGACGGCGAGGAGGCCTACGAGTGGCGCACCGCCGGCAACGGTGTGCCGTATGGTCCCGACAAACAGGGAATGGGCTGGATGTATCAAATCCTGGACTACATCGAACAGTCTGCGGTTCTGCAGATCACGGACAAGAACAAGGTCCGGGAAACGGTGATCGTGGCCTATAAATGCCCCTCCCGCAGTGGTGTGCGGAAGCAAGGGAATCGTTTTCTAAATGATTACGCAGCCGCCGTGCCTGGGACGGACTTCTGGAATGGCGAAACGTGGAATGTGCCCCCCGACCGGAAATATCGCGGGGTGATTGTCCGCACAAGCTGGCGGCAGTATGGGACCCATGATTGGAGACCGGCGAATTGCACGCAACCCGTCTCGATGTCGGATATTCTCGACGGAACGAGCCATACCTTCCTGGTTGGCGAGAAACGTTTACGGGTAACGGAGTGGGATTCCGGGGCCTGGCACGATGACTGCGGCTGGGCTGACGGCTGGGATCCAGACACATTGCGGCTGACGGGGTTCGGGCAGGATTGGACCGGCTTCGGGCCGGACGACGTGCACATCGACGGCGACGATCCCGACTTCGATAAAGAGGACGGTCCCGGCTATCACTTCGGCGGGGCACATCCAGGGGGAATGAACGGCCTGTTCGTGGACGGTACGGTCCGCTTCATCTCTTGGCAGATCGATCGGCAAATCTTCGACTGGTTGGCGGATCGCTCTGACCGCAACAATACGCCCGGCTGGTGACCATCGCCGAAACGCTTCCGTTTGGAGTCCGGTCGGCCGTCAAACCGTGCCGTGAACCGGAATTTCGCAAATGTGACGGTTCGGGCTGTAGATCGCAGTCTTTAGCCGTTCGAAGTGGCACCGCGTACCGCCGCGGGAGCATCGTGCGCCGTTGGCGTTGAATTCGTGCCCCGAGCCACCAGCGTAAGCTGGTGGTGGCGTGCTGGGCAACACTCTCAAAAAACATCACGTATTGGTCCTTTCTCCACCTCGGGCTTACGCCCGAGGCTCACGCGCTGGTGCGTCTTTCTGCCACGCAGGGCGCCGATAAGCACGATGCGGATAAATCCATTCTTGGCGACGCCTCGGCCAGCCATCTCCAAGTCCTCGGTCGCGACGCCGCCATTGCTACTGGTTCCTTCTCTTGCATCGGCGTTACAATGAATCGAGGTGGGCGGCGCGCCGTTCGGAGGTCTTTGTCGCAAGGCTTCCGGCGGTATTCGTGGTCGTTCAGAAACAGCTTCGTCCCGCTTGAGTCCGAGTCGCTTTGCAAGCCAGGTGGATGCAATGCCCGTGCAAATGGAACTGGTACGACTGATCCTCAGCGAAACCAGCGACGAACAATACGTGATCTTGAAAGAGAAGGAAGGCACGCGGGCGTTTCCGATCGTGATCGGCAGCGTAGAGGCGTTCAGCATTCGTCGCAGGCTGCTGGGCGAAACCACGCCCCGTCCCATGACACACGATCTGGTCATCAACATTTTCCGCGAGCTGGGCGTCGAACCGGTCGATGTGGTGATCACCGAGCTTCGCGAACACACCTATTACGCGCAGTTGCGGGTAAAGCGGGACGGTGAGCTGGTGGAGATCGATTCGCGGCCTTCCGACGCCATTGCCGTCGCCGTCCGTTGCGATCCCCCCTTGCCGATCTACGTCAACGAGGGCGTGTTGGAAGAGGCCACCGGCGGATGACGCATGGCGGACGGCTCATCCTCGCAGGCGGCACGCGCACCGAGATGACAACCCGAGTTTACGCCCCCAGCAGCGGCAACCGGCGCCGGGCGTGAATACGGGGGGCAGAACGTCACGCCACGGGCAGCGGCAGCCCGCGGCACGCATTGACCGCTTCGTAGAGCGCCAGCAAGTTGCTCACCGGCACGCCGGCCTGCACGTTGTGCACGGTATTGAAAACAAATCCTCCACCGGCCGAGAATACCCGGATGCGTTCCCGGACCTCCCAGCGAACTTCGTCGGGCGAGCCGAAGGGGAGTGTCTTTTGCGTATCCACCCCGCCGCCCCAGAACGTCAGGTTGGCCCCATATTTTTGCTTCAGGGTAGCGGGGTCCATGCCGACCGCCGAGCACTGCACCGGATTCAGGATGTCGAAACCGGCCTCCACGAAGTCGTCCAAAAAGGCGACCACGGACCCGCACGAATGGATAAACGTCTTCCACGGCGTATGTTCGTGGATCCAGTCGTTCACGCGGCGATGGAAGGGCTTGTATAGGCGACGGTAGCTGGCGGGGCTGATAAACGGGCCTTGCTGCTGTCCGAAGTCGGTCCCGGTCACGAACACCGCATCCACGCGATCCCCCACCGCCTCGTGGATGCGCTGGAGGTTGCGGATGCCGATCTCGCATTGCCGCTCGAAGACGGCATAGACGTAGTCGAACCGCGAGGCCGTGCTCATGTACCACTCGGCCACGTCGCGAATGCCCTTGGGGTGCTTGAGGAAAGGGGCAGGGACCAGGGCGATATCCCCGAAGGCCGTCCCACCGAAATTGGCCAAGATGGCCTTGTCGGTATCCCGCCGCAAGCGATCGGCCTCGCTCGCCAGCCACTGCAACTCGTCGTCCTGGATGGGGGCGAACTCCTCGAGATTGTCCTCCGGGTTGAAGGAGGCGTCGTCAATCGGATCTTGGCGGACGATCGCGTCGAAGTAGAAGCCGTTTTTCGGCATGCGTCCGCTGGGTGGAGCCGAGCGATCTCCCTCGGGATACATCAACAGATCGCCATTGGGTTCAGGCTCGGTGTTGAAATCGCCCGGCACGAGGACCGGCGTGCCGTCCCACAACTGCCACGGTTTCCAATCCTTGTTTTCGAAGCCGAACATGTTTTTGCGGCGGCCCAGCGGCACCACGTCCACGCCCAAGGCTTGAATCAGGCGGGCATCGATCTCGCCCAGCATCTGGTACGGCTCGACGACCCTGACCGGCGTGCCGGGCGGGTCCAGCCCCAAGGCCTGACGCAGCAAATAGACACTGCTGACGTGCATGCCGGTGACGGGACTGCCTCCCAAATCGAGCGGTACGTAATCCGGCTCTTCATGCCGTAGCGCGGCTTGCACCCGCTGACGCGAAGACATCGCCATAACTCAACCCCTCCGAAAGGCCGCCTCTCGGCACGCCGCGGAATATAAGCCGCCGGGCTTCCCACCGTGCCTCGAATGGGCAGCTCGCCATCCAGCAGCCCCCCCTCTCAAGAGATACCAGCCTCCGTGTGGACGTTATTGTAGGCGGCCAGAGGGGCCACTACAACGCGGTCGTGCGATGTATGCGCCACCACCAGCTTACGCTGGTGGCTCGCGGGTTGCGCTAGCGACGGACGCGAGAGCGCACGAGCCTCGGGCGTGAGCCCGAGGTGGCATTCCAGCCAAACGCATGGCCTGCGGAGCCGGCGACGAAGACGATATCAATGGCGTTTCCAGCCCTGCACTTCGACCAGCGGCAGGGCGCCCTCGCCGTCTTCGATCAAGGGGATCGGCTGCACAAAGACGGCCTGACGAATCAACGGCCGGGACTCCTCCCGGCTGGGGAGGCCCGTCCCTTGGACCCCGGCTTCGCCACTCGGCTTCCACGATTGCGTGTCGCTCGCCGGGGTGTTGGGAGCGTAGGTGCTGGGCGGTTGCGAAGAGCTAGAGGAAGAAGCGGCGGGAGAGGGCAAGGTCGGTGTCGTGTCGGCCGCCGACAGCGGTAAGCCCGTACTCGACGCCCCGCACGTACTGCAACCGCTGGAGGGGATTGCGCTCACCGCCCCCATGTACGCTGACCCGCTGGAACACGGATCGCACGCACTCGGCGTCATGGGGATGGCATACGTCGCGAATTGAGACGTAGTCCAGCTAGGAACGGCCTGCGGGACCGTGTACGCCATGCGCCGGGCTTGCCAACGTTCGAACGGCCGCCACGGAAACAGGCGTCTCCGCTCGACCACGATCTCCACCGGACGATAGACTACGGTCGGCGTGGCCACGGGCGACGCCACGGCGTAAGGCACCACGACCGGCGGCACGCTCGACGCTAAAACCGGCGCTGGACGGTACACGGTCGTCCCCAAGGACGGCGCCACCGGCGAATAGGCAACCCGATACGTGACCGTCGGCACGGAATAAGTGACGGGCATGTACGTCGTGGTCGGAACCGTTTGGACCGGCAGGTACGCTGTATAACCCATCGGGTAACTCCGGTACTCCGCCGCATACGTCTGCGGCCGATTGAAGAGCCTGTTCAGAAGGCACTGGGCGTGAACCGTCCCACCGACGCACAGGCTAAGCACCAGAGCTGCGACGATTGACCATCGGCCAAGTCGAAATGTCACCATTACGATTCTCCATTCCCCATTGCTGGATAGAAGGCCACTTTAACAGAGCTTTAATAAAATGAAGCCGATGAAACACGGTTTGTCAAGCTCCTAAGTCACGGAACAATCTAAAATGCGGGATATACTGATTATTCTAGCTGCGCAAACATCGCAAGATGCATAGAATGCTTTCTATATATCACCGTTTTACGCCGGCGAAGACCGGCTATTTACCCCAATACACAAAATTGCGACAATTGGCCCGGGGGTTGGCTGCCCCGTGCTTGGCGTTCTTTTTTCATGGAGGCGTGCCGATGGCCCGGGGCAAATGTCCCGGACTTGGACATATCGCGACATGTCACATGCTGGACGTGGGAAATGGAGGAGATGCCATGACTCGCATCATGGGTGTGCTCTTTTGGGGAGCTGCTTGGCTGTGTTTGGCCACGACGGGGCAGGCCGAGTCGAACTCCCCGCCTGTGCGATACCGCAGCGATCCGCCGGTCATTCATTCCTCATGGGACGACCTGTTGGAGGGGGTACAAACAGGCGAGGATTGGGCGCGGCATCGCGAGGTCTTGCGCCAACGGTATCTGGAATTGATTCGCGATCCCTACAAGCCCCAGAAGCCCCCTTTGGACTTACAGGTCCATGAGACCGTGGAAGTGGATGGCGTCTATCGGCGGTTGTACATCAGCTATCAAGTAGAGGCGGACGAACGGGCACATGCCTACCTGGGCATCCCATTGCGGATTGCGGATCGGGCGCCCGGCATGGTGGCCTTGCACGGCACCACCCCCGACGGCACGCGGCAGACCGCTGGTTTGAGCGGGGATGCCACGAAGGCCTTTCTCGATCAGCTCTGCCGTCGCGGTTACGTCACCATCGCTCCCGAACACTTCGTCTCCGGGGAGCGGATTCCGCCCGAGGGGCCTTACGATACGACGCGGTTCCATCAAATGCACCCCGATTGGACGGCCGTCGGCAAGTTCACCTACGAGCACAGCATCGCCGTCGATGTCTTGCTGACCCGGCCGGAGGTGAACCCCGATCGAATCGGCGTGATGGGGCACTCGTTGGGCGGGCACGGGGCCTTCTTTCTGGCGGCCTACGACCAGCGGATTCAGGCCTGCGTCAGCAACTGCGCGGCCGCATTCTTCCGCCATAACCCAGAGGTAGAACACTGGTCCCGGGATCACTGGTACGTGTATTTCAAGCACATCCGGCCGGGACTGCTCCGCGGCGAGCTGCCCCCTATCGACATGCACGAGATCATGGCGTTGATCGCGCCCCGGGCGTTCCTAGATGTCTCGGCGCTGAACGACGGCAATCCCCTCACGCAGCGGCAACGGGTGCTGATGCTGCTCAAGATCGCGGATGTTTACGAACTGCTTGGAGCACCGCAGAACTTCGCCTTTTTCGTCCATGGTCAGGGACATGGCGCCCCGCACGAAACGCGGGAGCTGATCTGTGGCTTTTTGGATGCCCACCTCAAACCGCCCGAGGCTACCGAAGCACGATTGTTGCCCGAGTGATCGCCCGGCCCGTCGCGGGGGTAAGCAGCACCTGGTCATCGTGGCGATTCCACCACCAGCTTACGCTGGTGGTTCGTAGATCGCTTCGTTATTTTCACCGTCGGCTTACGCTGGTGGCGTGTGCTAAACTCTAGGAAGGTACGAACCCGGTACACGGACACGGCTGGGGTGATGTCCCACGCCCTTTCCAATGTGTCGAGGGGTGTAACCTGGAGGGCCAAAAGTGAGGCTGAGAATGGGATCTTGGGCAGCCTTTTGGATTTTTTCGACGGTATTTCTTCTGATCGGCCTCGGGCTGCTCGCCTTCGGTTTGTGGGCTGCGTGGAAGTCCACACAAGCCGCGTATTGGCCCGTCGTTCCCGGCAAAATCGAGTCTCTAGACCTCGAACAAGCTTCGGATCAACATGGAACGAATTACCGGGTTAAGGTGGCGTACACGTACTCCGTGAATGGGGTGAACCATACGGGTTCGCGATTGGCCTTCGGATACACAAGCAGCAACTACCCGGCTCACCATGAAGCAATTCTCCAGAAGCTACGAGGGGGCACGGGGGTGGACGTCCGTTACAACCCAGCCAATCCCGCCGAGTCGTGCCTGTCCTACGGGATGCATCGGTCGATTCAGTTTTTGCTGGCATTCGCGGTGGTGTGGCTGGTGTCCACCCTGGGATTTGCGATGATCGCTTGGGTCTTGTTTCCAGGCTGACTCCGTGTTGATAACCAACCTATCGGTTCGCTAGACCGAACTTCTTTTTGTTTTTGGCCGGTTCTCGCGGCAGAAGTTATGTC
>DYLS01000349.1 GCA_020721965.1 Blastopirellula marina | reverse complement strand
GTTGCGAGGTCGTTCTTCGTCCATCCCTGTAAATCGATATAGCTCGCCTTCGGACCGCACTTCTGGATCATGATCGAATCGGTGCCCTGATGCTGGTTCTCGTACCAGTTGACCTCGGGGCCGAGCGTCTGATACTTTCTGATCGAGTTAAGCGCCTTTAAAACGGCCTCGGTGCTCAGGTTCCTTCCGACCTTCTGCAGGGCCTCGACAATCGGATCGGCGAATACAATCCCGGCAAGGTAGAACGTCCCCCAGCGCTCCTGAGGTGTCAGTCTCTTCGCCGCCTCACGGTATTTGACCATCAGCTTGCTGTTCGAGGTCGGCACCTCGCCGAACGCGCCCGTTATCACACCTTCCCAGAGCCCGCCGGTAATCTTGTACATAAGCGGGTAGTCGGACAGCGTATCCGACGAAACCCACTGCGGCTTGAAGCCGACATTGGCCGCGGTCTTCAGAGCGATAACCGCCGTCGTGGGGCCGACGAACGCCAGAACGGTCTCGGCACCGGAATTCTTGAGACGGAGGACCTCGGAATTCAGATCCTTTGCGGTTGGTTCCACCGGAATTTCGGCGACAAGCTTCATCTTGTATGTCGCAAGCCTCTTCTTCGTCCCTTCCAGGGCGTCCTTTCCGTAGGCGTCGTTCTGGTAGAGCATCGCGATCCTCTTCGACTTCAGCACCTCGACGATATACTTCGTCAGAATGCTCGCCTCGTCATCGTAGAGGGGATAGACCGCAAACAGATACGGATCCACAGGGTCGACAAAACCCCTGTACGCGGCGGCCGGCCCCACCCAGATGATCTTGTTCTGGGCAAGGTAATCCTTGACGGCCATCCCGCATGCGGAGCCGACACCGCCGACAAATGCAAAAACCCCCTGGCGCTCAACCAGCTCCTTAACCACCGCGGCGGTCTGGGCGGGGTTGTACATGTCGTCCCGGAGAAAATATTTGATCTTCCGGCCGTGGATTCCCCCCTCTTCATTGATCACGTCGAAAAGGAGCTTGCTGCCCCTTGCCACCGATCCCCATGGCGCAGCAGGCCCGGTCTGCGGACCCCACTGGCCGATCCGGATCTCGTTGTCGTCAAAACCGGCAGGCCTTGCAGCAGATGCAACATCAAAAACAACCAGCGAAATGATCAGCGCCAATACAGAAACAAACATCTTTCTCGTAAACATGTTTCCTACCTCCTT
>DYLS01000348.1 GCA_020721965.1 Blastopirellula marina | reverse complement strand
AGTGCATGACTGAATCACTCTGGATTACAAAAAACGCTTGGCTTGTCTGGCAACAAGCGCGGTAATGCAGTCATCGCCACAACGCAACGGGAGAACAAAAATGCTCTACTACAAAAAATACCAAGACGCCGTCAAAGCACGCCAAGCGGGCCAAACCACCCTCTACAGCGCGAAGATGGACATGTACTACAACGCCACCGCGTTTTTCTGATCGCCAGGAACTGCGCCATGAACACCAACGCAGACCTGCCGCCCAGCCAGAACCGGGCCTGGGGCTTTTACGGCACGATGGGCGAATACGCCAGCGATGCCTGGCCCTTGGCCTTGAGCGCGATTTCGGAGGCCACGGGCCAGCCTCTCGAATCGGTTCGGGTCTTTCTCGACAGCCGGTGGGGTCGCCACTTTGCCGACGACGTCCAGAACGGTTTGCATCAAGGGCAAGCCTTGTCGGAGGCGATCCACGCCGCCACCGGGCGCTGGATGGTCTGGACGATTGGCCGCCAGACCAGCAAGCAGTACGGCATCCCGCCCGGCCTGCCTTACCTCACGGGCTTTGTGATTTACGGCGAGGCCGTCGAGGAGGCGCTGGCGGCCTGATCGAGCACCGCGCCATCCGCCTCGCGGGCGGCTTTCTTGCCGGTGAACTCCTCCCAACGGCGCACGATCACATCCACGTACTTGGGATCGAGTTCGATCAGCCGTGCCACACGGCCAGATTTCTCGGCGGCGATCAGCGTCGTGCCCGATCCACCGAACGGGTCGAGAACCATGTCACCTGGACGGCTCGAATTCCGAATTGCCCGTTCCACCAGTTCAACGGGCTTCATCGTCGGATGCAGATCGTTCTTCAGCGGCTTCTTGATGGCCCACACATCCCCCTGGTTGCGGTCACCACACCAGTAATGTGACGCGCCTTCGGGCCAACCGTAGAGGATCGGCTCGTATTGGCGCTGGTAGTCGGCACGGCCCAGCGTGAAGGTGTTCTTGGCCCAGATGATGAAGGTCGACCACTTGCCACCGGCGGCGCGAAAGGCCGCCTGCAGCACATCCAATTCACTGGAGGACATCGCCACGTAGATCCCGCCCCGGCAATGCGCCACGGTGGGCGGCGATGCCGCCAGCAGGAAGTCGTAGAACCCGTCGCCCAGGTTGTCGTTGAGGATCGCGCGATCCTTGCCGCGCATCTTGTCTTTTGCA
>DYLS01000347.1 GCA_020721965.1 Blastopirellula marina | reverse complement strand
CAAGGAACTTCGCTACCTTAGGACCGTCATAGTTACGGCCGCCGTTTACCGGGGCTTCAGTCGCGAGCTTCGCCTTGCGGCTAACCCGCTTCCTTAACCTACCGGCACCGGGCAGGCGTCAGACTCTATACATCCTCTTTCGAGTTGAGCAGAGTCCTGTGTTTTTGATAAACAGTCGCCAGAGTCGATTTACTGTGACCCCCACAAGCCATTCACCCGCGGAGGCACCCCTTATCCCGAAGTTACGGGGTCATTTTGCAGAGTTCCTTAACCAGCGTTATCTCGAGCGCCTTAGACTACTCGTCTCGCCTACCTGTGTCAGTTTTAGTACGGTTACCACGCATTCGTCGCTGAGAGGTTTTTCTTGGACGTCCATCAGATCTCATCCGGAACATTATTGCCGTTGGCCCAGCATTGAGGCTTGCGGTCGCGGATTTGCCTACGACCACCTCGCCGCCGTGCAGGGGACGTTTCTAACCGTCCCTCGACCTTCCAGACGCCGTCACCCCATCGCTCCCGCGTGGCAGCAGCAGGAATGTTGACCCGCTATCCATCGTCTACGCCTTTCGGCCTCGACTAAGGTACCGGCTAACCCCGGGCGGAATTACCTTCCCCGGGAAACCTTAGGCTTTCGGCGAGCAGGATTCTCACCTGCTTTATCGTTACTCATTCCGGCATAATCACCTGTAGAGCCCACCACCATTCCTCGCGAAACGGCTCGTATCTGCTCTACAGCGCTCTCCTACCACTGTGCAAAGCACAATCCACAGCTTCGGTGCAAGACTTACTCCCGTTCATTATCGGCGCAAGATTGCTCGACCAGTAAGCTATTACGCACTTTTTAAATGGTGGCTGCTTCTAAGCCAACATCCTGGCTGTCACGGCAATCCCACTTCCTTCGTGACTGAGTCTTGCTTCGGGACCTTAGCTGATGGTCCGGGTTGTTCCCCTCTCGACCGCGGAGCTTATCCCCCGCGGACTGACTCCCGAGATAGTCGCACCGGTATTCGGAGTTTGGTTCGGCAGGGTAGCCGGCGAAGGCCCCCAAGCCAATTCAGTATCTCTACCCCCGATGCGTAGTGAACTCGAGGCTAGCCCTCAAGCTATTTCGGAGAGAACGAGCTATCTCTGCGTTTGATGAGACTTTCACTCCTCCCCACAAGTCATCCCCTCGGTTTTCAACCCAAGTGGGTTCGG
>DYLS01000346.1 GCA_020721965.1 Blastopirellula marina | reverse complement strand
CCGACATAGCCCCCCTCCCCGCTTTTTGCGTCTACGTTGCGGGAAGGCGGCAAAAACGGCTATTCCAGCGTCTGCCCTGCACCGCCGGAAACCACGGTGATGGCTGCAGCCGCTATTTGTGCCGACGCCAAGGCACCCCTGCTGCGTCAAGCAGCGCCTCCAGCCGGTCGAACTCGGCGGCGCGGGCTTTCATCTGCCTGCCGTGCAGCTCCAGCAGCAGGCTGGATATCCTGGAGAAAGCCCCCAGCTCCAGCATCCGGGGAACCACCTCCAGCTCGGCGCCCTCTATGTCCATCTTGCATTCGGCGGCGGCGCCCTCCGGCACGGTGTCCAGCACCCAGCGGGCGAAGTCGACGCACGGCACGGTCCGCAGCACGCCTGTGGCGCGCTTCTTGCCGGCCATCAGCGAATGGCCATCCAACCTCGACGACATGTGCAGCGTGGCTTCGCCGCCGCGGACCCAGGCTGCCTTCCTGAGCAGCTCCACGCCATTGTGCAGCACCATCCCCTCCGGCGGGCACGGCTCGAACGCATAGACTCTGCCGCCGGGATGGGCATCCAGCCACGCGCGGGAATAGCCGCCCAGGTTGTAGCCGCAGTCGATCATCAAGTCCATCGAAACACCTCCTGCTGGTATGAGAAAGAATTAAACTACATCGGCAGGCCCTCTTTGCAAGCCTCAAAAACCCGCTGCCACGACGCTTCGGTTTATATTCCGTAGGAATATAACTTCGCCAGTGTGTTGAAACCTCGGTTTATATTCCTAACAGGAATATAACTCATCTGAAATGAGAATGATTCTCACTTTAACTCCTTCCTTGTTCCCCTTTTCTTTCCCCCTTGTTCCCCCCTCCTTAAGAATCTTCCCCCCTATAATCCCCCAAACATATCCTCTTTAATCTATCTGGCATGTAGCTGCCTAACAGCCTTCCGCATGGCAGAAGGCTGTTAAATTACGAAAAATCCGGGCGGGGGTTTTTTCAGCATTTTTGAGCCGGTTGAAAAATACAGCCGGAAAATCCTTGAAAAAGCCTGCCTGGACGCTTGCCGTACATACCGGTAGCATCTCGTGCCGGACAGCCGACTGCCGGCAGCTGCTTCTGCACAGCGGCAACCAACCTATAAAGCGATGACAACAACAGTACAACAGCAGTGACAGCAGCACAGCAGCCCTAACAGCATAACGGCAGTGACAGCAG
>DYLS01000345.1 GCA_020721965.1 Blastopirellula marina | reverse complement strand
TTACTCGAGGATTTTGGTAATGACACCAGCGCCGACGGTCAGGCCGCCTTCGCGGATGGCGAACTTCTGGCCTTGTTCGAGCGCTACCGGGACGATCAGCTCGACCGTCAGGTTGACGTCGTCGCCCGGCATGACCATCTCCACCCCTTCGGGCAGGGTCAGGTTGCCGGTCACATCCATGGTGCGGATGTAGAACTGCGGCCGATACCCGCTGAAGAACGCCTTGTGACGCCCACCCTCGTCCTTCTTCAACACGTACACCTGGGCCAGGAACTTCTTGTGCGGGGTGATGGATTTCGGGGCGGCCACCACCATGCCGCGTTCCACGTCGGTGCGCTCGATGCCGCGCAGCAACAACCCCACGTTGTCGCCTGCTATGCCCTCATCCATCTGCTTGTGGAACATCTCCACCCCGGTGCAGACCGAGTTCATGCTCTTCTCGCGCAGCCCGACGATCTCGACCGGGTCGCCGATCTTGATCTTGCCCCGGTCGATCCGCCCCGTCACCACCGTCCCGCGCCCCTTGATCGAGAATACGTCTTCGATGGCCATCATGAACGGCTTGTCGGTCTCCCGCACTGGCTCCGGGATGTACTCGTCCACCACCCGCAGCAACTCCCGGATGCTGTCGTACTCCGGCGCATTCGGATCAGTGCTGGTGCTCTCCAGGGCTTTCAAGGCACTGCCGCGCACGATCGGGGTCGTGTCGCCGGGAAAACCGTAGCTGTTCAACAACTCTCGCAGCTCCAACTCGACCAACTCCAGCAATTCGGGATCGTCCATCTGGTCAATCTTGTTCAGGTAAACCACGATCGAGGGCACTTCCACCTGACGCGCCAACAACACGTGCTCCCGCGTCTGCGGCATCGGCCCGTCGGGCGCCGCTACGACCAGGATCGCCCCGTCCACCTGGGCTGCCCCGGTGATCATGTTCTTGATGTAATCCCGGTGACCGGGCATGTCCACGTGGGCGTAGTGCCGCTTGTCGGTCTCGTATTCCACGTGCGCAATGTTGATCGTGATCCCGCGGGCTTTCTCCTCCGGCGCATTGTCAATCTGATCGTAGGCCCGGAACTCGGCCTTGCCCAACATCTGCGAGACCTTGGTGATCGCCGCCGTCAGGGTCGTCTTCCCATGGTCAATGTGACCCATCGTGCCTACATTCAGATGCGGCTTCGTCCGCTCGAATTTCTGCTTTGCCAT
>DYLS01000164.1 GCA_020721965.1 Blastopirellula marina | reverse complement strand
GCGAGAAGGTGATCGAGCCAACAGGGGGCAGATTTCGATTCCGGTTCGGTTCGCTTGGGAGAATGTCAAACTATCCGAAGATCGATCGTCCTTGAAGATAACGACGTGGAAGAGACACGATGGCGAAGCGATCTCACGACCGAAAACCGCAAGGGCATAGCAATCGCGACGAAGAAATGTCGAAGGGTGAATCGTTGCCAGAATCCACAGCATCTCCAATGAACCAGGGCGATGAATCGTCGAATTCCTCGAAGTGCCCCCCGGATCAGGAACAGGCTTCCTCGGAATCCACCCCATCGGCGGAACCGGCTTCGCAAGGGAGTGGGGCGGATCAAACCGAAATTGCCCCACTTCAAGCGGAAATTGAGAGTCTGCGCCGGGAGGCCGAGGAGCAACGCGGCCGCGCCATGCGCTGGCAGGCCGAGTTCGAGAACTATCAGAAGCGGATTCAGCGGCAAATGGTCGACGATCACCGTTATGCCCTGGCGGATTTGATTCGCGATCTGCTGCCGGTCTTGGATAACCTGCAACGGGCCATCGAGGCGGCGGAAAGGAGTCACGATCTGCCTGCCCTCTTGGCGGGGCTGAACCTGATCGCGAAGCACTGGCAGGACGTGTTGGCCAAGCACGACTGCCGGCGCATCGACGCCCTGAAGCAACCGTTCGACCCCAATTTGCACCATGCGATTTCCCGCCAGCCGACAGGGGACTTTCCGCCCAATACGGTCATCTATGTAACGCAAGAGGGCTATACGCTGCATGACCGTGTGGTACGTCCCAGCCAGGTCGTGGTTTCCATGCCGGTGGAAGAGCAGAGCGAGGCGGCCGAACCTGGCTAACAGTTGGAGCCAGGCTGCCCGCCCCGGGCAGGTCCTAACACCCTTGGCATGTTTGCTTGGCTGCCGCCCCCCGGCGGAATCTTTCGATCAGAAATCGGAGGCCGTATTCCGCAAAGTAGAGTGGAATGTCAGCGAAACAAGCCCTCGATGGCTGGACATATTTCGTAGCGTGGAGATGAGACGATGCCGACTTACGAGTATATTTGCGACGCCTGCCAGCACCAGTTCGAAACGTTTCAGAGCATCACGGCGGATCCCTTGGTCAAATGTCCCGAGTGCGGCAAGAAAAAACTCCGCCGCTTGATTGGGACCGGGGCCGCCATCATCTTCAAGGGTTCGGGCTTCTACTGCACCGACTACCGTAGCGAGTCCTATCGTCGAGCCGCATCCAAGGACAATGGAGGTGCCTCCTCCGGCAATGGTTCTGGAAAAGGCTCGGGCAATGGGGAAAGCAAAGCGGGATCCGCGTCCAAGAAATCGTCCAGCTAGGCAAAGTCGTAGGGTGGCCGCTCCATCCGAACGGACACTGCCTCGCGGTCTTTTTTGGGTACGTTTGCGAAACTCGCTTGCCAGCTTGCGTGACGCCGCTGGCCAAACCCAGTTTTCGCGGGACAACGATGTGCCCGATCCATGTGATAAAAGATGGAACAAATTGGGCGACGATCGGTGCGTCTAGCGCGCTATGGACGGCAAGGGCTGCACCTCGCCAGGCTCTTCGGGGAGTACGGGAGGTAACGGGGCGACGGCATGATCCTCTCGCCCTCCTCGGTTCGGTAGGGGGATGCTTGGACCGGGGGCCGGGCCAAACGTCTCAATCTTGACTGCTCCCGTGGCGGTTTGGAGGTCGGCGCCCCCGTTCGTCGGGTGGAGATGCCTCGCGGTGACCGTAGCCGGGGGGGAGAGACCAACGCCGGACGCCACATTTCCCCGCATCATCCCGCTCATCGATGCTCCCTTGGGATCGCCTCCCTCCGTCCACAAGGGCACGGGCGGTCCCTGCGGCGGTTCGGGCTGGGATGGCAACTCCGACGGCAAAGGCTGCTCGCGGGCACTCTCGTGAATACCGATCTCGGACTGCACGGGCGAGCTGGAGGTGTTAACGACTTGGGCAGCAAATGGTTCCAGCCCTAAGCCGCGAGCTTCACTCCCGCCTCGCCCCGGCTCATTAGCAATCAACGAATCGTCGCCCTCTTGCGAGCGCAGCGCCTCCAGCCATTGCCGCGCTTCCTCGAAGTCGGGTTTGCGTTGCAAGGCCATCTGGAAATATCGCGCGGCCAGCGGCCGGTCCCCCTTCTTTTGCAAAAGATATCCCAAGTTGTAACAGGCGTGGGGTTTGTCTTGCACGGCACGAAGTTGTGCCAATGCCTCATCCAGGCGTCCCAACTCGACGAAGAGTACGGCCAAATTCGTCCGGTACAGCTCGTTTTTCGGCTCCAAGGCAATGGCCTTTTGGAACACTCCGACGGCTTCCGTGCGTTTCCCTTGCCGGGCAAGGCTCAATGCCAAATGATTCCAAACCACGGCCTTTTCGGGATGGTACTTGACTGCCTTTTGGTACTGCTCTTGGGATTCCCTAAACTTGCCCTCGCGATCCAGAAGCCGCCCCATCCCCAGCAGGGCATCCAAGTTCTTTGAGTCCATATCCAGTGCACGACGATACTGCTCTTCCGCGGCCTCCAGGCGGCCCGACTTTTCGTGCAGCCTTGCCATGGCTACATAAAGCCGGGGGCTGGGTTTGGCTTTGCTGGACAGGGATGTCGGGTCAGCCGCTTGCGAAGGCTCCGTGTAGGCGGCCTGAACGGCGGCGCCAGGGTGCGTGCCAGGCAGCGAGAATAAAGATGATCCGCTCAATCCCCCGGGACCTGGGGATTGAACTACATTTTGCGGGGGCGACATCGATCCAAATAATGAGGGGGCCGAACCACGTGAAGCGGTGCATCCTGCCGTCCCCACCAAAACCAACACAACCCCCAAAAAGTCTCTTTGCGAAACACACCATGGGAACATGGTAACACCCTCCGTGGCGTGATGATGAACCAGCCCCGGTTCGTTGGCCGGCAATTGTGGTTGGGTCACGTGTAATTGGGGCCCGCGTAATGGGGACTCGCGTAGTTGCGTCCCGTGTAATTGCGACTCGTGTAATTGGGGCTCGCGACCCTAACACGGACCGCGGTCACCCATGCTTGCGGCGTTCCCCGCCGTTGGTCCATGTTTTGGAACCTTCGTTTTGGAGCCTTCACGGGCACCGATCCGTCGGTGATTCGAATCGATCCCCAAGGGCAGGGCGTCCCGCAATACTGTCATCGGCAGATTCTATGGAAAAATCTAGGCAACTACGTGATTTGGGTTAAATGTGACAACTCTACCGCCCGGATGTTTTCAGGCTTCCATTCCGTGACCATGTTGCGACCGGACAAGGCACGCGAAAAAAATG
Organism: Blastopirellula marina; assembly: GCA_020721965.1. GTDB lineage: Bacteria > Planctomycetota > Planctomycetia > Pirellulales > Thermoguttaceae > Thermogutta. The sequence goes on along the minus strand of DYLS01000164.1, from coordinate 4,449 downwards.
AACTGCGGTGGATATCGCAAAAAAGCCTCTGTCGCCGTGCCGATAAACTCCAAAGGCCCTGAATGCGGCCAAAGTGGCTGAGTCAGGTTTCGTTCATGTCTATCAGATGCGGCGATTCCGGCCAGGAGAGCTGATTTTCTGACGAGACTCGGTCTCATCAAAGCGAAGGGATGTTTGGAATGCATCGGTCATGGATGATTGCCGCGGCTTTTGTCGCGATCACATGTGTCGCCCTGGGGCAAGATGCCTCGGCACAGGGGCTTAAGGTCTTTTTCCATCGGATCGCGGCTGACACGTATCGCAACAATTCCTGGCCGGCTTGCTTCGTGCCGCAGGACCGGGCGGCGGTCAAAACACCTTTGGAATTGATGGTTCACAATGGCTGGATGGGGCAGAACCTGATCTCTGAGCAGCACTTCCTACCGGACACCGCCACGCTGAACCAGGCCGGAAAGCTCAAGGTCGAGTGGATTTTGACCGAGGCGCCGAGCCTCCGCCGGACCATTTACGTCCGTCAGACGAACGACTCGGCGGAGACGCAGAAGCGGGTGGATGCCGTGCGGACCTGGGCGAGTCAGGTAGTCGGATCGGAAAAGCTGGTGGACATCCAGACCGTCCGCATGACACCGCCCGGTTGGCCCGCGGAGATTGTCGACTCCTTGGAGAGGAAGTACATGGAGACAATCCCAGCCCCCCGGCTCCCCGAGAGAAAGACCGAGGGCGGGAACAGCAGCAGCTCTGGCCAGTGAACGGCTCCGGCCAGTCGATACTACCGCGTCAGATCGCCTGCTTGGCCCAGCATCATCGCCACATCGCTTGCTCGACTCAGCAGGATCGCCAGATCGTTTGTCGGCTCGGCAGGAGCGCCAGATTGCTTGCTCGGCATCTTGTGGCGATGTCACATGACGCCTCGCAATCTCTGCTCCGCCCATCACGCAATCGGGCAAACTTTGTGCTTCAATACTGGACGCGCCGGCAGCGATTCTGGCGGACGTTGCCAGGACGACACAAGACTACATGGAGCGAGCGGCGCGATTCAAGGCCGCCATTTGATGGCGAAGCGACGGGCAGCGGTTGAGCAGGTTTGTGATCGTTCGCAGGTCGCAGTCCGGTCCCAACGTCTCAACGATCACTTGGTGATATTCCCAGTCATCTTCGGTATTCAACGTCAGCCGGAGATCGTCCCGATCGATCTCTTCTGGAAGCGGAATCCATTCCACCCGAAACCGATCCGGGTGCTCGTAGATGTACCGCGTGGGATGGGATCGATGTTTCGGGGAATGCAGCCGCGTTGAGGCCTCCAGCAAGGTCTTGGTATGGACCCATTCGCCATAGACGCCCACCGGCGTGGCCATGGCCGGCGTGCCATCGTGGCATCGATAGCCGAGATAATCGACCGGTTCCGCGAGCCGGCGGCTTTCTTTCACCAGGCGATCCAGGAGTACGGGATCGAAGAGCGGGCAAGCCGTCTCGATCCGAACGAAGTGATTGGCGGGATAAGCCTCCAGCGCCGCCGTCACGGCCCCCAGCGGATCGCTGGCCTGTGCCACGAAGACGGGCACATCCAACGGCGTCACATGTTTCACGAACTCGTTGGCGGGATCCGAGTTGGTCACCACGATGACGCCATCCAATTGCTGGCTGTCCGTGGCACGGCGCGCCACCCACTCCAAGACCGACTTGCCATTGAGCTTTCGCGCGGCCCTGGCACGCTCTTTCGGGAGCGTAAAGCAAGCATCCACGATACCGAGGTTTTCGAGCATCCGGCCCACCTCCTTTCGGTCTTCTACCGACTTCCATCTTTGCGTAGTTGCCGGGCTTGAACTCGACTATCAATTAATATAGAGGCCCCCACGCAGCGTCGTCAAGCAAAATCGCTCCCCAAAACACAACCGCTCACGGTAACCCATGCTGGGCTGCGGTGAGCGGCGTGAATGCACTGCAAGCTTTGTCGGGAACGCTGCAATGACCCCATTGCGAGGCCCCGAAAGTGGAAACTCGTGGTTGTTTGGCGATCCAGCCGGGATGGGACCGGCTCATTCGGGCGATCAGCCTTCGTCACCGGCACGCAGTCGAGCCAAGACGCTGTAGTCTTCCAGCGTGCTGGTGTCGCCCACGGTCTCGCGTCCGGACGCGATATCCCGCAGCAAGCGACGCATAATCTTCCCGCTGCGCGTCTTCGGCAACGCCGTGGTGAAGTGGATATCGTCCGGGACGGCCAGGGCACCGATCTCCTTTCGGACGTGCTGCTTCAACTCGGCCCGCAATGCGTCGGACAGTTCAAATCCCTCGGCTAGCGTTACGAAGACGCAGATGGCCTCGCCCTTGATATCGTGCGGCCGTCCGACGGCGGCAGCCTCGGCCACGGCGGGATGGCTCACCAAAGCGCTTTCGACTTCAATCGTGCTGAGGCGGTGTCCGGAAACGTTGAGCACGTCGTCGATCCGCCCCATGATCCAGTAGAAGCCGTCCTCGTCGCAGCGGGCGTTATCCCCGGCCAGATACTTATGGGGGACATCGGACCAGTACTGCGTTTTGTAGCGCTCATCGTCCCCCCAAATGCCCCGCAGCATGGCCGGCCAAGGCTTGGTAATGACCAACCAGCCGCCGGTGCCTTGTGGGACGGGCTTGCCGTCCTCGCCCACGACTTCGGGGACAATCCCTGGCAGCGGCTTGGTGGCGCTCCCTGGTTTGAGTGGGGTGCAACCGGGAAGAGGCGAGATCATGATCCCGCCCGTCTCGGTCTGCCACCAGGTATCGACGATGGGGCAGCGACCGCCGCCGATCTTTTCGTAGTACCAGATCCAGGCCTCGGGGTTGATGCCCTCGCCCACGCTGCCCAACAGCCGAAGACTCGAAAGATCATGCTTTTCGACGTGCTCATCGCCCCACTTGATGAAAGTGCGAATGGCAGTGGGGGCTGTGTACAGGATATTGATCCGGTATCGCTCGATCATCTCCCACCAACGATCCTCGGCGGGGAAATTCGGCGCCCCCTCGTACATGAAGGACGTGACGCCAGCGGAGAGCGGGCCGTACACGATATACGTGTGGCCCGTGATCCAGCCAATGTCCGCCGTGCACCAGTAGATATCTTCATCGCGAACGTCGAAGACCCATTCCGTGCTCTTCTTGGCGAACAGGTTGTAGCCGGCGGTGGTATGCTTGACGCCCTTGGGCCTGCCCGTCGAGCCACTGGTGTACAACAGGAACAGCGGGGCTTCGCTGTCCATGGGTTCCGCCGGACAATCCGCGGAGGCATTGGCCATCAATTCGTGCCACCACAAGTCGCGACCTTCTTTCATGGGTATATCTTGGCCGGTGCGATTGAAGACGATGCACTTCTCCACGGTCGGAGACTTTTCCAGGGCTGCGTCCACGTTTTCTTTCAGCGGGACGATCTTGCCCCGCCGCCAGCCACCGTCCGCCGTGATCATCAGTTTGGCCTTGGCGTCGTTGTTGCGGTCGGCCAGGGCCTCTGCCGCGAAGCCGCCGAAGACCACTGAATGAACAGCCCCGATGCGGGTACAGGCCAGCATGGCGATGGCTAGCTCCGGGACCATCGGCATATACAACGACACGCGGTCGCCCTTCTTGATGCCCAAGCCCTTCAGCACGTTGGCGAACTTGCAGACCTCGCGATGAAGCATCTCGAAGGTTAGGATCCGGACGTCGCCAGGCTCCCCTTCCCAAATGTATGCCACCTTGTTGCGTCGCGACGTGGAGAGGTGGATGTCCAGGCAGTTATAGCAAACATTCGTCTGGCCGCCGACGAACCATTCGGCAAAAGGCTCGTTCCAGACCAGCACTTTTTCGTAGGGCTTGAACCAGTGCAATTGTTTCGCCAATTCTCCCCAAAAGCCTTCCGGGTCATCCTTGGCACGTTGCCAAAGGGCCTCGTACTCTGCCATCGACTTGATACGAGCCTTGGAAGAGAACTCTTGAGGAGGGGGAAATAGACGTGCCTCTTTCATCACGTTCACGATACCCGTCTGACCCTGTGCTGCCATCGATGGCACCTCCCTTTCCGGAAACTGGTGCTGAGAAACTAGCCGCGTCGAAAAACGGACGCACACCGTGACGCTGTCCAATGTGCCTGATTCTAAAGATCACCGAATTGGGTGTCAATTATTCGGCGGGTGCGATCCAGAAATCCTCGTCGATCCAGAAACCGTCGGTGATTTAGTGCTACATCGCTGGGTTGTTCTCAACATTTTGTCGTGATAGGAATCAACGCATTGCGACGTATGGTGGCGCATCATGCAGGCATACGGACTTGGCGCTGTAGGATTAGAAACCTTCGGTGATTCAGAAACCGTCGGTGATGCCGAAACCGTAACCGATCGTGAAACGGTTGTCGGTCCGGAATCGGTCGCCGTTCCCGAAACCGTAACCGTAGTCATTCACGGAGGTTTTGCTTCCTGCAAAACGGCTCGCCTCCTGTCACTT
>DYLS01000344.1 GCA_020721965.1 Blastopirellula marina | reverse complement strand
AATAGCGTTAACAGGCCCTAGCAGCGCACGTTCCGGGTTTGCATGACACGTCGCACACCTCTGCAAGCACTTTGTCACATCTTCTCACCGCGACCGGTTTGCAGTCGAAGCACAATCAAAAAAAGCAACTGCGCAACCGCGCGAGGAGACAACGATGTTCCAACTGAAGCGTTCATCAAAATCGCTCATTCCCGCACTCTGCATGATCGCCTTGGCGCTGTCAGCAGGCTCGACCTTTGCCGCGACCGCACCCGCAGGCAAGTTCACCGCCACCGCCAAAGTCTCGTCGATCGACGAGGCCGCAGCGCAAGGCGCGCAGATCTTCGCCAACGACACTTTCGGCACCAAGCAGACCTGGGTGCCGCCCAACGCCTTCAGCAGCCATCTCATGACCTGCGCCGCCTGCCACACGGATGGCGGCAAGACCGAGGGCACGACCCCGGCGGGCGCTCACCTGCCCAGCCTGATCGGAGCGGCGGCCAAGTATCCGAAGTTCAAGGCCAAGAAACACGCCGTCTACACCCTGGAGCGGCAGATTGTGCATTGCGTGCGCGCCGGCATCGTCGGCAAGCCCCCGGCGTATAACAGCCCGGAAATGATCGACCTCGTGGCCTATCTCACCCGGCTCTCCAAGGGCGCCACCATGGGGCAGCAATTCAAGTGATTGGGCTGCGTCAAATCGTGATTGGCGGCGCGCTCGCATGGGGGGCGATTTCCGTCGCGTGGGCCGCCTCGGCTTCCGATATGCAAAAACTGGCCGAGTCGCAGGGCTGCTTTTCGTGCCACGCCATCAACCATAAGAAGGTCGGGCCGGCTTACACCGCAGTGGCGCAACGTTACGCTCACAACCCCAACGCTGCGGCCATTCTGCAAGACGCGATTCTCAACGGCCATCAAGGCACATGGGGCGTCATTCCGATGCCCGCTTACGCCCCGGACGGCTACCTGAACCCGCATCAGGCGCTCGATCTGGCGAAATGGATTCTGAGCCTCAAGCCCAAACCCTGAAAAGCGCACGCAGCCGCGCGCGGCGCTTATTTTTCTTGTGGCGATCCGGCACGAAGGTGAGGATTTCCGGCCGCAATTTCAGCGAGGATGGCTTCCATAGTTAGCTCCGTAATTGGCGCCAAATGGCTGCAACGACACATCCAGTCAAACCGGCGCCCTCGGCGCCCGCAGAGACCTTCGTGACGATCATCCATCACCTAG
>DYLS01000163.1 GCA_020721965.1 Blastopirellula marina | reverse complement strand
CAGTAAAATTCCTTCACGCCGCGAGAATATTCTATTTTCTTCATCAAAATCACCTAGCAGCTATGTGTTGCGGCTCTATTGAAAAGATATGTCCTTTCTCGCAGGGAAACCTATTCCCCGTCTAGATGGGGCAGTGGACCACCTATCTGGGGCAATTCATCGAGGCTTCTTAGCCCGAAGAGTTCCAAGAATCGCTGGGTGGTGCGATATTGGGGGGCCTTGCGGGGACCGGTACCGTCTTCCTGGCCGACGCATAGGAGGTCGCGGCGAACGAGCTGGGCCAGGATCGCCCCGCTGGGTTTGCCTCGCGTTCGGTTGACCTCCTGAACCGTGATCGGTTGGCGATAGGCGACGACGGCCAGCACATCGATGGCCTGGCGCGAGAGCTTGATCGGTCGGATTGGCCCGAAAAACGCGTTCCGCAGCGCCGCATACTCGTCCAGCAGCTTCATGCGGTATCCGCCGTCTTCGAACACCACACGGTATGCGCAGCCCCGACGGCGGTAGCGGTCATTCAGCTCGGATGTCAGGCGGGCGACTTCCGATGGGGTGACGCCTCGCATCAGCTCCGCAGCCAGGGAAGGATTGAGCGACTTGCCGTCGGGATCGCCCACGAATAGCAGGGCCTCCAATACCCCGGCCGGGTTGACGTAACGGCCTTCCGCATCCGCGCTAGTCGGACCGGCGAGGATCGCCTCGTCTTCCTCCGCGGCGGCACGGTCGGTTACTCCGTCTTCGGGCGACTGCGGGGCGTCGCGGGGCGCCTCGGGTTCCGGGATTGCATCCGCGATATCCTCCCCCATTGCTGCGGCAAATGCCTTGGCAAGGTCTTCCAGGGAGACCGCCTCGGCTTCACGAGATTCGTTTCCCGATTCAAGGGGAATCATACCGTTGCCCCAACAAAGTGTGCCGCGATCCCGACATCTTGGCGATTGGCGGTTGATGGCTTCCGCTGGACAGCCACGCAAAATCCACGCAAGCGGATCAGGCGATCCAAAAGAGGAGCGTACCCAAAACCAATCGTCACGGCAAGGGAAAACGGGCTGGATACCCATCTGAAGATGGGTATTTACCCACTCTGAAGCTGCGCTGTCGCTACGTGATCCCGTTAGCCGCCAGCGAGCGACGGCGGCGGAACGGTCGCAAAACAGTGCAAAAACAAGTCCGTTTGTCCTACCGCCCGGTCGTGAAGCCGCGTCCAAGCTGGGGCAGTAGTCCGGTTCTCATGCTGTGGCTCACCGAATCGCGGATTGATGCCCGAGGCCCAGCATTGCGTCCCAGGTCCGTGGGACGGTTTGGGAGGGGCGTGGTTGCGGATTTCGCCTTCGCGCCACGGCTTGGCCGAGCGTAGAATGGGACCATGCGAGGAGCGGAGAGTGCCGCGAGGGCCTGCGAGGCCACCCTGCGGGGTCTGCCGGACAGGCTAGCTCAGCGGTCCGACTTGTGCGACGCAGCGACCAGGCTCCGGTCCGGCGAGGGGATCGTCCTCGACGGAGCGGCGGGGTCGGTGTGCGCGCTGGCCGCGGCGACCTTGGCCGCACGTCGCCCGCCGTGCCTCGTTGTGATCCTGCCCACCGCCACGCGAATCCCCATCTTCGCCGATGACTACGAGGTATTCCAGGCTGGGCCGGTAGCGATCTTCGCGCCCTTGGACCAGGTTCGGGCCTTGCGGGACTGGCGCGACCCGCTGATGGGTGCGAGGCTGCGGACCGCGAGGGACCTACTCGGCCCGACTCCCCCCCCGCTGCTGGTCACTTGCGTCGAGGCCTTGATGCAGCCGCTGCCCGGTGCGGAACCGCTGCGAGCCTCGATGCAGACGATCCGGGTGGGAGAGAAGCTGGATGTCGCCGCTCTGGTGGGGCAGTTGGCAGCCCTGGGATATCAGAGTACGTCTGCCGTGGCTCTGCCGGGTGAATTCAGCCTTCGCGGGGGGATTTTCGACCTCTTTCTTCCCGAGTGGGAGGCCCCGGTCCGCGTGGAGCTATTCGACGACACGGTCGAGTCTCTGCGGGAATTCGACCCGGCCACGCAGCGGAGCACGCGCCGCGCCAGCGAAATCGAGCTGATGTTGCTCTCGCCGGAGACTCCATGTCGCGAGACGCTGTTCGGCTTTTTGCCGCAGGGGTCGTGGCTGATGTTCGCCGATCCCGAGGAAATACGTCAGCAGGCGGATACCTACTGGCAGCGAGTGGAGGCGGAATGCCGGGCCGATCTGCTGCCCATCGATGGCGTGTTGGCGCGTGCGGCGGCCTTTGCCACGGTGGCCTGCTGGGACCTGGCCCCGGCGGGGTTCGAGCGGGTCGTGACCCTGGGCGCGCAATCGGTGGAGCGGTTCAGCGGCCGCGTGGAGCTGGTCCGCGAGGAGCTGGACGCGGCCGGGCTGCGGGCGGACGTGTTCGTGGTCGCACCCGGCGATGCCGAAATCGCGCGGCTCCGCGAGTTATTCCGCGATTCTCGGACCAGTCGCGAGGGGCGGCTCCGTTTTGTGCAGGGACGGCTTTCCAACGGTTTTCGCCTGGCGGACGAGCGGTGCGTGGTGCTCAGCAGCGGCGAGATGTTCCATCGCACGTCGCCGCCCCGGCCGATTCGCAGCCATGCCGGTCGGCCCATCGATTCGTTCCTGGAGCTTCGGGAAGGGCAGCTTGTGGTCCATGTTTCGCATGGCATTGCCCGATACCGCGGCCTGAAGCGGCTGGAGAAAGAGGGGCAGGTGGAGGAGCACCTGGCGTTGGAGTTCGCCGAGGGCACGATGCTGTATGTGCCGGTCTCCAAGGTCGGGCTGGTGCAGAAATACGTGGGCGGAGTCCGCGGGCGGCCCAAGCTCTCCAGATTGGGTGGGCGTTTGTGGGCCAAGCAAAAGCAGACGGTGGCCAGGGCGGTCTTCGATCTGGCGGGCGAGCTTTTGGAGTTGCAGGCGCAGCGGGCGACCCGGCCGGGTATCGCCTTCCCCCCAGATACCCTTTGGCAGCAAGAGTTCGACGCTTCCTTCCCCTTCGAGGAGACCCCGGATCAGATCCACGCGATGGCCGCCATCAAGGCAGACATGCTCCGCCCGCGGCCCATGGATCGGCTATTGTGCGGCGACGTGGGCTTTGGCAAGACGGAGCTGGCGATGCGGGCGGCGTTCAAGGCCGTGGACGCCGGCTATCAGGTGGCCGTGCTCGTCCCCACCACGGTCCTGGCCGAACAGCACCTTCGCACCTTTAGCGAACGGATGGCAGAGTACCCCTTGCGGATCGCCTCGCTCTCGCGTTTCGCCACACGCAAGCAGCAGCAAGAGATTTTGCGAGGGCTGGCAGAGGGGGATATCGACATCGTCATCGGGACGCATCGGCTGGCCCAGCCGGACGTCCGATTCCGCAACCTGGGATTGGTGGTGATGGACGAGGAGCAACGCTTCGGCGTGGAGATCAAGGAGCGGCTGAAGGGCCTGCGGCAGACGGTCGACGTCTTGACCATGACCGCCACGCCCATCCCGCGGACCTTGCACATGGCGTTGGTGGGCATCCGCGACATCAGCAATCTGACCACACCGCCGCAGGACCGCCTGGCCGTGGAGACGCGGGTATGCCGGTTCGATCCCAAGCTCATCCGAGAGGCCGTACTCCGCGAACTGAGCCGCGAGGGGCAGGTCTATTTCGTGCACAATAAGGTCGAGGATATTGAGGCCCTGGGAGCTGTGCTGAAGAGTTTCGTCCCCGAGGCCCGCCTGCGCATCGCCCACGCCCAAATGCCGGACCACGAGTTGGAAGAGGTGATGACCGCCTTCGTGCGCCGCGAGTTCGACGTCCTGTTGACGACCACGATCATCGAGAGCGGCCTCGACATCCCCAGCGCCAACACCATCTTCATCGATCGGGCCGATCTCTTCGGCCTGGCTGATTTGCATCAATTGCGGGGCCGTGTCGGGCGGTACAAGCATCGGGCCTACTGCTATCTCTTGATCGATCCCTCGCGGCGACTTCATCCCAATGCCCGAAAACGCCTCCACGCCATCGAGGAATACAGCGAGTTGGGAGCCGGATTCGCCCTGGCCATGCGCGACCTGGAGATACGCGGGGCGGGCAACATCCTGGGACCGCAGCAAAGCGGGCATATCGCCGCGGTCGGCTACGAGCTGTATTGCGAGCTTTTGGAGCTGGCCGTCCGCCGATTGCAGAATCTCCCCCCCAAGACCTACGTGGACGTGGACATCGATCTGCCCATCCAGGCTTACTTTCCCGACGATTACGTCTCCGATATTCGCTGCAAGATCGACCTTTATCGGCGGCTGAGCCGCATCGGCGATGGGGAGCAGTTGGCCGCCTTTGCGGAAGAACTAGCAGACCGCTTCGGCCCACTACCGCCACCGGCACAGCAGATGCTGTTGTTGCAAGAGCTGCGGATCGCCGCCCACCGCCTGCGGATTCGCGGAATTCGCCGCGAGGGGGGCTTCGCCGTATTGCAGTACGTTTCCCGCCAAAAAATGCACCGTCTCGCCGAACGGTCGGGCCACCGCCTGCGGATCGTGGATGCCGAGTCCGCCTACTTGCCCATCGACGGCGCCGCCGAAAACGCGACCGCCTTGATCATCTTGTTGCGAGACCTGCTGGCGTCAGTTCCGTGCGACCCCGCCGAGTAATCCGGGATGACCCTGCCGAGTGCTCCGGCACGATGATGCAGAGTGATCCGGCACGATGTGATATTAGAAATGGTACGGAAAAACGCCCCAGCGCATGAGCCTCGGGCGTTAGCCCGAGGTGGAGGCAGCGCCAAACGGTGGTGGATTCATAGTTGCATCGCAATACCCCACCACCAGCTTACGCTGGTGGCTCGTGGGAAAATCCACCTAAACGCGCCAGCTACCGCCGCTTGTTCATTCTTTTTGACAAGCCAGTTTCCCATCCTACACTTTACTAGAGACTTTTCCGCATAGCACGGTCAAGCAACGGCTTTTCAGCTTAACTGGCCCAGTTGGGACCCGACCGAGGGGGGCGTGACGCGGTGTTCGTACCGCACGGCTTTTCAAAACGCCGGCTCGTCGAGTCAGGGTCGAGTGAACGGATTCCCCGGTGTTTGCGGTTTGCGCGAACGGGGCTGCTTGTGATTCCGTTTTGGGGCTTTTCCGCATGAACTTGGGGCGTGGCACGGTTTTCGTGCCATCCCTCAGGAAGGCATTTTTCTTCTCTGTACGGCATCTTTTCGAGCGAAAGCCTGATGACGCACTATCGATTAGCCGCCACTCTGGAGGATCGCTTGGCCGCCCTCCGGCTCGTGCACGATGCCTATGTGCGTGTCGGATTGATCGAGCCGAATCCTTACCGCGTCCGAGCGACCCCGTTTCATTTGCTCCCCACAACCACCATTTTCGTCGCGGAGTGCGACTGCGGTCGGGTGATCTCGACCATGAGCCTGGTCGGCGACGGTAAGCTCGGCCTGCCCATGGAAAGCGTCTACGCTGAGGAGATTGCCCAGCGGCGCCGGGCGGGCAGGCGGATGACCGAGGTCTCGTGCCTGGCCAGCGATCCCGGACAAATCGGATGCGGCATCGAGGTCTTCATCCACCTCTGCCGCTTGATGACGGTTTTTGCCATCTGGAGCGGTTACGACGAGCTGGTGATTGCCGTTCATCCCCGCCACGCCAAGTTTTATCAGCGGATGCTGGCCTTTCGCCTCTTCGGCGAACTACGGGAATATCCCAGCGTAAAAGACCATCCCGCCGTGGCGCTGTATCTCGACCTCCATCACATGGAGCGGTTGCCGGCCAGGTTGTATCGCTTCCTCCTCGATTCGCCCTATCGCCCGGAGGACTTCCGCGTCCCTCCGTTGAGCGAGAGCGAATACCGCACGCTGGAGGAGTGCGTCGACACGGAGAGCTACCCATTGCCGTCGCTCGGCGTCTTTGAATCGGCGACCCAACTCGAACCCAGCGAGATTCTGGTGGGCTAGGGTATTTTTGTCCCCCGACAAGAGTGGCCCGTTGCCGCGATTCGGGACGCCAGAACGCATGAGCTATATTTGAACAACTGGACGGCCGCGGCGCGATTCTAGGACGCGACTATCGCGACTATAGCCCACGTCAGAGATGCATACCATTCCCAGCGGAAGGGAACGGCTCATGACGACCGAGTTGATCGAGCTTCCCTTGCAGGCATCGGCGGATTCGGGGTTATCGGCAGCCTTGGTCCGTTGGCGGGAGATCGTTGGCGACGCCTACGTTCGCACCGATCCCGCCACGCTCGATACTTATTGCCGATCCATGCTTCCCCCGAAATACCGCCACCGACCCGCGGCCGTCGTCTTGCCGGAGTCGCGGGAGCAGGTGCGGCGGGTGGTGCAAACGGCCCATGAGCAGGGCGTGGCCCTGCATCCCATCAGCCGGGGCCAAAACTGGGGCTACGGCGCCGCCATGCCGCCACGCGATGGCATGGTCCTCCTCGACCTCCGACGCATGAACCGCATCGTCGAGGTCAACGCCGAGTTGGGCTACGCCGTCGTCGAGCCGGGCGTCTCGCAAAGGCAACTGGCGGACTACCTGCGCGACCGCGGATTGCCTTACATCCTGGACGCCACCGGGGCCGGTCCCGAGGCCAGCCTGGTGGGCAACGTCCTGCAACGCGGTTTCGGGCACACGCCGTATGGAAATCGCATCTTGAACGTGTCGGGCATGGAGGTGGTGCTCCGCGACGGCTCGGTCATCCACACCGGATTCGGAGAATTCCCCAACGCCTGCGCCACCCACGTGTTTCCCTACGGGATCGGTCCCTGGCTGGACGGCGTCTTCACGCAATCCGACCTGGGCGTGGTCACGCGCCTGACGGTTTGGCTTTTCCCACGGCCGGGGCAAATCACGGGCTTTGCGCTGAAGCTCGATCGGGCGGACCAGCTTTTCCCCGCCATCGACGTCTTGCGCCGCCTGCGTATGGGGGGCATCGCACAGAGCACCGTCCATGTGGCCAACGACCTCCGCGTGATCTCCGCCCGGCGGCAGTATCCTTGGGAGTTGACCGGCGGCAAGACGCCCCTCCCGCCCCACATTCGGCAACACCTGCGCCGGGAATGCGGGGTGGGCGTCTGGAACCTGATGGGCGCCCTGTACGGCACAAAGGCCATGGTCCGAGCCGCGGCTGCCGAGGTCCGCCGGGCCTTTGCCGGAATCGCACGGGTCCGCTTTTTCGACCACCGCAAATTGCGGTTGGGGCAAGCGGTCACGGGGGCCCTAGCCCGTATCGGCCTGTTGCGCGGTTTGGCGGGAACCGTGGAATCGGCACGGTCGGTGTACGATCTCCTTTGCGGCATCCCCTCGGCCGAGCACCTCCGCGGCGTGTATTGGCGGATGCGGCAACCGCCCCGGGACCTGATCGCGGAGCTAGGCAACACCGGCGGGCTGTGGTTTTCGCCCGTCCTCCCCGCCACTGGCGAATACGCCCGGCAGCTCCTCGAGACTCTGGAGCCGATCTTCGATAAGCACGGCTTCGAACCGCTGATCACGATGACATCTGTCACCGAGCGGGCCTTGGTGGGCGTGGTCAGCGTCTTCTACGACGCCGATTCCAAGGCGGAGACCGATGCCGCGGCCGCATGTTATGAGGAGCTGTCCGCGGCCGCCATCGCACGGGGCTTCTGGCCGTACCGATCGGGCGTGCAAAAGCCGATTCGATCGCCCATCCGCGTCTCCGTCTCTGTCCAAACCTAGCGCGAACGGACGCTACACCAAAGACCGACTCAGCGCACGAGCCTCGGGCGTTAGCCCGAGGTGGCGGCAGCGCCAAATGGTGGTG
>DYLS01000162.1 GCA_020721965.1 Blastopirellula marina | reverse complement strand
CGTGCGTGTAGATCATCGTCGTGCGCACATCCGCATGCCCGAGCAATTCCTGGACCGTGCGGATATCGTAAACAGGCCCAGGGGGAAACGGCGCTGTTGCGCGGTCGCGCTCATCTTCGAGCGGCCCCGTGGAAGATCGGGAGTAGTCGATCATTCGTGAACGTTGGCGCAAAGATCACTACGAAAATCAGCAATTCTTTCGCGTTCATGCTCTAAACCCTGTACAACGTTTACTCCCGTACACTGTTTACCCCTGCACAAGTTTGGCCCTGGACAATGTTTGCCCCCCGCACAATGCTTGGCTCAGTCCAATGTTTGGCTCTGCACAACGCTTCGGCCAGTACAATGCTTGGCTTTGCACTACGCTGTCTTCTAAACAACCGACCTACGTCCGGAGCGGTACTCCGGACCCGATTCAGGGGCTGCTGGTCATCTTTTCCTGCCATTTGTCGCGGAGTAGGGCGTGAAGTTTTTCTTGGAACTCTGCCGGAAGCTCGAAAGGTTCGCCCGACTTGTACAGCGTAATCGTCTTGTGAATGTTATCTACCACGATTTGGCAGGGATTGCACCCCTCCAAGTGCTTAGAGAACTCTTCGCACACGGCAGGATCGACGTCGCCATCCATGTAGTTATTTAGAGCCAACAATAACTCCCGGCAATTCATGGCAGACTCCCGACCATTGGGGTGAGCGGTTGACCTGTGAGCCACGGCTCAGGTGGCAGCCGATATGGAATCAGGTCGCAGCCGTTACAAAATGTGGATGCGCAACACTTGGCAAGAGTTACAAAAGCAGGCGTAGTCCTTCACAGGGGGGGCTCGTCACTGCGAAACGGCTGGTCCCCCTGTCATTTCGAGCGAAGCGAGAAATCTCGCGAAGCGAAGGATCTTTTCGACAGGGGTTAAGATTTCTCTTCGCTGACGCTCGTCGAAATGACAGGACGAGCCGTTTTGCAGCGATCAAAGCCCCTCTGAGAGACTACTACGGCAAAAAGGCAGGGTAGCCCGTGTCCGGATACAGTGGGATCGGCTCCACGGTTTCAACAGCGGATTTGCCGAGGTTTGGGGGCCGCGTTTCAGGTTCCGGCGGCGGAAGTCGTCGTACCTTTGGCACACGGGTGCGAGCTTCGACAGCGGGCTTGTTCGACCGCGACGCAGAGTCCTTCGTCTGGTACGCCTCGGAACGGCTCGTCTCGGCCTCCCGCCCTCCTCGCGGCGGCCAGGGGACTGGCACGAGCGGCGGCAAGGCGGCGGGGCCTTCCTCGTTGACCGTTGCCCCGCCCGATTCCCTTTGAGTATCTGTTCGGGTCCCATTGTTCGGTTCCGTGGAGGTGCCTGCCTGATCGGCTACGCCCGATCTTCCCGAGCTTTCCACTGCCGTGTCCGTTGTCGTCTCAGACGCGGCCCCTGGTCCCGGGAAGGGGATCGCCGGCGTAGGTGCAACGCCGTGGCGATCCTTGTCTTCCTCGGCTTGGTTCGCCTCTTTGGCCGGGATTTCCGCGATGTCGGCGGCCATTTGAGGGGAGATTACGCGCTTGGACGACCGCCCTTCGCTACGTTCTTCCTGGTCGGCACCCGTTGCGATAGACAGAGCATCCCCTGCGGCCCCGGTATCCGGTGAGGCCGCTTGAAGCGATGCCGTGGGCAGCGCCGTGCCCTTTCTACCCTGTCCGTGGGGATCTCGGCGTTCCGCGATGTCGGGGCCGTCTTGCTTGGCGGCGGCATGAGAACCATCCGTGTCATCCGTCGCGTCATGGGTTTGCGGTGCAGTCCGCGGCGGATTCGACGGCACAGAATCTCGACCGGCAGCGCCGGATGTTGGCATTCCTGCGTCAGCATCCTCGGCCGATCTCGAAATCGAGTCGGTCGCGTTTTTCGCTGTAGATATTCCGGATGAACGGTCCGTTTCGTCCGTGGTGCTGGAACAAGACCGGGTCACGGTGTCTCGCCCTCTCGACCATTGGACATAGCGTCGCACATCCTCCCGAGCCTGCGGGTACAGGAATGTGCTGGCGACGATACAAATCGCCGTGACTATTACCATCGGTAAAAGGATCGGCCGTGGAGGCATGGACGATATGTCGTGAAGGTCGCTGCCAGGGAGGGAAACTGGCTTCCGTGTCGCGCAAGCCATTGAGCCTTCGCAAACATACACCATGATCCCACACCATGCCGGGAGAAGTAGGCGGCAATAGGCGAGTCGGCGGCCGATAACTCGTCAAAATGATCCGCGGAAAACGGACAGCTAAAGTATGACGGCGGCTATTGCGCCCGACGTTATGCTGCCACCGGATTTTTTGCTTTCCCATCCGCGTTAGTAACGATTCCGCCGCTGTTGGAGTAATTCTGACGCTATCGTGGTGATTGCGTCGCTGTTGTAGCGATTCTGACGCTATTGTGATGGCCGGTTCGCTGTTGTAGCGATTTCCGCGTGGGACGGAGGAATGGCCCTCACGGTTGGTTTAGCACACGAAAAAAGGTAGGATGATAGTATCGCGTACGAGAATCGATTCGGTGGTCGAAAGTTCGGATTCATGAATACTGGTTTCCCGTCTGAAGAAGCAAAAGATGGCCCACTTTGGGGTATGCCACACGACTGGAAATACCCTGACGCGCCTCGCAGGGAGACCGCTCAGGCCGCGGATGAGGTCATTGAGGCGGAGGTGGTGCCAGCCACGTCGCCCACCCCGTCCCGGCCGCCGCGACGCAACTGGAAACTGTTCGCGATCTTATTGGCGGCGACGTGCTTCAGCACCTTTGTTGCTGGGAACGGACTGAACTCGCTTTTAGAAGGTCTGACCTATTCCGTCTGCGTCATTACCATTCTGCTTTGTCACGAGATGGGCCATTTCTTGCAAGCTGTCCGCTATCGAGCACCAGCTACCCTGCCGATCTTTCTCCCCATGCCTTTTTCACCGATCGGGACGTTTGGCGCCGTAATCGCCATGGACACCAGGCGTCTCGACCGCAGGGAGCTTTTCGACATCGGGATCAGTGGCCCCCTGGCGGGACTGATCCCGGCGATTATTTTTTGTGTGGTCGGACTCTACTATTCCGATGTAAGACCGCTGCAAGTCGGCGTCGATTCGATCCAGTTGGGAGAGCCGCTTGTTTTCCGCTGGTTGGCCCGTCTCTTTTTCGGCGACATCCCCGATACGCACAGCGTCTATTTAAGCTCCATGGCCTTCGCCGGCTGGGTGGGACTGCTGATCACGTCGCTAAACCTTATCCCGATCGGCCAACTCGACGGGGGCCATGTCCTATACGCCCTGCTTGGTCCGATAGCGAATCTCGTTTCGCTCTTGGTGTTGATGGCGGCAACGGTGGCCGTGGTATTGGGGGGGTACTGGGGCTGGATTCTGCTATTGTTCTTGCTTGGACTGATGGGGCCTGCTCACCCCCCTACCGCCGACGATCAGGCACCGCTAGGGTCGACCAGGCGAGTACTGGGATGGGCCGTCCTTTTGCTGCCGATCATTGGGTTTACGCCGCAACCCCTGATGCTATGAGCTTTCGTGCCCTGCGATTCGGTACTACAGGGCAGGCTTCTTTCCTTTACGCGACATCTCGGTTTGGTGTGATGGTGCAGAGCGCCGCGCAAGATATGCAGCGCACACCATGCAATCAAGCGGACCTTGCGATGTAGGATTGGCACGCCCTGCGATTGAGCCTGCCCGGCGACTTGGATTGATTGGCCCCTGCGAATCGGATTGATTGGCGTGCCCGGTTTTCCGCCCCTTTGTATCATCGAACGTGGATCGGAGAGGCTGCTGGCCGCCTCCGCGAACCGGTCCGCAGGAGTCGCGGAATCAAAAAAACACAACAGGGTGTACCGGCCTGATACACCCTGTTGTGTCGAATCAGCACAGCAGTGCCCAATGATCCGCCCGCCGGGAGCAGATCAGGAGACATCCAGCTCGATGTCGTTGATCGTCAGATCGACATCGGAACCGCCGGCGTCGGACAGGCGACTCCAATCGACATCGTGAGAATCGTCGCCTTGATCTTCCAATTCGGCCTGGCGCTGGCACTTAATGCACAGCGTGGCATAGGGGAGGGCCGTCAGCCGGGCCAAGGGGATGCTGCAACCGCATCCCTCGCAGACCCCGTACTGGCCTTCGTCGATTTTTTGGAGCGCCTTCTCCACGCGGAGAAGCTCTCGACTCTCAAGCTCGGCCAGCTTGGAGCTAAGTTCGTCCTGCACGGAGTCCAAGGCGAAATCGACGATATCCCCGCCGGCCTCCGTCTTGATCTCCTTGAGGAGGCTCAAGTCGCCAGCCAAGGCCCGTCGCAGGGCCTCCCGCCGCTTGAGCAAAATTTGCTGCATGTTCAAAATGGCTTGTCTTCGATTCATGACCCTTCCACCTCGGCGTCCGCGCTCAACAGTCCCTGAGGGCCTTTCTCCGGCTTGTCTCGTCGGACGACCCCTTCTCATAAGTTGCCGTCAACCCGTGTTTCTTACCGGGCAAGCCGCTCGGCTTGACCCCGGTCCCAACGTGTACCCCCTTCAAAACCGCTCTTGAGAAAAACTCGCCATCGCAAGTATAGTACGCTTTGTTAGTCGTGAGTTTCACAAAAATCGGAAATCGCAAACAAAAGGCAAAATAAGACTACTTGAGTCCGTTATATTCTCTCTATTTGCTCCAAATTCGCGAATGTTAAGCCAATGTTCAGCGAATCGCAGCGATAGGTTCCCGACGGTGTTCGTCGCGTTGATGAAGCCAAAATGGTTGATGAAGCCTAAATGACTGTTACAACTCTGCTCGGGTTCGCCCCATGACTATCGGCGATCCGTATCACTTCCTTACACGCCCCAATCGAACCGTATCTATCGCTCCACAATTGCCTGTCGATCCGCCCCGCCTCAAGACACGCTTGGCGATCCGGCCGGAATCTTCCCGCCAGGTACCGCAAGATAGCAAACGCGATCCCTTGATTGCCGAGACCGATTAGCCTGCCGGAGCCACTCGGGGCTGGCTACCACAAGATCGGCAAAACCGAAAAATATATCCAGAGCTTTTCTTTCTATCTATTCCCCGATCGGGTGGTTGGTTCCAACCAGCTTGACGCGCTGTCAATAGTGACCTAGATCATCGAAGGGAATCGGGCCGACTGGCCATTCGTTCCCGCAGCCTCCAGTTGATCCTGCCACAATGGCCGTCGAAGGTCTGCCCGCACTTACTAGCAAATTGTGTTCCGTAATAGATGAGAATTGCTTCCGTGGTGAGCCAATAGCCTTTCACCCATCACGGCAGTGAAATATTAGTGCCCGGGCTGCCCTGAGAAAATAACTCTAAATGGGGGGGCGGTCCAGCCCGTTGTCCGCTTGCTGGAAATCATCCACTCCGATCTTTCAATCTTGAGAAGACCTGGCCATGTCCATTACCGTCGAAAACCTGCCCGAAAGGTCCGCCTCGTTCGATCGCTTGCAGCAACCCCTGGTCTTTCGCGTTTGCGGGAGCTCTCAGGACGGGCGAGAGATTCGTTTGAAGGCATCCCGCATTACGGTCGGTTCCGCTGAGGGCTGCACACTTCGCATCCGTGCCCGCGGTGTTCACCCGGTTCACTGCCTGGTGATTCGTGGTCAGTGCAGGACCATCGTCCGACGGACGCATCCAGCCACGCTGCTCAATGAAGGCGGTTTTTCCGACGCCGAGCTGCGGGAGGGGGATCGGTTGCAAGTCGGCCCCGTGGTCTTGGAATATCGTCCCGAGCTGTCCACGGTGGGGAGTGACGGCAATCCATCGGCTGAGCCTGCCCGATCCGGTAACAGTACGCCAATTGAGCCAATTGACGGCAAGGAAGATGCCTCGGCTGGCGACAGGCGGCCCCTTGCCGACTTGTCTCGGCGCGAGGCGGAGTTACGATCCCGCGAGACGGGGCTTGCCCGGCGTGAAAAAGAATTGGAACAAGCAGCGGAGTCTTTGCAACGCCGCGAGGAAGCCCTCGCTGCAAAGCAAGACGCCCTCACCAAGAAGGAGGAATCCCTCGCTACGAGGGAAGAAGCCCTAGCCAGGAACGAAGACGCCCTTATTCGAAAAGAAGAAGCCCTCGCTAAAAAAGAAGAAGCCCTCGCTAGGAGGGGCGAAACCCTCACTCGGATGGAACAGGCCCTTGCTACGAAAGAAGAGACGCTCACTCGGAAGGAAGAAGCCCTCGCGACAAAGGAACAGGAACTCCGCGAATCCGAGAACCGATTGACACGTCGAGAAAAAGATCGCCAGAAGTCTGAAGAAAATAATCGACAGGACGGACAGGATTTGGAGGCATGCCGAAACAGTCTCGATGAGCGTGAGGGCGTGGTCGCAGCTCGGGAGCGGGAATTGCACGAGTGGGAGTCCCGGATCGCCGAGCGTGAATCGCGTTTGCAACGCGATGAGGAGGAACTGCGGCGGCGGATTTCCCAGATTGCAGCCCGGGAAAGGGAGCTGTCGGATCGCGAGGCGGCGCGGCAGCCGCAAGAGCCAACCGGGGACGTGACCTCCACGCTCCCGGCAGGTTCGCCACAGGCGGTGCCGGTCGAAACGCTCGCGGGCCTGTCTCCCGACAGCTCGGATCCGTTTGCGCCGCCAAAGACGCCGGGAATGGAATGGCGAGAGTCGGAGCCTGAGCAAGACCCCGATGCGGGGCGTGCAGAGCTTACGGAGACGGCGGGAGACCGTCAATGCGCGGCGAGCCGAGAGACAACCTTGATTTCGGCAAAATGGCTCCGCTGGCAAGATGATGCGGAAGAACCCGCCGCAGCGCCGGGAAGCCAGCCGGGGGAGGATCGGACCGCGGTCCTTTCGCCGCCACAATCGCCGCTCGACCAAACGACTCATGACGAAGGCGAGGGCGAGGTTCATACGTACATGCAGGAGCTGATGTCTCGCCTGAATGGGCGGGATGCCCCCCCGCAATCCAATCCAACGGTATGCGATGATCGGGGACAAGACACGGATTCTACCGCAAAAGGCGGGCAGGGGGGCGAGTCGCCGCTAGCCAGAAAGCCGAGAGCAAGCAAAGCCGCGGCCCGGCCACGCCCTCAAGCGGCGGAAAAATCCGTCGATTTCGCGGCGATGCGCGAATTGGCCGTCCTGGCCTCTCAGGGGGCCATCGATCGCTATGCCAAGGCCAAGTTGCGAAGGGCGATGACCGGAAAGCTCGCCGTGATGATAACCGCACTGGGGAGCGTCCTGGTCCTCATCGTCCTGGCCTGCGTCGGCCGATTCCCCGATGTGGGCACGTACGGTATCGTTGCCGCCGTCGTGACGTTATTGGTCTACGCCTTGCAATACGCGCTGCTCAGCGGGCGGCTGATCGTCAACCAGCGAGGCCAACTGCAATTGGCGCAGCGCCGCATTTCGCGAGAGATGCTGAAGCTCCAAACGGGTGAGAAGTCATCGCCCCAGCCCCCACAGACCGCGGAAACTGGCACGCCCGGGGAAGAAAACGACCCATGCGGCGAGCCAGCACCGAGCGACGTGCACGAGCCATCGCCCGGCTGAGTCCTCGATACCGCGGCTATTGCGGCATTCGGATCAGGACCAACGGGTTCTCCCAGTCCAACAGAACACCCTTCTCCTGCGATGCGATGAGTTGGTGGTGCTCCTCCCGTAACTCGCCAAGGAGGATGTCGGAATCGGATAGCTTCGTTCCTGGCAGGCGACCGGCGGCCAATGCCGACGCTGTCCTTCCGAAGTGGGGTAACCAGAGCACAACGCGATTGCCCTCTTTTTTGATACGCCCCCACACGTAGCCTTCGTTATCTTCGTCTTCATCATCTTTGGCCAAAT
>DYLS01000343.1 GCA_020721965.1 Blastopirellula marina | reverse complement strand
GCGGAGGTCTAGGAATGGGCAAGCAGAAGTTTGAGCGATCGAAGCCGCATGTCAACATTGGCACGATCGGCCATGTTGACCACGGCAAGACGACACTGACGTCGGCAATCACGCGTTGCCTGGCGTCGAAGGGCGGCGCGAAGTATACGGCGTACGACGAGATCGATTCCGCACCGGAAGAGAAGGCTCGCGGCGTAACGATCAACACGTACCATGCGGAGTACGAGACGGATACTCGTCACTACGCTCACGTTGACTGTCCTGGTCACGCGGACTACATCAAGAACATGATCACGGGCGCAGCGCAGATGGATGGCGCGATCCTGGTGGTATCGGCGGCGGACGGTCCGATGCCCCAGACGCGTGAGCACATCCTGCTGGCTCGTCAGGTTGGTGTTCCGTACATTGTGGTGTTTCTGAACAAAGCCGACCTGGTGGACGATCCTGAGCTTTTGGAACTGGTTGAGTTGGAGGTTCGGGACCTTCTTTCGAAGTATGAGTTTCCCGGTGATGAGGTTCCTGTGATTGCGGGTTCGGCGATGAAGGCTCTGGAGAGCCCTGATGTGTCGCGTGACGATCAGTACAACTCGGCCATCTGGAAGCTGATGGATGCCGTTGACACCTACATACCGACACCTCAGCGCGACCAGGATAAGCCGTTCCTGATGAGCGTGGAGGACGTATTCACGATCACGGGTCGCGGGACAGTGGCGACGGGTCGTGTGGAGCGCGGCATGCTGAAGGTGATGGAGCCTGTCGAGATCGTTGGGCTTCGACCGACGCGTCAGACGGTTGCGACCTCGTTGGAGCAGTTCCGGAAGACGTGCGACTTCATCGTTGCCGGCGACAACGCCGGTGTGCTGCTTCGCGGCATCAGCCGTACGGACGTCGAGCGGGGTCAGGTGGTTGCCAAGCCCGGGAGCATCACTCCTCACACGAAGTTCCAGGGCGAGGTTTACGTGCTGTCGAAGGATGAGGGCGGTCGTCACACTCCGTTCTTCTCCGGCTATCGTCCACAGTTCTATTTCCGGACGACCGACGTTACGGGCGCGATGAACCTGCCTGAGGGTGTCGAGATGGTGATGCCCGGCGACAACGTCACGATCACGGGCGAGCTGATCCAGCCAATCGCGATGCAGGAGGGTCTCCGGTTCGCCGTCCGCGAAGGCGGCCATACCGTCGGCGCCGGCGTCGTCACGAAGATCATCGAGTA
>DYLS01000342.1 GCA_020721965.1 Blastopirellula marina | reverse complement strand
TAGGGAAACACTGATTTAATCCATCTGTCTTCGGTTTATTGCAGACGGCGAGGCGGGTATTTTCTAAGCTGGGAGGGATGATTCACCAAACCAGCTTCGCGCAAGTCGAGTTTACGGCCAAGAAGAAGACCACCCGCCGTGAAAAGTTCCTCGGGCGCATGGAGGAAGTCATCCCGTGGGCCAAGCTGCTGGCCGTCATCGAGCCGCACTATCCCAAGGGCGAGCGCGGTCGCCCGCCCGTCGGACTGGAGCGGATGCTGCGGGTGTATTTCCTGCAGCAATGGTATGGCCTGGCCGACGAAGCCATCGAAGACGCCCTCTACGACAGCCAAGCCCTGCGCAGCTTTGCCCGCATTGATCTCATCGCCGAGGGTGTGCCCGACGCCACCACGCTCCTGAACTTCCGTCATCTGCTGGAGACGCACGACCTGTGCAAGCGCCTCTTCACCGCCATCAACGCCGACCTTGCCACGCGCGGCCTGCTGCTGCGTGAGGGCACGCTGGTGGACGCCACGCTGATCGCCGCGCCACCCTCCACCAAGAACGCGAAGAGGGAACGCGACCCGGAGATGCACCAGACCAAGAAGGGCAACCAATGGTATTTCGGGATGAAAGCGCATATTGGCGCGGATCGGGACAGCAAGCTGGTGCATACCGTGGTGGTGACAGCGGCCAACGTAGCCGACATCACGAAGACCTCGGAACTGCTGCACGGACAGGAGCAGCAAGTGCATGCCGATGCCGGTTACACCGGCGTGGAGAAGCGGGCGGAGATGATGGCGCTGGAGCGGAAGATTGACTGGCAGATCGCCTGCAAACGCGGATTGATCAAGGCACTGGCCGAAGGCGCGGAGAAGGAAGCGTGCAAGGCGGTGGAGAAAGCCAAGGCGTCGGTACGGGCGTTTGTCGAACATCCATTCCACATCGTGAAGAACCTGTTTCGACATCGCAAAGTGCGGTATCGAGGCTTGGCCAAGAACGGGCATCAACTTTACACACTCTTCGGACTGGCCAACGTGGTCATCGGAGCGCGGCGGGCTACGGTGTGAAAAAACGGGGAACCCGCCGCAACAACCGATCGAAAAGGTGGAAAACCACCCCGCCCGAACCGGGGGCAACCTGTGGACAGCCACTCGCAGCCCCCTGATTTGGCGGAAACCCCCAGTCTGCCCGCTCCGTAGAAATCAGAATTTGAAAAATAGACTTTGTTCAGCGCTTCCC
>DYLS01000341.1 GCA_020721965.1 Blastopirellula marina | reverse complement strand
TAGTGCCCTGTTGAAATAATTCTGCAACAATTCTTTCAAGTTCACCAGAGGCTTTCGCCGATATATTCATCGTGGGGGATCGACGGAAGGAGAGTGCCATGCCCGGACCAGCCCCCCGCGGACTCGAACTTACCATTGAGCATCTTGAAATCCTCCAACGAAACCTCCGGACCGGCAAGACTGAACATCGCGTGGCATACCGCTCAAGAATCCTGCTCCTTCGCGCCGAAGGGTACGGGCCAAGCAGCGTCGCCGAGATGGTCGGCAAAGACCGCACGACCGTCTGGCGCACCGAAGAGCACTACCGGACCGAGGGTCTGGAGGCGCTTTGCGACCACCCTCGTCCCGGTCGTCCCCGGACGATTTCCCCCCCTGCAGAGGGTAAAGACCGTAGCCCTCGCCTGCCGGTCGCCAGCTGAGTTCGGTCTCCCACTCGTTCGGTGGAGTGTCCGCGACCTCGCAGTCCAGCTCGTTACCGAGGAAGTCTTCACGGAGATACACTATTCGACAGTCCGCCTCATTCTTGAAGACGCTGACCTCTCGCCGCACCGCACCCTCTACTGGAAACGCAGCCACGACCCGGACTTCGACAGAAAGGCCATACACGTCCTCTGGTATTACCAGATGGTTGAGTCTTTGAAAAGGCGCGGCGAGTTGGTTTTCTGCGTGGACGAGAAGACGCAGATACAACTTCTGGGAAGACCTTCCCCGGATATCCCTATGCAATCAGGATGTCCTCTGCGCCGGGAACATGAGTACGTTCGCCTAGGGACGGGGATACTGCTTTTGGTGAATGACCTCTCTACGGGGCGGTTCAAAGGCTTCACGCTTGAGTGTAACAGGAGCCCTCAGTTCACTGAGGCGCTCGACCGGCACCTTGCCACCTGCCATAGGGCGAAGAGAATCCACTACATCATGGACAACGGCCCGACGCATGACTCGCGGCACACTCGCAAATGGCTGGAAGCCAAGGACGGACGCGTCCGGTTTCACTTCACGCCTGCGCACGCCTCGTGGCTGAACCAGGGAGAGTTGGCGCTATCGGTTTTTAGCCGAAAGTACCTCCGCAACCGCCTGTGGAAATCCCCTGATGAGTTCCCTGAACACATTGACAGGAGCATTCGTCACTACAATAATAACTATGCTCACTGCTTCGACTGGTCTTTTACCCGCGATCGGTTTCGAGAATGGCGGAACCGTTGCAGGACTTCGTCAACAGGGCACTA
>DYLS01000041.1 GCA_020721965.1 Blastopirellula marina | reverse complement strand
AGACGGTAGGGGCACGGCGGCGCCGTGCCCCTACATACCGCCGTGCCCTCGCATACCACCGCGTAACGACGCGCCCGGGGGAATCGGCGATACCACAGACCAGTGATCGTCGGGCAGGCGATACCGCTATTCTTTCCAAAAAACCTGTTTACACGGCATCGGCGGAGAGGCCGGCCTGGCCGCAGATATGCGCGCGGATTCTTTCAAACTCTTCGTGGGACCGAAAATGGATGACGATCTTGCCGCGGCCTCGGCCGTTGTGCGAAAGGCTGACCTTGCTGCCCAGCGCGGCTCGAAACTCTTGCTCCAGCGCGGCGAGGTGCTCGCCAGAGGCGGGCCGGGGCTTCTCTGCCGTGCCGTCCTTGTTCACGATGGACAAGACAGGTCCGGCCTGCTGCCGATGCTCCTGAACCAAGGCCTCGACCTTGCGCACGCTCAACCCCTCTTGTTCCACAAGGCGGCACAACTCGATCTGCTCTTGTTCCGATTCCAAGCCCAGGATGGCGCGCGCATGGCCCTGGGTAATGCGGTTTTCCCGCAGGGCCTGTTGGACTTGCGGCGGCAGATCGAGAAGGCGGAGGAAGTTCGAGATCGTGGAGCGATCCAGATTCAATCGCGAGGCCAGCTCTTCCTGCGGAACATCGTAACTTTCGATGTAACGTTGGAAGCATTCGGCCTTCTCCAGGGCGTTCAGGTCCTTTCGCTGGAGGTTTTCCACGATCGCCAATTCGGCCACCTGGCGGTCTTCGGCATCCACGACGCGAACCGGCACCTCGGTCCATCCCGCCCGGACCGCCGCGCGGAGCCGCCTTTCGCCCGCGATCAACTGATAGCCGGTCGCCAAGCGGCGAACCACCAGCGGCTGCAACAAACCGTGTTGCTGCAAGCTGTCGGCCAGCAGCGAGATTTCCTCCTCGTCGAAGTCGCGTCTGGGCTGGAAGGGGTTCTTCTCGATCTCGAATACCGACACCTTCCGCAAGTCGCCCTGATGAGCGACTCCATCGGCGGGGGCATCTTGCATTTCCGTGGCCGCTTGGGAAAAAGGCACGACTTCTCGATCGGGGTCCGCCGCCGGCGCGCCGACTCGTCCTAACAGGGCCTCCAGACCTCTCCCTAGGCGTTTCTCTCTAGTCACGTTCTAAGACCTCCATGCACAATTCCACATACGCGCGGGTACCGCGGGATCGTGGGGCATAGTCGATGACAGGCTTCCCGTGGCTGGGTGCCTCCGCGCAGGCCACATCCCTTGGAATCACCGTAGCGTAAACGATCTCACCGAAAAACTCCCGTACTTCCGCCTCCACTTCCCAGGTCAGCTCCAAGGCGGGATCGTGCATTGTCAGCAGAATGCCGCCGAATTGGAGCCGATGCTCCCGCTCCTCTATCACCTGGCGAATGACTTCGATCATTTGGGCAAGGCCTTCCATGGCGAAGTACTCGCACTGAATGGGCATCAGCACCTCCTGGGAAGCGGCCAAGGCGGTTCGAGTCAGCCGTCCGATGGAGGGCGGGCAATCGATCAGCACGAGGTCGAAGCCGGCCGCCCCGCTCTCCAGGTGACTGCGGAGCTGGGCGGCGTAACGACCATCATCGCGGGCGAGTGCCTCCACATCGCGAAAGCGGCGACTTCCCGGCAACAAAAACAAGCCGGAGACCCCGGTCTCTCGCACCGCATGGTGCAGCGGCACGCCCGCCGGCAAGGGGTGCTCCACGACCGGCTGATGGCCCAGGCCCGAGGTCGCGTTGCACTGGGGATCGAGATCGACCAGGAGGGTTTGCAGGCCCGCCCTGGCCAAACACGCCGCCAGATTGATGGCCGTCGTGGTCTTGCCCACACCTCCTTTCTGATTGGCGATGCAGATGACCCGCGCCACGCCAAACGACTCCTTGCCCGACCCAGCCTTCGTCTGATTTCCGATCTCAACGGCGGTCGATTGTAGCAATCCCGGCATTCCTTCGGAACGGCACTTTCGTTGCGTGGGGCACAGGCGCCCTGCTCGGGTATCGAACGCTACCCGGGGCGTGCAACCCTTTTACAGCGGCTTCTCTCCCGAGCGTGGCGAGCGGGACCGAGACGGCGCGGCCTATCCTCCGGGGTAGATCGCCCGATCTCATCGCGGCGAACCCGGCCGTTCAGCGCGATCGCCGCTTCAAACCTTCAAGTCACGGGCGGGCCGCCACAACGGCCGAATGACGAGCGACCTTCCACGGCGAGAATTTTTCACGAGAAATGTTCACCGGTAGCTGCCAGCTCAAAGCGCGCGTGCCGCACGGGCGCGCGGGGAGGTGAGCCAAAAAAGGGGCGTTCGCCACGCTGTTTCACGTGAAAAGCCCGCATCTTGTGCAGACAGCAATGGCCTTGGAAGCGACAAAGGCCATATCCGCGGCGATGACCGGCAAACTTCCGCCGTAACGCCCCGTTTCACGTGAAACGGCCGACCCGTCCCGACGGGAAGGCGGTAAGCACGTGGCCTGGCCGAACAACTCGGGCGAAGCGAATTCGCCAGCACCGCGGAGAGCGTCCCGGCAGCCCTGAAATCACTCCAAGGGGTTGAACACCAGACCGGAGCAGAGTTTGGGGTAAAAGTACGTGCTTTTGGCGGGCATTCGCTCGCCCTGGGTGCTGACATCGCGGATGTCCCGTACCGAGGCGGGGGCAACCAGCGCCGCGATGGGGAACTCGCCGGACTGAAGCCCCTCGACCACCTCCGACACCAGGTGCACGTATTTCGGCTCGGGCAACTCCTCGACTCCCAACAAGCGGTGAACGACCAGGCGATGCAGGATGGCTACATCCAACCGGCGCCACTCGGGGCTGTGGTCGGCAGCCACCTGATCCATCATCTCCCGGCCTTCCGCACGGATTCTAGCCACGGACCAGATGCCGTCCCTTCGCGTAAAGAATCCCAGTGTCCCTTGATCGGCGGCGTTTTCCAAGATGCGCCATACGTCGCTCGCCGCCTGCGGACCTTCGGCCACCTTCTCCACCGCAAAGGCCGGTTGCAACTTGCCTGCCAGGTCCTCGGCCGAATAATCCGGCAGACCTCGCAACAGCCGGTGCGTCGGCAAGACGATCAGGCCGGGGTCTTCCATCGCCACGCAGTGCATCAAGACGTAATGGGCCGGGTGGTCCGGACGTAACAGCCCCATATCGCGGATTTGCTCCCGATACTCCAGGGCCGTCTCGTAGCGGTGATGCCCATCGGCGATAAAGATGGGCTGCGGACCGACCAATTCCGATAGCTGGGCCACCCGCTCCGCGTCAGTAATGGGCCAAAGCCGATGCACCACGTTGAGGTGATCCACGGCCTCCAAGGGAGTCCGCCCCGCAGTCGCCGCGTCGAGAATCTTTTGCGAGCGACCATCGGGATCGGGATAGAGGCCGAACACCTGACTCATATTCGCCCGGCACACCGTCATCAGCATCAATTGGTCCATTTTGGGACCGCGCAGCGTCTCTTCGTGCGGAAAGACATGCCCCTCACCGAAGTGCGATAGCTTCACACGGCTCATGAAGCCGGTTCGCACGTAGCGGCGGCCCTCCACCTCGAACTCCTGCTGATACACGTACACCGCCGGATCGGCGTCGGGGACCAAGACCCCTTCCGCCAGCCAACTGCGATAGAACCGCTTGGCCCGCGAGTAACGGTTATTCGTCTCGTCGTCCCCCGTTTCGATTCGGTTGAGGATGAGCCGAACCACATTGTTCGGGTGGCGGCGGTACAGAGCGTCCTGCAACTCCGGCGCGATCACGTCGTAGGGCGGCGCGATCACATCGCTGAGCGAACCGACTCGAGCCAAGTTATAACGGATTCCGCGAAGGGCTTGTATTTCTGGCATGTGCGTGAAATCGTCGGCAATCTCGTTTCCCAGGCAATCCCATCAGGTACGAAAAACCCCCACTTTTCCTTCCCCGCCTCCGCAACCCGACTCGCAACGCATTTGCAAATGGTCCAGGGCGGCTCAGGGCGGCGTATCTGCTCCGCGGCTGGATGAAGTACCTCGATAGCCTCCTACGAAAGCCTCCTCAGGGCGATGGCCATGCAGCCATCAATAGCGGTAGTAATCGGGCTTGAAGGGGCCGTCGACCGGAACCCCAAGGTACTCTGCCTGTTCCGGGGTCAATCGGGTCAATTTGGCTCCGACGTGCGCCAGATGGAGCTGGGCGACCTCTTCGTCGAGCTTTTTGGGCAGGCAGTGGACACCCAGCGGATATTTTTCCGGCTCCGTCCACAGCGCGATCTGCGCCAAGACTTGATTAGTGAACGAGTTCGACATCACAAAGGAGGGATGGCCGGTGGCGCACCCCAGATTCACCAATCGCCCCTCTGCCAGAAGGATCACCGATTTGCCGCTGGGCAATGTGAAGCGATCGACCAGCGGCTTGATGGTGGTCCGCCTGGCCCCCGATTTGTGCACCAGCCAATCCACGTCGATCTCGATATCGAAGTGGCCGATGTTGCAAATGATGGCATTGTCACGCATCTGCTGGATGTGCTCGCTGCGGATCACCTTGCAGCAGCCCGATGCGGTGACGAAGATGTGAGCGTCGGCACAGACATCTTCCAAGGTTCGGACCTCGAATCCCTCCATCGCCGCCTGCAACGCGCAAATGGGATCGATCTCGGTCACGATGACGCGAGCGCCATACGAACGCATGGACTGGGCACACCCCTTGCCGACGTCGCCGTAGCCGCACACAACGACCGTCTTGCCCGCCACCATCACGTCGGTCGCCCGCTTGATCCCATCCGCCAGCGATTCCCGGCAACCGTACAAATTATCGAACTTGCTTTTGGTCACGGAATCGTTGACATTGATGGCGGGCACCTTCAGCTCGCCCCGGGCGTGCATCTGGTACAAGCGGTGTACGCCGGTAGTCGTCTCTTCGGACAATCCCCGGATACCCGGGAGGAGGTGGGCATATCTGGGGCTGTGGACCATGGCTGTCAGATCGCCGCCATCGTCCACGATCAGGTTCAATTGCTCGCCGCTGGGAAAGAGCAAGGTCTGCTCGATGCACCAGTCGTACTCTTCATCGGTCTCGCCCTTCCAGGCATAAACGGGCACGCCGCGGGCGGCGATGGCAGCGGCCGCGTGATCTTGCGTCGAAAACTTATTGCAGCTGCTCCACTGGACCTCGGCCCCCAACTCCAAGAGGGTCTCGATCAGCACGGCCGTTTCCACCGTCATGTGCAAGCATCCCGCAATCCGCGTCCCCTTGAGCGGCTTGGACTGCGAATACTTGCGTCGC
This sequence comes from Blastopirellula marina, assembly GCA_020721965.1. GTDB lineage: Bacteria > Planctomycetota > Planctomycetia > Pirellulales > Thermoguttaceae > Thermogutta. The sequence continues at coordinate 35,199 of DYLS01000041.1, read as the reverse complement.
AGCGCCATCAGGCCCGGCATCTCCTTTTCGGCCATCTCGATCTCGCGACGTCCCCAGTCGGCCAGACCGATGTCCGCCACTTTATATGGCAGCTTGTTCTGAGCCGCCCGGTTATTCTGAACCACCTGCGCCATCGCAAGTCTCCTGAAATTCCCCAATAGTCATCTGATTTACGAGCAGGAACAATCGCCCCACCGTGAGGAGCAAAGCAGGACAAAGGCACACCACAGCAAAACCGCGGTCAACGAGTAGTGCTGCGGGGAAGGTGACTAGCCGCTTACTCGCCCCCACACAACCGCAAGACACCGTACCCCGCTATCATACGATGCACACCCCACCGTCGGCAAGCACTGCGACACATCGCGGAGTCCCCCCCGTCAACGGTGCCCAGAACAAGCCGGGCACCGCGGCCCCCATCCCGATTGCGGTAATCGCGGTAACAGCCAGAATAAATTGGCGAAAACAGGCAAGGTGAAGGTAAGACACAAAAAAAGAAAGGAACGGCATCAGGACTCCAACCGTGCCTCGACCGGAGACCGCGGAATCCAGAAAATATCTGCACCGGAGATCGGGAGTCTGCCGCGGGGTAACCGTTCACGGCTGAGCTGTATCGAAAAAGGTTGGTAAAACAACGAGCGCTATTCAGAAGTTCCCAAGGATTGTTCAACTGTTCCCGAGGGTTCTTCAGAGGTTCCAGAGGTTCCTTGAGTGTGAGACCGAATGTCATTTCGGCGAGCGCCAGTAATGTCACTGTGACGAGTGCAGCAATGTCATTTCGACGAGCCCGAGCGAGGAGAAATCTTCATTCTCAGTCGAGGAGATTTCTCGCTTCGTAAGATTTCTCGCTTCGCTCGAAATGACAAGGGGGCGAGGACAAGAGGACGAGCCGTTTTGCATTGACGAGAACCCGTGTGAAAGACTAAGGCCGCGGGAAAACCGCTGGGCGGAACCGCCGTACCCGACCCCCGCGGCATGAGCTACCCCTTCGCGGTAGCTTATCCCGATTGGTTCACGCGGTTTGCATTCGCGCGGTTTTGCAAAAGGTGAAGCCGCCGGGCGATTCTTGGAAGCGGTGGAAACGGCACGCCGCGATCAAGGCCGGTGCGGTGCTGTCCACCTGGGCCTCCAGCAGACGGCAACCGCGGAAATCGCCACTATCATTGGCCCGTAGCCACTGGATGGCACGGAACAGCACGAACGAATCCAAGCCTTGGTTGCCCCAGTCTGAGGTGATCTGGAGCGAGGCCACGCCAGCGGTATTCACGGGGTTGCGGTTGGGATCCACGGTGCGGAGCTTGAGCCGGGCCACCACCCGATCACTGGGGATTTCCCGCCCCACGAAATCCACGTCCTGATAATATGCCAAGCACGATGCCGCCCACCAGTTTTGCGATACTCCCGTCTCGGGCTGCACCACAACCCGCGAACTCAAGCCACTCAGGATATCGTCCAGGGGAGCCGTGTACTGAGTCAGATCGAGCCGGAACAACCAGTGCTCGCAATACGATGTGTAGCCGTTCCGCAACAACACACGCACGATGCCGGGGTCCATGACGGCGGGACCGCGAAAACCGCCAAACAGTCCGTAGTAAAATGGAGGCCAAGGTCCGACCTCTCCCACATACAACCGCTCGGCGCCCCGATTTCTCAGATAGTCCTCGCAATTCCGGAGCAGGGCCTCCACGAGGCATTCTCGACCGACTTGTTCGGGAACCGCGATGAGGCAAACCGTCCCATGGGAAGAGTCCAATGCGGCACCACCGCCAAATGCCGGAAGCAAGCATGCATGAGCGAAAGCGATGGGTGTGCTGCCGTCACAAGCCACGAAGAATGAGTTCGGGTCGAAGTAACTCTTACCGAAAACGAACTGTTCCAGTTGCTGATAGGTGACGGGACCGAAGAAACCGGGGAGATTTTGACAGCGATTCCAGGTTTCGGCTAGGGCGGGGGGATCGGAGTTTCGGAAGGAGCGAATGCACATTACCCCGGGAACCGAAGGACTGGAGGGAGTGAACGCGCAACTCGGTTGGCAATGCTGAGGCACAATTTGTCTCTCCGCATAAAAACTGTGGCGAGCGACAGCCCCGAATACCCCTTTTATCAAACGCCCAACTTTCGCTGGGCCTTCCGTAATTTTTGCGGACCCTCCTTTCCCGATAATCGGATGAAAACCCAATAGTTGCCCACACTTGTACGGATTTCCCGCCTGCTCCTGCAACGCAAGCCAGCAGAGTCTTTCTCTCCCGCCGGACGTACTCTACTGATATTCTACGGCATCGTTTTCGTCATTACAAGCATTTTTTCGAACTGTGGCGCGTTAGCCAACGATGGATGCCGGATCGCCACGAGTACTCGACAGGATTCCGAGAGAGGGCGACCTTCGCCTCAAGCCCATGCCCCTGGCTGGGGTTTGTGCCCTGCCCCCTACACCAAGCGGCGTTAAAACTCCACCACCAAACCGTCGTGAGCGACCAGGCTGGGCGAGTCCGTGCCAGCCGCATCGCTCGTCTGCGAGGAGCGGTCGTCTTCAATCGGATTCCGGTGCAGCAAGACCAGCCGTTTGGCGCCCGCTTCGGAAGCCACCCGTTCCACCTGGGCACGAGTCACGTGTCCCGTCTTCGCGGCAAGATCCTCACAGCCAGTCGGGAAATGGCACTCGTGAAGCAAGAGGTCCACCCCACGAATGTGCGGCAGATAGCTTGCCGCCGCTCGCGCCGTGGTATCCGTGACGTATGCCAACGACCGGTCCGACCAATCGAATCGATAGCCGATCGAGCCGCCCGGGTGATCCAGGGGGAAATAGCGAATCTCCGTGCTCGGCCAGCCGGTCCGTTCCAACAGGAACCGGGGGTGGCCGTCCAGCGGCTCGAATCGATACGGTGGCATCTTGGGAAACAGCGGGTCGGCGAAGAGGTGCGTGCGCACGGCCTCCAGCTTTTCCTCCAATCCATGCACCACCATCTCGCCCAGCTTGGTCTGCCGCGTCAAGCTCCAGTAGTAGGTCAATCCGATAATGTGATCGAGGTGCGTATGTGTCAGGAACACGTCCCAGCGACGCTGGTCCAGATAGTCGGCCAGACGGAAAAAGGCGGTTCCCGCATCCAGAATCAGCCCCGCTTCCGGAAGGACGAGGCACAGCGTGTGCCGCTCATTGTTCGGATGGTACCCGCCGCTTCCCAAGATGATCACCCGCATCGATCCTTCTCCTCGAACAGCCTTTCCTGGCCCGATGGGGCCGAATAACACGAAGGCAAGAGCAGACTCACGGCGAATCCGATTGCCAACACGCCGATCGCCCAGACGGCCTCGAACGTGCAATGCTCCACGGCATAGGAAACGCTGGAATAGATCATAAATCCGCAAGACGCGCAGAAGATCAGCGGAACGATCGGAAACCCGTGGACCTTGTACGGCCGCTCGCGGTGCGGCTCCCGAATCCGCAACACGAACAGCGAGAGGCCCACCAGCCCGAAGAACGTCCAAAAGATCGGAGTTGTGAAATTGAGCAGGTTCACGAAGCCGCTTTCGTACCAGCCCAAAGCGGTAATCAGACCTAGGGAGATGGCGGCCTGAATCCATAACGAGCGGATGGGAGTGCCGCGTTCCGGGTGCCACACTGCCAATCCTTTGAGGAGGGGATGATCCCTGCCCATCGCGTAATAGACCCTGGCCCCGGTCAAAACCTGCCCGTTCATGGACCCCAGCACGGATACGCAAATGACCAAGGCGATGGCTCTGCCGCCCCAGTCTCCGAAGGGGATCCGCATGAGATCGCTGGCCACGGCCTGCGACTGGCGAACACCAGGAAAACCCAGGCCTTGTACGAACGCCAGCGTCACCAACACGTAGATCGCGGTGACGGCCAGCGTCCCAAAGATCAGGGCGCGGAGAATATTCCGATTGGGGTTTTTCACCTCGGCGGCCACATAGGCCATTTCGTTCCAACCGCCGTAGGTGAACAAGACCAGGATCATAGCCAGTCGGAAATTGGAGCTGAGCGGCGAGGCAGGCGTCTCGTCCACCCCCCGGGGGATACCAGCCACGGCCGGCACCCAAACCATGCCGATGCAAAAGATCAATAGCAGGCTGAGCACTTTGAGTGTCGTCAGCAGATTCTGCGTCCATTTTCCCTCGCGGATTCCCAGCACGTTAATCCATGTCAGGACGGCCACGGCGGCACCGGCCAGCAGCATTTGCGCGGTTCGTGAATGTTGCTCGAAACCCGGCAGTAGCTCGCAGGCATACTGTGCAAAGATGAAGGCCATCATCCCGATGGAGCCAGGCCGAACGATCCACAGTTCCGACCACGCGAAGAGGAAGCCCATGCGGCGCCCGTAGGCCCGGGTCAGAAACACATAGTCTCCGCCGGCATGGGGATAGGCAGTCGCCAATTCGGCATAGCAAAGCCCGCCTAGCAAGGACAACCCTCCGCCCAGCAACCATACGGCAACCAATGCGGTCGTAGAAGGCACACAAGCGGCAATGTCCGGTGTGGTGCGATAGATTCCAGCCCCAATAATAATCCCCACAATGATGCAGACGGAATCGAAGAGCGTCAATTGCCTGGTAGGCCGCCCCGAAGGAGATGCCACGGCCGACGGCGAGGCCACGGATGGACTCCACGGCTCCGCGGCCCTCATTTCGCCCGACGCCGTCTTGTCAAAAGGTCGAGCCATTGCGACTCCCCTAGAATCTCCTGCTTCTCGTTACCGAAAGCGGTGCCGTGCAACCCTACCGTGAGCCTGGCCGCCCCTTCCCCGTAGGAAGCCCCTCCTCCCCGAACAGGAACACGCCCCGAACAGCAACGCCTACCTGAACAGCAACGCCTACCAAACACGGATGCCCCCCGAATACGAATGCCCCCCGAATATAAATGTTCCCGAACACGAATGCCCCGCGAGCACGAATTCCTCCTCAAACAGAACAAAAATGCCTCCCTAAACAGGAACGGCGGGTTGATCTCGCTACTCGTGCCGTGGCCATGCAAACGAAAACACCTCGCGAGGCGGCAACGTCTCAGAATAGCCGATTGCCAAGCGGGTTTCCACGTCCCGGGACAGCGCCCTTCGAGCAGGCTTGGCCACGACTGGGCGATCCCCGGCGGCGCAATGTCCGCCAATCCGCGGTTTTCCCAACATGGCATCGTTTGCTATCATGGGTGCTCGATGCGTGACTATCATGAATGTTCGATGCATAAACTGTATCCCTCGCAATGTCTGCATGCCGGCGGCCGTTTTCGTCGGATCGCTGGCACCGAAACTTGGGCGATCTCCCGGGCCGCGCATTGCCCGGGTGCTGTCGCCGGTTTTCGTCGGGACGTGTCGCCATGACCAGGGCTGCCACCGTGTACCGAATTCTCGTGGGGGCCATCCTCCTCTTGAGCGTCTTTGGCCTGGCGGCGGCTTTGGCCTTGGTTCGACCAGAAAAAGCCGACTTCACCTTCTGCAATGGCACGGAGATCAAGACGGTCGACCCGGCCCTGGTCTCTGGCCAACCGGAAGGCCGCGTGATCTGGGCCATCTTTGAGGGCTTGACCACCTACCACCCACGAACCTTGGCGCCCATGCCCGGTGTCGCCGAACGCTGGGAAATCTCGCCCGATGGGAAAACCTACACCTTTTTCCTACGCAAGGATGCCCGCTGGTCGGATGGGCGGCCGGTCACCGCCGAGGATTTTCGCTGGTCGTTCCAGCGGCTACTGCATCCTGAGACGGCTGCCGAATACGCCTACGAGTTGTGGTACATAACCCACGCCGAAGAATACACGGGAGGTCGGGTGGCAGTGGGAGACCCCGTGGAAATCGAGCTTCGCGAGCGCGAGCCTAGCGATCCCCCCTTTGCCCGAGGCAAGATGCTTTACGGACGACTGCTGGCCATCGAGGCACCAGAAGCGGCAGCGTCATCTACCGGCCCAGGCCGCGCGGAGGGGAGTGGCCCGCCCACCGCCGAGCCGGTTTACGTCGTGGACATCGGCGGCAAGCCACGACGCTTTCAGCGTGCCACGGCCGTGCCGCGCGACCCAACCGCGGAAGACTACGCCTGGCTGCTGTTCGACTTTCACCGGGTGGGCATCCAGGCCATCGATGAGCGGACCTTGCAGATCACGCTGAAGCACCCCGTGCCCTACTTTCTGGAGATCGTCGGCTTTTTCCCGATGTGCCCGGTTCCCCGGCACTGCGTGGAACGATACGGTTATCCGGCTTGGACGAAACCCGAAAACATCGTCTGCAACGGGCCATTCGTCTTGAAGTATCGGCGCATCCGGGACCGCATTCGGCTGGAAAAGAACCCCTATTACTGGGACCGCGCGGACGTCCTTTTGAACAGCGTGGACGTGCTGGCCGTGGAATCGGCCGTCACGGGACTGAACCTCTACCTGACGGGTTCATCCGACTGGATTCCTACGGTGCCCAACGAGATCGTTCCCGACTTGCTGAGATCGAGGAGAAGGGATTTCCTGCCCGCCCCTTATTTGGCTAGCGAATACTACATCTTCAACACGCGGCGAGAACCGCTAAACAAGTCGCAGGTCCGCCGTGCCATCGCCATGGCCGTGAATAAACAGGAGATCGTATCCCGGGTCCTGCGTTCGGGACAAATCCCCGCCGAGAGCCTTGTTCCCGCAGACATTGCCAAGTATGTCGCCTACCAGCCCCCGCACTGCGAGCGGTATGACCCTCAGCGGGCGGCGGCGTTGCTGTCTGAAGCCGGCTATCCCGGCGGCCGAGGAATGCCCCGCATGGAGCTGCTCTACAACACGCACGAATCCCACCAGGCCATTGCCGAACTGCTGCAATCCCAATGGAGCCGCACGCTAGGTCTGGACGTGCGGCTCAACAATCAGGATTGGGCAAGATATCTCGCGTCGCGGCGGGAGGGCGAGTTTTGGATCGCCCGTGCCGGCTGGATCGCGGACTATCTCGATCCGAACACGTTCCTGGAAATGTTCACGACGGACAATCCGAACAATCACGGCGGATGGAGTCACCCGGAGTACGACTCCCTCGTGGCGGCAGCCCAGGTGGAACCGCGACCGGAGCAGCGCATGCGGCTGTTCCGCCGAGCCGAGGAAATCTTACTCCGCGAGATGCCGCTGATCCCCATATATTGGCCCGTCACGCGAAATATGGTTTCCCCTCGTGTTCAGGGCTTTTACCCCAATATTCTGGATATTCACCCTTTGAAAGACCTCAGGATCGCCGACCATCCCTCGCTGGGAACGGGAGAATGATGCCGAATTGATGGCTGCAAGGCACCCCGCCAGGGAGGTCGCCATCCGTTGTATGATGTTGGCCTTGATAACGTAGCACAACGCAAAGCGAACATGTTCCGATTCATCGTCTCGCGAACGATCTGGCTGTTGATCACGCTTTGGGCGGTGTTCACGGTGAGCTTTTGTCTGATGCGTGCCGTGCCGGGCGGACCGCTAGACCGCGAGCGACGGCTGGACCCGCAGATCGAACGGAATCTGGCCGCACGCTATCACCTGGATGACCCGTTCTGGAAGCAGTACGTCCGCGAGTTGGGCAACGTCCTCCGTTTCGATTTGGGGTATAGTTACCGGATGGCGGATTTCACGGTCAACCAGATCATCGCGCAAGGTTTGCCCGTCTCCGCCGCCCTCGGTGGCGCGGCGATGCTCTTCGCCCTGGCGGTTGGGATTCCCACGGGCGTCGTTTCTGCGGTGCGGCGCAACGGCCTGGCGGATCGCGTCCTGATGACCGCTGCCACATTGGGCATCGCACTCCCCAATTTTGTGATCGCCGGCTTCGCCATCATCTTGTTTGTTTTTCTGCTGCCATGGTTTCCCGCGGCGGGTTGGGGCACGCCGAGCCACCTGGTCTTGCCCGCGGTATGCCTGGGGGCACCCTACGCGGCATATATCGCCCGATTGACGCGGACCGGTATGCTGGACGTGCTGCGGCAAGACTACATCCGCACGGCCCGCGCCAAAGGCCTTTCCGCAATTGCCGTCATCTTCCGCCACGCCCTTCGTACGGCGCTGACGCCGGTCGTCTCGTTCTTGGGGCCTGCCGTGGCGGGAATCGTCACCGGGTCCCCCGTCGTCGAGAAGATTTTCGCCATCCCCGGGCTGGGGGTTCACTTCGTGGAGGCCGCGATCCAGCGGGATTACACGCTCGCGATGGGGCTGGTCTTGCTGTTCACGCTGCTACTTTACGGCGCGAACGTGCTCGTGGATGCCGCCTACGTGCTGCTCGATCCCCGCGTGAAACTCCGCTGATTGCGGCTGCACGTTTCCCCCTACGCGGCTATTAGCGCAATGCGGCGATTGCGCAATGCGGCTATTATCCCAGTAACGCGGCGAGCGCCCGCGGCAGGCCGCAGAGCCAAGACATGGTGGCCGTCCCAGAATCCGAGCTCGGCGTTCAGGCCAAAGCTTCAGGTCTTACCAACCGGGGACAAGAATGGCAACTGAACGTTGTTCAGCTCGTCCGAATCCGTAATCTTCACGATCTTGTCCTTGACATGGAAGAAGGCGTCGATGACCGCCGGATCCCATTGTTTTCCGGCGCCGTGCCTCAAAATCTCCTCGATCTTCTCCAGGGGCATGCGACTCCGATAGGGCCGCGTGCTGGCCATGGCGTCATAGGAATCGGCGACGGCCACGATTCGGGCGACGGGGGGAATATCTTGGCCTGCAAGACCGTCCGGATATCCTCGACCGTCCCACGATTCGTGATGGTGGCGGACCACCCGCGTCACATCCTCGAGGTTGCGCAGGCCGGAGAGAATCCGGAAACCTGTGGTCGGATGCGTCTTGATGTGTTCAAATTCCTGCTCGGTCAGCTTTCCGGGCTTCTGCAGAATGGCATCGCTGACGCCGATCTTGCCCACATCGTGCAGCAAGCCTGCCAAGTATACCCGCGTCAAGGCCTCGGGCGAGTAACCCAGGTCCTCCGCCAGCAGCACGGCAATTCGGGCAACGCGGTCGCTGTGGCCGCACGTGTAGGGGTCTTTGGCATCGATGGCCGAGCTGAGCGCCCGGACGACGCCGGCCAACAACTCCGCCTGTTGCCGGTACAGCTCGATGTTGCCGCTGTGAATGCCGAGGATCGAGGCCACGGAGTGCAGCATGTTGGCCTGGACGCTGCCAAATTGCGATCCGCGGGCATGATTGACGGCCAAAAAGTATCCAAAGGTGTGTTGGCCTTCGGTAACCGCCACGCCGATCCAGTTCCGGATCTCCGGATGATCGGATTGAGGCGTCTCTTCGGGCGAGAGATTGCGAACCACCGGGCCATTCAGTTCCGCCAACCTCATCCTCTCGGCCCAGAGAGCGACCTCTTCCGCCGAGAGCGGGAAACACCCGACCGAGAGCAGTTCCGGCTTGGTCCGTGCCACGGTTCCGGGGTCGTCCGCGGCATCCGCCACGGGCAGGAACAGAAGCCCCAATCCTTCCGCCTGAACGACCTCCGCGAGCCAATCCAGGGCGGACTTCGCCAATTCCGTATCGCTCTTGGAGAGCCGCAGATTTTGTGTCAATCGGTGGAGGAGGCTGATCTCTTCATACACCGAAGAGAGGTGAAACGACATCTCATCGGTTTCTCGCTCCACATCCGCCAAGCGCTGCAAGTGAAAGGCGTGCTCCATCACCAATTCGGCCACGCGAAGAGCCGATTCGGGATCCCACGGCCGTTGCTCGTTGGCCCAAGCGGCAAGTTCGGCGGCGCCGCAACCAGTCGCCCTCTCGGCGAGTGTCCAATTGTCGCGCGGCTCGCCACGCCGTGTCAGCAAGGGAGTCGCGGCCACGCAGGACCGCCATCGGCCGGTCAGCGGTACGGCCAGGACGCACAGCGGATCCTCCTCCACAATCAGGACCGGCTTGCGCCGCCCAACCAAAGGTCGCGACATGGCAGCAAAGAGGTCCCAGTCCATCGCGGGCAAACCGGCCGGACGCTCCACACATACGGCGGTCTCGGCATCCAAGACCGCGAAGGGGGCGTGAAAGACCCGCTTCAGCAACAGCAATGTGGGATGTTCCTTTTCCCCAGCGGCTTCCCCCTGTGCGGCCGAGACTTCGTTGTCTGCGATCTCATTCGCGCCTTCCAACTGGGAAGACCAGTCCGTCGTTTGGGTCGCCAAATCGCAAAGGTCTGTGAGCGGTTCAAAGGGTGCGTTCATGCTGAGGACTCCCCGAAACGTAGGCGCAAGGCTTGGCGCGAGCCAATCTCCCTGAAGCTAGTCTCCCTGAAGCCAGTCTGCCCGGAGCCAATATTAAACTCTGGGGAAATTTGCTTCTCCGCTACGGTGATGACTTGTGTGGGCCAAAATCCGACCGCCTGCTCCCGCTCGCCCCCTCCTTGGCCAGCCCTCGGCAGGTTCCAAAACCCAGCCCGCGGAGCAAACCGCCGTGTGGCTTTGCGAAAGCGGCGCTGGCACTGCCCGACACTACGGCTCTCTTGAAAGCCTACGTCATGCTTTCTTGGCAAGCAAACCAGCCAATCGGAGCGTATGGAAAGATTCTAGAGAATCAGCGGATTGCACGATTCCCAAAATCAGTGCGAGACTGTGGGCTACGGTGCCTCGCGGCGCCCCGTTTTCGCGATAGCGGACCGGGGCGTGTTCGCTTCGCCCCCATACCCCCCGGCCCACTTGGCGTGTACCCTATCGAAGTAAGATGGTCGCGAATCACCCCGCGCAGCACCCGGAGATGCAGCCGATGTCTCGTCTTTACCGTGAAGAAGCCTTGCTACGAACGCCCAAGTTCCATGTGACTCGCAAAACGTACCTCGACGAGAGCGGAGGCCCGTCGCGATATGTCATACGGCACCCTGGGGCGGTGGGCATCCTACCGATCCTGCCCGACGGCCGAATCGTCATGATTCGCAACTGCCGCCCGGCCATCGAGGAATGGCTCCTCGAAATCCCCGCCGGCACGGCAGCACCCGGCGAATCACCGGAGCAGACGGCGTTCCGAGAGCTGGAAGAAGAGACGGGCTACACGGCCCACCGCTTGCAAAAGCTGCTCGATTTTCTGCCGTCGCCAGGGGTCAGCGATGAGCGAATGACGCTGTTCCTGGCGCGCGAGCTGGTGCCTGGCCCGGCACGACCCGAGGCGGACGAACAGATCGAACTCGCGCCGCTTTCTCAAGAAGAGGCCATGTCGGCATTGGAGTCGGGTACCATTCGCGACGCCAAAACGCTGATTGCCCTCCTCTGCTTGCAAACCGGGAGAGTGCCTTCCTGACTCCCGATCCGCTGCAAGTTTTCGCCAAAGCCTTAGAGGGTCCGGCTGGCCGCAGGTCTTACCCCGGTCGTTCGCCCGGCTTGCCCGACCCTCTCCGCACCGGGACAATGATCATTCCCCCCCTTGAGCAAGCCGTCGCACCCGCGGTCCGGCACACATGTCCGCCAGTGAATACTACAGCCCAGTGCGGATTGATTGGCTCAACGTTTTGTGGTGATGGGACATATCGCCTCGCAAGATATGCTAGGCAGATAACGCAATCAGGGGGGGCTTTGGGCTGTAGGATTAACTCAAGGCGCCGAGTAGGCATCGCGATTTCGAGGCAAACAACCATGAAAGCGAAGAAGACCATTCGATGTGGCTTGATCGGTTGCGGCTTTTCAGCATCCTTCCACTATCATTCGTTGAGCAAGGTGGCGGGAGTGAACGTCGATGTGGTGGGGGTCTACTCGCGGAATGGCCAGGCGGCCGAGAAATTCGCCCGGGATCGCGACATCCGCGCTTTTCCCAGCCTGGAGGCCCTGATCGACGCGGTCGAAGCCGTGCACGTCTGCACACCGCCGGTCACGCACGCGCCCTTCTCGATTCAGGCCCTGCAAAGCGACAGATTCGTAATTTGCGAGAAGCCCCTGACCGGCTACTTCGGGGACAATAGCCCGGACTTTCATGGCGATCACTTTCCCAAACAGGTGGCGCTCGACGCTGCCCTGGCGGAGGTGGAGCGGATTCTCGAGGCCGAATCCTCCAGCCGCGGCCGTTTGCTGTACGCCGAAAACTGGGTGTACGCCCCCTCGATCCAAAAGGAACGGGAAATCCTGGAAAAGACCGAAGGGCAGATTCTCTGGATTCACGGGGAAGAGGCCCACAGCGGCTCCCATTCGGAGGAATACGCCTTCTGGAAATTCTGTGGGGGGGGAGTTCTCATCGGAAAGGGTTGTCACCCCTTGACCGCGGCGCTCTATCTGAAACGGGTAGAGGGGCGGTCACGATTGGGCAGGGCCATCCGCCCCGTTGCCGTTTCCGCCCGAACCCACGCCATCACCCGTCTGCCAACATTTCAAGACCTGGGTCACATCCGTTGCGACTACCACGACATCGACGACTTCTCCATGATCCACATCGAGTTCGACGATGGCATGATCGCCACGGTCTTCGCGTCGGACATCGTGCTGGGGGGCGTTCACAACTGGCTGGAGGTGTGCGCGAACAATCACCGCGCCCTTTGCAATATCAATCCCAACACGGCCATGATGACGTACAACGCCAAGGAAGAGTATTTCCGCGACATTTACACCGTGGAAAAGATCGGCACCAAACAGGGCTGGACCGGCACGTCGCCCGACGAGGACTGGATGACCGGTTACCCCCAAGAGCTGGAGGCGTTCTACCGGACGATCGCCTACGGGGAGCCTCTGGAGAGCGACAGCCGACTGGCGGCCGACGCCATCTCCACGATCTACAGCGCGTACGTCTCGGCCGAAAGGAATGGCCAGGCGGTACCCGTTCGCACCTTCGCGTAACGCCCCATTATGAAAAAGGCGGCGCGCGGTCTGGAGGTCCGCAACGCCGCTTGGCAGCTTAGATCGAGAGGAAATCACGAACAGCCAGGAAGAGCCATGAACCGGGCCAAGCGGATCGCCGCGATTCGATCGCAACCATCGGATAGGGCGAACCTGATCCGAGTAGGCGGCCCCGCTCCACCGGGCAACGGCCCATTCCAGCCAAACGATCACTCCGCGGGCAGCTCCTTGATGCGGATGTTACGCCAGCGGATTTGCCCCTGCTTGCCTTGATGGACTTGCAAGGCGATGAAGCCCTCCAGATCGGCTTCCTCGCCTTCATCCACGAAATCCGCGCATGGCACGCCGTTCACCCAGGTCCGCAAGTGCTTGCCCTTGGCCTCGATGGTGAACTCATTCCAGTCATCCACTTTGAAGGCCTTTCGCGCATCTTCCAGCCCTTCCAGCTTGAAGAGCCAACCGCGTCGAGCTTCGTCGTAGATGCCGCCGGACTCGCCCCGCTCCGAGGGATCGATTTCGCACTGATAGCCGTAAACCCGGCCGTCTTCCCGTTGATGGCTGCGGAACTGGATGCCCGAGTTGCCCGGCACGTCGAACTTCGCCTCGACCTTGAACACGAAATCGCGGTAAGTCTTGTCGGTGCACAGGAAGGAATTGGGGCCTTTGCCGACCTTCCCCACAATGCAGCCATCCTCCGCCCAATAGCTAGCTTGACCACTGGCTTTGCCACCAGCTTGGCGCCAGCCGGTCAACGTCTTCCCGTCGAACAAGGATACGAAACCCTCCGCGTCAGGCTCGGCCTTCGCTCCAGGAAGCGGTCCCATCACGGCGGCAATGTAAGACTCCAAGGCAGCCGCCCAAATGGCATAACCCCGTGCGTTCGGATGCAGAAGGTCCGGCATGATGTCCTTCGGCAGCGTCCCGTCCGGCATCAAAAACGCCTCGTTGATGTCCACGAACTTCACCATGTCGCCGTCGTCCAACCCCTTGATGATTTCGTTCACGGCGGCATTCTTCTGGCGTAGGGGATCCTGAGGGTTTTCTCCGCGCGGGAAGATCGCTAACAGCAGAATCTTCATCTGCGGCAATCGCGAGCGGAGTCGCTCCACGATGGCCTTCACCCCCTCTGCCGTCTGCTGGGGTTCGAAAAGGGCATTGTTCGTGCCGATCATGATGATCGCCAATTGGGGCGAAATGCCTTCGATATTTCCATTGTCCAGCCGCCACAAGACGTGCTCGGTGCGATCGCCCCCGATGCCAAGATTTACGGCGTTGCGCGACCCATAGTACGTCTCCCACACCTCCTTGCCGCCACCCTCCCAGCCGTGGGTAATGGAATCTCCAATCCAGATCATATCCACGTGGCCCTGCTTCACCCGCTCGTTCATCGACTGGTGGCGTTTCATCCACCAATCGTCGTTTCGTGGAACGGGGACCACGGCCGCATTTTCGGCCAAGACCGACGCGGCTGCCAGCCCAATCAATAGCTGGGCCGCGACCGCCAAACCAACACCCAAACTGCGTTTCATGGAGCAAAACCTCCCAACACAAGGACCACGGATGCAATGCTTCGACCAAGCTCTCCCCGCGGCAGGGGCGGTGGGGGGCAGGCATTCGCCCGACTTTGTGCACTTCCTTCACTCGCCGCCGTCGCCGAACTCACCGAACTATCCGAACTAGCTGAACTAGCCGACATATCCGGACTATCCGCAATTGCCGGAATCACCGGACTCGCCGGACTATCCGAACTAGCCGGACTTTCCGGACTCGTGGGGCTTGCTGGATTTGCTGTACGTGCTGGACTTTCCCCGCTTTTCGCACTTGACGCACTTACCAAACTTTCAGCACTTGCCGAACCAGCCGCCGAACTGCGCGCTTGGGACGTGCGCAAGCCCCTGGTACAGCCGCCCCGGCAAGGCCCCGCCGACAGCAAGAACCCACGATGTCGCCAACATACACCCATCCAGAACGGCAAGCAATTGGCCACCGCGGCAAAAATTCCAATTTGGGAGAACGCCACCGCGAGAGCGGGCAAACGCTAGATAAGCAAAACCGGCGGCACAGCGTGCCCAGCGCATCCATCCCCATTTGCCCATCATTCCAAAGACACCCAGGCATTCCATCAAAGCAAATCCAACAGTTTCGTGAATCGGAGATATGCAGGAAGTTCACACAGCATACGAAGACTTTTCTGTATTTTCGCCGCGTAAGCCAAAGTTTGTGAAAGTTTAACGATTACGCCGACGATAGCTATTACACAGACTTTGCCGCCTCGTTTGGCGGCGCGTCTCGGTTTTCCTCAAATTAACGCCACAGTTGCAAGCCCCAGTTAGAAAAAGGGTACTCGCTTCCCTCGAATTGGGCTGCCTATGTCCTCAAGGATGGCTGACATGAAGCGATGGACTTGCGTACCGTTGATCGGTCTGATCTCGGCGGCCTTGCTGTCCGGATGCCAGCCGCAGCAGCCCTTCTATTTGCACGAAGACGGGGACCTGTCCCACTACGTGGATAAGGCGACGCAGATCGAATACCCCGACGTCGAGGCGGACACCCTGGACGAGGTCCGGGGAGCCGCTCCACCGTTGACGCTATCGAACAGCGAGGTCCGGGAATACTGGGACCTGAAGCTGGAGGAGGCCGTCAATATCGCCCTGCAAAACAGCAAGATCATCCGCAGCCTGAACCAACCGGATGTCGGGGCGGCCCGCATGCCGGAAACCAGCCTCACGCTCGCCCCCGACTCCGTGGCATCCGTGTACGACCCGGCCCGGCAGGAATCCAATCCGCGAACGGGCGTCGAGGCCGCCCTTTCCGCCTTCGATGCCCAATTGAGCACCAGAATCTTCTGGGAAAAACGGGACACGCCGCAAAACGTAGCCGGATTCGTCACCGCCTTCCGCCCCAGCGCCTTCCAGCAAGACCTCGGGTCGTTCCAGGCCCAGCTCTCCAAGACCTATGCCACCGGCGGCACGTGGTCTTTGACGCACAACGTGAATTATGAGTGGAACAACGCCACGGCCAGCCGAGCTTGGCCCAGCGACTGGTCCACCAACCTCGAGGCCGGGTTCCGGCAACCCTTGCTGCAAGGAGCGGGCGTCACCTTCAACCGCATCGCGGGACCGGGCGCGATCCCAGGAATCAACAACGGCGTGCTCATTGCGCGACTCGAAAACGATCAGCGGCTAGCCGAATTCGAGCAATCCGTGTCGGAGCTTATGCTGGAAGTGGAAAAGGCGTATTGGACCCTGTACCTCAGCTATCGGCAATTGGACACCGTGATTGCCGGCCGGGATGCCGCCTTGCAGACCTGGCGCCAGGTCCGCGCCAAATACGAGGTCGGCGGCCGCGGCGGAAGCGCCCAAGAAGAGGCCCAGGCTCGCCAGCAATACCTCGCCTTCCGAGCCTCCGTGGAGCAAGCCCTCAGCGCCCTCTACAAGGCCGAAAACAACCTCCGCTACCTGATGGGTCTGGCTGCCAGCGACGGGCGGTTGATTCGACCCGCCGACGAACCGACCCAGGCCAAGGTCCAGTTCGACTTCTACGACGTTCATGCCGAAGCCCTGGTTCGCAACCCCCTGCTTCGCCGCGAGAAATGGCGTGTCAAAAGGGCCGAATTGGAGTTGATCGCCGCCAAGAATTACCTCCTACCGCGGCTCGATGCCTTCGGCTTCTACCGTTGGAACGGCCTGGGGGACGAATTGATCGACCCCAACAACAAGTCGAATGCGTATGGCTCGTTGACCTCGGGCGATTTCCAAGACTGGCAGATCGGCCTCGACCTTCGCATCCCCATCGGTTTCCGCAAGGAAATGGCGGCGGTGCGAAATGCGCAGCTCAATCTCGCCCGTGAACGCTCCATCCTCCAGGAGCAGGAACTCGAAATCTCCCACCAGATCGCGTGGGTACTGCGGGAACTGGACGAATACTACACGCTTGCCGAAACCAACTACAACCGCACCGTGGCCGCGGAAAACGAGGTCCGCGCTGTCACAGCCATGTACGACGCGGGAACCGCCACGCTGGACCTGTTGCTCAACGCCCAGCAACGCCGCGCCGAAGCCGACATCCAGTACTACCAGGCCATCACCAAGTACATGTTCGCCATCAGCCACCTGCACTTCCGCAAGGGATCCTTGCTGGAATACAACGGCGTCTATCTGACCGAAGGGCCTTGGCCGCACAAGGCCTACTTCGACGCCTTGCGGCGTGCCCGTGCCCGCGACGCCGGCATCTATCTCGATTACGGTCGGACCAATCCGCCCGTATTCAGCCGGGGAGAGTATGATCTCCACGCAGGCAAGGCCGAGCTGGATGAGCGTTCCGAAGGCTCCTTGGAGCTACCGGCATCGCCGGAGCAGGCTAGCCCGGCGGAGACGGCCCCGAATGTCGAGATCATCCCCGCCCCAGAGCCGATCCTGGAGCCGAATGGCCCTTCGGACGGAGCTTCGAAAGGTGCCGATCCGTCGGCCAGGGTCTTGCCGTCTAAGCCGCACGGCGCCGCCGTCGAAGGCGCTACGGCGAGCGACTCCCCACGGCAGAGCGGGCAAGCCGTATCCGATGCCGCAATCGGGCCGGAATTTCCCGAATTGGCGCCACTGGGAGCCATGATCGGCAAGGACAGGGCGCCCCAGGTCTCGCAGCCATCCGGCAATCGTACCGTGGTCCCCGCTACCGTCGCCGATACCCCGAGTCAACTCGCCACGCCAGCCTCTTTGCAAACGGCAGACGAAGGGAACGATGGCTGGCGGCCTCGCTGGGCCTCGGGAGCCTCGCGGAAATGATGGTCCCTCGGGGCCTGGCCTGTCTCGCTCCCCACAAACAGCATGACTCCAACGATTCCGGAGGGCAGGTAGCGCAAACAAGCGTTCAGCGGCGACTGTGGCGGGGGAAGGCTCGCCCGGCGGGGGAGGTCCCGCTCTCCCGTCGGGCTTCGCTCTTGTCAACCGGGCCATGCGACGATCTCCAGGGCGGGAACGCGGAAACCTCCTGTGCCGGGATACGTCTCAATGGCTACAATAGGAAGATTCCAACAAACAGGCTCGGCCCGGTAGCACGGCGCACTCGCCATCAGGCCGCGGATGCCGTCGATCGTTCAGCACCCCGACGGCCAGGCTTTTGGTACCACATCGCAAAGCCCGCTTGATCGCATGATGTGCGCGGCACGGATTGCTAGCCGCTGTGCCCAATCCCACAAGATGTTGATTCAAGCAAACAAGGCTAGGCCGTCGTGTTGGACGCGACGCCGCTGTCGGCCGGCTTTTGACACTTGGCTGGAAGGGTACTTTCCAGTTCCGCATCGTACGAGATTTGCATGGCAACGGATACCGTAGGAATATTCATTTGCTTCGAGGGCGGGGACGGCACGGGTAAGAGCACCCAGGCGGAACGGCTGACCTCGCGTCTTCGCGAGGAAGGCCACACCGTGGTCCTGTGCCGCGACCCGGGCGGCACCCCCCTCGGCGAGGAAATCCGCAACCTCCTTTTGCACCGCCGCGAGATTCCGATTGGCTCGCAAGCGGAGATGCTGCTTTACATGGCGGCGCGGGCACAATTGACGGAAGAGGTCATACGACCCGCCTTGGCGGCAGGGCACATCGTCCTCAGCGATCGCTTCCTCACGTCGAACCTGGTATATCAAGGTTATGCGGGCGGACTGGATGTGGAAAAGCTCCGCCAGGTGGGCCTGTTGGCTGTCGGTACGCTGCTGCCCGACCTCACGATCGTCTTCGACATGCCGGTCGAGGACGCCCTGCGGCGGATCGCGCGTGGTTTTGACCGGCTGGAAAGCCGCGGCATCGAATACCTGGAAAAGGTCCGCGAAGGCTTCCTACAAGAGGCCTGCCGCTTTGCTGATCGGATGACCGTGGTACGCGCGGACCGAACACCCGACGAAGTTCACGAGGCGGTCTTGCGGATCGTTCGGCCTCTCCTTGCGTCGCGGAAACGGTAACCGCTACATACTGCTCCATACCGGGACCGCGGGGCCGCCGCGATCATCCGTTGCCGGTCATGTGAGGCGACCGGTCAAGTTTGCACGAAAAAAGGGCTGAAAAGGCGAGCGAGGAATCCGAGGTCATGGCTTGGCAAGGGATCGAAGGGCACGATGCGATCGTGGATTTTTTCCGCCGGGCAGCGGCCAAGCGGCGCCTGTCGGGCAGCTACCTGTTCTTGGGACCGGCAGGCATCGGAAAGCGTACCTTCGCGCTGAAGCTGGCCCAGGCCCTACTTTGCCAAACGCGGGCCGAGGCCTTGATGGACCCGTGCGGCCAATGCCCCGCCTGCGCCCAGGTCATCGCCGGCTCGCACCCCGACGTCATGATCCTTTCGCGGCCGGACGATCGTGCCTTCATCCCGGTGGAATTGCTGATCGGCGATCGCGACAATCGAATGGGCAGTGGCTTTTGCCGCCACGTGCATCTCAAACCCTACTCCAAGCGGCGACGCATTGGGATCATCGACGACGCGGACTATTTGAACGCCGAGGGGGCCAATGCCCTGTTGAAGACGCTGGAGGAACCGCCGCCCGATGCCGTGCTGATCCTGATCGGCACGTCGCCCGCCAAGCAACTCCCCACCATCCGCTCCCGTTGCCGCCAGGTACGTTTCTCTCCCCTCTCAACGGAGACGGTGGCGGATCTATTGATTTCCTTCGGTTGGGTCGAGAACGCGGACGAGGCAAGGCGTTTGGCAGACTGGAGTGGAGGCAGCCTGACCCAGGCCCGCGAGTTGGCCGACCCCACCCTCTGGGAGTTCCTGGAGCGGTGGTACGCCGCCTTGTCACGAGGCGACTTCGACGCGATCACCTGGAGCAAGGAGATTCGCCAATTCGTGGAGGCGGCAAGCAAGGAGACCTTTCCCCGCCGCCGACGTTTGCAGCAAGTGGCATCGCTCTCCGCTGAGTTCTTTCTTCGTTTGGCGCAAGAGCGGCTCGCCGCCGAAGCGGGCACGCTACAGTCGGCACCCACCGAGGGCGTGGATCACCCCATCCCGCACACGGCAAGGCCCTCTGCCTCCGGGTGGCACGCTAGTGACGAGGCCGCGGTCGCCTCCGCCGAGCTGTGTCTTGCGGTCTATGCCGCTGTGGAGCGCAACGCCAATCCGGCCACGCTCATCGACGCCTGGGTCTTCAAGCTGCGGCAGGCCATGCGTGACGAGCCGATCGCGCCGCTTCTGCCGTTTTGAGTCCGCCCACGCTGTAATTCGCGGCCACGGCGTCTGTCCCGCGGTATCGATCCCGGTGCCATCACAGCCCGAAGCCCACGTAGCCTCCCTTGGCCTGGGTTTCGGCTTCCAATTGTTGCAACCGCTGGACGGTCCGTTCCAAATCGCCCGCCTCGATGTAGAGATCGAATTCCACCATCACCGAGCGGCGCACCGATTCGGCAAACCAGCGGACGATCGGCTCCGTGGCCCACTCGCAGGTATCGCCGGCCAGCCGCACGTCCAGGTCGCAGGCCACCGTTTTGCAATCCTCGGGGTCGGTCATCACGCATCCCTCGAAGGCGAACGCCAGCCAGCCGACCTGGGGACGATTCGTCAGGTGATACTCGCATCGCCCATTGTGAAGATAGTACGTGTTGTGCCGACCGTGCTTGGCGATCGCCGCCTGAACACGATTCCACAGTGCCAGGAATCCGGGCGAGGCGTCCAGCGGCGGATCATTGCGCGTCACCGTGCGAAGCGGTACGCAATCGAAGGTAATAGCCACTCGCGTCGGCGACGCCGACTTGTCTTGCGGACTCATCCGATGGGTCTCCCACCTGGTCTTCGTACTACAGCGCAAAGCCCGCCTGATTGCACGATCTACCCAGCATCTCTTGCGGGGCGTTATCTCTCATCACCGCAAGATGAGGATCCAAACCAACAAGCCTGCGCTGTAGCATTAGCGGCTCTCATGGCAACCGGCTGCGCCGCTACCCCCCTCCATATTGTACCGCCTGGAGGAGAGGGGACTCCATCGGGGCGCCCCCGCCCACCGCCCGGTGATGATGGCGATCGCGGGTTGTGCGGGCGAAATTCGGCCACCGCCAGACTCTCGCACGCATCCGACGTGGCCAACGCGTGCTTCGACGATCGGCGAGACGCCAGGCATCACCCGTTCGTGGCGGGCGCTCAACAGACTGGGTTTCGACTCGCGACACGACCCGTGACGCAGAATCCACCGCCAATCCATCGGGAGGATCGACTATGCCGTTGCGAATGCACACGCGGTCGCGTGGTGGAAGGCCAAGATTCTTCCCCCGCGCTGTCCCCTTGGTGCAACCATCGTCACAGGTGGAATTGCTCGACGACGCCTTCGAGATCTTTCGCCAGGTGCTGCAATCGATCGGCCTCACCCGCCGACCGCCGTGCCGCATCCGCGTTCTGCTGGGCTGTGGTGGCCACATTCTCGATCTTCGCGGTGATGTCGTGGATCGTAGCAGTGCTCTTCAGCAGGGCTTCGCTGATCATCCGCATCGTCTCACCGGCTTGCACCACCGATTGTTCCACCGAAGTGCTCGCATGCTCGCCCTGCGACCCCTCCGCAACGCCTCCGCACATGCGGCGATTGCTTTCGGCCACCTCATTCGCCACGGCATGACTGACATTTTGGACGCGTTTCACCATCGCGGCGATCTCTCGCGTGGAGCTGCTGGCGCGCTCGGCCAGCTTGCGAACTTCGTCGGCGACGACGGCAAAGCCCATGCCCTGTTCGCCGGCCCGGGCGGCCTCGATTGCCGCGTTCAAGGCCAGCAGGTTGG
The DNA here is from genome assembly GCA_020721965.1 of Blastopirellula marina. Lineage (GTDB taxonomy): Bacteria > Planctomycetota > Planctomycetia > Pirellulales > Thermoguttaceae > Thermogutta. Next base: position 13,729 of record DYLS01000041.1, on the reverse strand, counting down.
TCTGCTCCGCCACTTCCTTGATGACCACCAGCACGCGGCTGATCTCATCCGCGGTTCGCAAAAGCTCGGAGACATGCTGTTCGGTCTGCGTCACCGTCTCCGCGGCGCCACGCGTCACCGCCATGGCCTGGTCGGCGGCCTCTCGTGCATCGACCGCGTGCCGGCTCATTTCGTCCGCCGAGGCCGAGACCTCCTGGATCGCCGAAAGCACATTGCTGACCGCGGATAGCTGAGTTTCCGCGGCGGAAAGCGTCTCGCTGCTGACCGCGCCAATCTGCTCGCCCGAGCTGAGCAACGTCGCCGAGCCTTGATTGATAAGACTGATCGCCTCGAGGAGCAGATTGCGGAATATCACGATGTTGGCAAGCAACTGGCCCATTTCGTCTTCCTCGGTCACATGCACCACTTGACCGAGCCGGCCATCCGTCATCCCCTTCACCACGTCCAAAACATGACGAATGGAACGCTTGATCTTGCGGACCACGGCCCAGACGAGCAGAACGCCCAGGATACCAATTCCCAAGCTCATTGCCAAAGCATACGTGCGCCTGGTCGATGCCTGCGTGTACAGTTCGCTCAGCAATTTGGGCTCGGCTGCGTCGAGCAGCTTGATCTCGTCGAGCAGGATTTGACGAATCTCGCGCCATTTGGGAGTCTCCTGCCCGTTGAGAACGGCCTTCGCCTCGTCACTTCGCCCGGCTTTGACCAATTGAAGGATTTGGTCCTGGAACTTCTTTTGCTCGTCGCGCAAAGCCATGATGCGTGCCGGCAGGCCGCTTTGGAAAATAGATTCGTCCTGCTTTTGGGCATCCAGCACGGCCTTCTCGAACTCTCCGGCGGCCGCCTCCCGATTCCGGTAGGCCTTCGGATTCTGAGGATCGAGGATGATGTTGCGGATGGCCTGCCCCATCTGAAGCCCCTGCCCGTACATGCGGTAGAAATTCGATCGCCACTGGGCATCCTGTTCGATGTAGTTCCGGTACGCCACCTCGATGGTACGGCTGGACTGCATGCTTTGGACAACGACGAAGATGAGTAAACCAAGGATCAGCGCCACGGCGCCCGTCAGCCGCGCGGAAATGGACACGGAATTGAAGCGCTCTTGGATTCTGCAAGCCGCGGTGGAGAGGCCGCACAGCCTGCGTCTACGAGGCACGCTATTGCGAAGCGTCAAAGACTTGTCCTGCCGCATCAGGCGATAGAGCTTTTCTGCCTCTTCGATCTCCTTCCGAGTCGGTTTGGTACGGACGCTGGTGTATCCACCCCCTCGTTGAGGGGTAACCGTGGCTCGCACCCAGTAATGGTCGCCATTCTTGCACCGGTTCTTGACCAGACCGCACCAGGGTCGGCCCCGCTTGATGGTTGCCCACAGGTCGCGGAATGCCTCCGCCGGCATGTCGGGATGCCGCACGATGTTGTGGGGTCGGCCGACCAGTTCCTCGAGAGAATAACCCGCGACCTCGGCAAAGTGACTATTCACATACGTAATAATGCCCTTGGGGTCCGTCCGCGAAATCAAAACCCTATCGGCGGGATAATCATGTTCCACGCCCGTCACCGGTTGATTGTTGCGCATGAATTCGTTCTCCAGAAAGCGTTGCGGATTGCCCGTGCGATCTCTGCCGCGTCCGCCCCTGCTCATGTTGCCGATGCGTGGTTGACGGGAAGGTCAGGCGTTCAACCTGGATCGAGACGCGGTCGCTCCAAGTCTGTTCAAATGTAGAGCACATTTTGCGAGAGGCAAATCAGCAGGCATTGGGCCACAGCCCTCTGGCGTATAGGACTGGGATTGCGGCGAATGTAGGGCTTTTGCCTGTTTGCGCGGTTTCGCCGCCCGGCTTTGCGGTATGTTTCGCCACTCTGCGTCGGCACGCTGCTGTCGGCACGCTGCTGTGGGCGTCCCCTTTGGCTGCCCGCGCGTGAGAAAGTGCGAGTCCCCCTGTGGCTGCCCGCATGGGAGCAGCCGCGTGCGGGAGAGGGAAAGCCATGCGGCTACCCGGTTGCTCAACCGCCCGGCTTTCAAGCATGATGAAGGGACGTCACGGAATCGCCGATCGAAAAGCCGCCTGCAGGAGATGGGGAGCGACAGTGTGCAAGCGATTCCGCTGCGGAGTCACTACCATGCCAAGAGCTTTGCCAACACTGCGCGGATCGACGGTGCCCAGGGCCGCTCAATGGGCGATTGGGCCCGGTCGTTCGGCGGACTACCGCCCTGGCAGACTTTCTGCGATATCGGTGTATCTTGTTCTCGTCGCCCTATCCCTATGGCTGCTGGGCGTGGCCCGTCTGTCCATCGCCCAGTCGCCCCCCGAGGGCGCCGCACATTGCCGAGCCGCAGAGATCGAATCCGGGGCGAACGGGGCCGAGGCGATCCCCCACGCGCCGCCTGGCGAGTGTCCGGAAACGCCCTTGCATCGCGTGGTTTGGGAAGGCGAGGAGATGGCTGCCCCGCTGCGCATCGTGTGCTATCACGCCTTGCCCCAACATGCGACGGCGGCCTGCCAACAGGCAGCAGCCCGGATTCGCGAACTGAACGCCATCTTCAGCGATTACCAAGAGGACAGCGAGGTCCGGCGGCTGTGCCGAACTGCCGGCACGGGCCAAGCCATCCCCGTCAGCCCCGACCTCTGGGAGCTATTGTCGTTGAGCGTGCAAATATCGCGGAAGAGCGACGGCGCGTTCGACGTTACCTTGGGACCGCTGATCCGTCTCTGGCGGCGCACTCGGACTGTGCGAGAGCTGCCGCCTGCCTGGCGATTCGAGGAGGCCAGGCGGGCCGTCGGATGCGACAAGCTGCACCTCGATGCGGTGCAGCGGACCGTCACTTTGACCGCACCGGGAATGCGGCTCGATTTCGGGGCCATCGCCAAGGGTTATGCCGTGGATGCGGCCCTTCAGGTTCTGCGGGAAAATGGCGTCGCCCGGGCATTGGTGGACCTGGGCGGCGACCTTGGCCTGGGAGATCCCCCGCCCGATCGCAACGGCTGGAGCGTCGCGATTGCGCCCTTGGCGGCGGATCAGGCACCCTCCCTGATGACCGGACTGCGGAACTGCGGCACCGCAACATCTGGCGATCGCTACCGCTTCGTGGAAGTGGGCGGCGTGCGGTATTCCCACATCCTGGACCCCAAAACCGGACTGGGAATCACCACCCCGCGCGAGGTCACGGTCATCGCCCGAAGCGGCGAGGAAGCCGACGCCTGGGCCACGGCGATTAGCGTGCTGGGGCCAGAAGCGGGCCTTCCCCGCATCGACGCCGCCGGTGCCGCCGCACTGATCCTGCAAGAGGAGAACGGCCGAACGGTGGCCTACCGCTCGCAACACTGGGCCGAGATGTCGCACGAACGCCCCATCGCTCCCAAGGAGAGGCATCATGAGTAAGACGATGGGGCGGCTCCACGTCCTGGCGGCCGCCATCTTGTGGAGCTCCAGCGCGATCTTCGCCAAGGCCGACTTTTTCAGCGATTGGCCGCAAGAATGGCGGGGATTGATCTTCGCCTTCTGGAGGGCGCTCTTCGCCGCGATGATCCTGCTCCCCGGCGCCCGCGGCGCCCGCTTCCGCCCCCTCCTGCTGCCGATGGTGCTGTGCTTTGCCGGCATGAACGTCACGTTCCTGACCGCCATGGTCCAAAGCACGGCCGCCAACGCCATCTGGCTGCAAAACCTGGCTCCCTTTTGGGTGCTTTTAACAACCCTCTTCCTCTTTCGCGAGCCTTTGGATCGCAAAGACGCCCTCCCGCTGGTGTTCGCCATCCTGGGCGTAGTGCTGATCCTGGCCCTGGAGCTGGGCCGCGGCGAAGGCGGCTCCCAAGTCGGCGTCCTTTGCGGCATCCTCTCCGGCATCTTTTACGCCGGCGTACTGGTGACCCTGCGCCAGCTTCGCGACGAAAACGCCGTTTGGCTCACGGCGCTCAATCACCTGGCCGCGGCGGTGCTGCTCATCCCCGTCGTGGCGCGCCTGGGCATCCTGCCGAATAGCAGACAACTCCTTTGGCTGGCGGCATTCGGGGGCGTGCAAATGGCGGCCCCGTACATCCTCCTGTCCCGAGGACTGCGCGTCGTCTCCAGCCAAGAGGCCGTAGCCATTGCCCTCACGGAGCCGATCCTCAGCCCCCTCTGGGCATTCCTGTTTTGGGGAGAACGGCCTGCCTGGTGGACGCTATGCGGGGCGGGCCTCATCCTCACCGGCTTGTTCTCGCGATACGTGGTATGGGAGTGTTGGATGGCTCGCCCGGCCGAACTTGCCAGCCGTGCCTCCCCTCAACCGGTGGGTCCCTCATCTTCCTCGCCCGAGAAGGCGTTGCGATAAACTCTTACCTGGGGCACCTCGGCCAGATCGAAGCTGGGCCAGCTTACGGTAACAATATCGAAGCGATACGGTGCGTCCTGCAAATGCTTCCGCCGCAAAAAGGCCCTGGCTGCTCGCAACAGCGACCGGCGTTTCTTGGCGTCCACGCGCTCCCAGACCGCGGCCGCCTCGCCCAAACGGCTTTTGACCTCACAGAAAACGACCGTCCCACCTTGCAGGGCGACGATGTCCAGCTCGCCCCCCGCGGCGCGAACGTTGCGGGACAACACCCGGTATCCGAGGGATTTGAGATGGTCCGCCGCTACCTGCTCACCCCGGCGACCAACCGCTAAATGAGGGGGTTGGCGATTCGTGTCTGATGGCCGCCCCTCAGGCTGCGACATCGAGGGCCCGCCTCCCCGCCTCATCCCCCAACCTACCCAACGTCGCAGAGATGCCCACCCATTTGCAGTCAAACGCCGGAGCGACCGCCACGCGGATAGCGAGAAAGCGAAGGGCATTTGCCATACCCCTCAAGAAGCGAGCCGCCAGTAATCCGTGAGATGCGACCGCGCGGAGAATTTTCCGCGCGGTCGCTGTGCTGAAAAAGCGCCAGTCGTCCCCCTCGCTAATCGCGATCCGGAGAGCCGCAGGATCACGCGGTGGTTTCGGATCGCTTCTGCGACTTCGCGGCCTGCTGCCTGAGCCAGAAGGCCTCGCGATTCTGCCGCTTCTTCATCTGGTCGGGGCGGCGTTCCCGCAGACGCACAGCCTTGCCCACCCGGTCGCGGAGATAATACAACTTGGCCCGACGCACGATCGCCGCCCGTTTGACCTCGATCTTGGCGACGAACGGAGAATGTAGCGGAAATTTCCGCTCCACTCCCTCGCCTTGCACGATGCGCCGGACGGTGAACATTTCCCGGGTTCCGGAACCGCTCCGCGCGATCACCACACCGTTGAAGATCTGGATGCGCTCGTTATTCCCTTCAACGATACGGCAATGAATGTCAACCGTATCGCCCACCTCGAAATAGGGTACTTCGCTCTTCAAACACGGCTGCTCGACCGCTGCCATCAATTCCTGCTTGTTCATGGATTCTCTCGCTCACTCCTGGCTGTATTTCGTTTTCGGCACGTGGGAATCCTTTCCTCGCGTCGCCTTATTTCCCAACGCCGCATTTTCCAACGCCGCCTGCCGCAACTGGGTGCGTTTCTTGCTGTCTTGCAACCGCCATCGCTCGATGGCGCTATGGTTCCCGCTAAGGAGGACTGCCGGAACTTCAAACCCCCGAAAGCTCCTGGGTCGCGTGTACTGGGCATGATCCAACATCCGACTCGGGCCGGAGAAGGAATCTTGCCGACAACTTTCTTCATCCCCCAGCACCCCGGGGATCAATCGCGACACGGCCTCGATGATGGCCATCGCCGGCACCTCGCCGCCGCTGAGAACGTAGTCTCCGAGGGAGATTTCGTCGGGCCGCAAAATCAGCCGCACACGTTCATCGAAGCCTTCATACCGCCCGCACAAGAGCAGCAGTCGCGGTTTTTGCGATAGCTCTTCCACCACCTCCTGCGTCAAGGTCCGCCCCTGCGGGGTCAACAACACCAAGTGTCCGGGTTCGTCCTGGGTTTGGACCGCCTCTACGCATTCGATCACCGGTGGTGCCATCAAAACCATTCCGGGACCGCCACCAAATGGCCGATCATCGATTTTATGATGCCTCTTGTCGTGACTCCAATCGCGAATATTGTGCAAGATGACCCGAATCAGCCCCCGCTCGATCGCCCGTGCCAAGACACTTTCCCCGAGAAAGCCCTGAAACATATCCGGGAAAAGCGTCAAGACGTCGATCCGCATGGCCGTCCCGATCAGTCGGCGGCGCCCTCATCAGCAGCGGGAGCGTCTTGCGAGTCCTGCTCCTGGGCCTCGGCGCGTTGCGCTGCCCGCTGCTGACTGGCCAGAGCGGCCGCCTGCTGCGCCAGTGCCCGGCGTGCCGCCTGCCTTTGCTGCAATCGCTCCAAGGCTTCCTGCCGTTGCTGTAGGCGAGTACCATTCGGGCCGTACTTCTTGATCAATACAGCCACGTTATCGCTGGGCTTGGCACCCACGCCAAGCCAATACTGAAGCCGTTCGATATTCAGCGTGACGCGCGCATCCGTCTCGGGAATCAAGGGATCGTAGGTACCCAATTCCTCAATCACGCGCCCGTCTCGCGGAGCTCGGGCATCGGTTGCACAGATTCGGAAGAACGGGCGATGCTTTCTGCCCATTTTCTTCATGCGGATGCGAACTGCCACGAAAATATCTCCCTTAAAAAAAGCGGAAATGCCTCGCTGACTTCCAGCCGACTCATCCGATTCCAGCCACGGCCCCGCGGGACGACTTGGCCATGCCGCCCCACCCGCCGAGGACCGAGGGCTACGAGCTACTCTTGCACGGCGCCCAGATGCTCAGCGTCCCTCTTGCACAAAGCCCCGCCAAGGCCCGGAAGACCACAGTACGGACATTGCGCCCACCTGGGATCCTAGGCAGGGCAAACCGTTATTTTGCCGAATCGGCGGAGATTTTGCAATGACCAGAGCGCCTTGGTCGGCCCGGAAATCGTTCTCTCCCCCGGCGAAAGCGGTTGCCGGCTCAGCCCCCTCAAGCTATTTTTTCTTTTTTTCCCGCTTTAACCGGCGCAACTCGCGTTCCCTTTGTTTCCGCAAGGCGGCCTTCTCCGCCGAACCCAAGCGTTTTCCCGTACCTTTCTTTTGACGCATGAGCAACGACTCGGGGCTGCTCATCATTTGGCGGGAGAGCTGCTGGATCATTTGGATTCGGCCGCGAGCACTGAGCGAGGCCATTTTCCGCATCATATCGGCGACCGGCTCATAGACGCGCGTCAATTCTGTAACCTCGTGAGTCGCCACGCCGGCTCCCGCAGCGATGCGGCGACGACGGCTGATGTCGATGATGTCCGGCTTGCGGCGTTCTTCGGGAGTCATGGAGTCGATGATACCCCGAATGCGGCGGATGGAGGCGGCCGCGTCCACATCATCGCTTTCCAAGGCCCGCAGGATGTTGCCCATGCCGGGGAGCATGCCCAGGACGTTCTGGATCGGCCCCAGTCGGGCCGTCTGATCCAATAGGTTCCGGAAGTCATCGAGGGTGAACTCGCCCTCCATGATCCGTTTTTGCTGTTCGGCGATCGCCTCTTGATCGAGCTTGCGCCGGGCCTGATCGATCAAGCTCATCAAGTCGCCCTGACCGAGAATGCGGCCCGCAATCCGCTCCGGGTGGAACTCCTCCAGGGCATCGACCTGCTCGCCCGTCCCGATGAACTTGATGGGCACGCCGGTGACGAACTTGACGGAGAGGGCGGCCCCACCGCGTGCGTCGCCATCCAGCTTGGTCAGGATCACGCCATCCAGAGTCAGGGCCTCGTGGAACGCGCGAGCGCTGCGGACGGCGTCCTGCCCGGTCATCGCATCCACCACCAAGAAGACCTGGTCGGGGCGGACCTTCCTGTCGATCTCTTCCAATTGACGCATCAATTCGGCGTCAATGTGCAGGCGTCCCGCCGTGTCCAAGATCACCACGTTGGCCCCCAGCTTGGGAGCCTGGGCAACAGCACGGCGGCACAACGCGACGGGATCCGATTCGCCCGGCTCCGTATATACCGGCACCCCGATGCGATCCCCCAAGATTTTCAACTGTTCGATGGCGGCGGGACGTTGCAGGTCGGCAGCCACCAACAATGGCGATGCCCCGCGTTCGCGAAGCATCCGTGACATCTTCGCGCAGGTCGTGGTCTTGCCCGAACCTTGCAGACCGCACAGCATCACCACGCTGCCCGAGGGCTTGATCTTGATTTCGTGGTCGATCGGCCCCATGAGGGCCACTAATTGCTCATACACGATGGCCAGCAACTGTTGCGTCGGCCTCAAGGATCGCGAAACCCGCTCCCCCTTTGCCTCGGCGGCCACCTTCGCCACGAAATCCTTGACGACGGGGAGGCTTACGTCGGCGTCCAGCAGGGCTTCTTGAACAAGCTGCAAGCCCTCCCGCATATTCGATTCCGTGAGCTTGCCTTGACCGACCAGGGTCCGCAAGGCGTCGGAAAGCCCGCTCTGCAATCGCTCAAACATATTGGCCTCGTGATTGGAATCCGCGGTGGTCGCGAAATATGTGATCTCGAAAAAAGTGCTGTCTCGTCCGCCTCTGGCTGCGACGATCGCCCCCCACCTCGCCGCGTCCCGGAAAGCGTCCCGGTGCGGCTCTGTGTTTTATCCCTGGAAAGGCTTCGCAAGATGGCGGCCGGACCGTCCGGCGTTTTAGCAGAACCCGGCCGCCCCCGGCCCGGCAAAATCGCTGGCACAACGCAATCGCTGACCGCCATCCCCCATTTATCTTAACGAAACCCGCCGAAAACTGGCAATCGCCGATCCGGCCGGATGTCCTCCCAATGGCTGGGCAGGCTGCGGAACGTTGTCCACAAAGAAGCCGCGAGGCGTTGTCCACAAAAACGTTCGCGGCCAATTCGGTATCAGTAACCGTTCACGGCCCAGCAATAAAGGAAAAGATTTGTGAATCAACGAGGGTTATTCAGAGACTCCCATGGATTCTCCAGACGTTCCCAATGGTCGTTCAGAGGTTCCAGCGCGTTGTTCTGCGGTCCCAGAGGTTCCCTGAGTGTGGAAAGGACTGTCATTTCGACGAGCGTCAGCGAGGAGAAATCTTACCCCATGACGAGAAGGTTTCTCGCTTCAAAAGGTTTCTCGCTTCGCTCGAAATGACAGGAGGGCGAGAACAGGCGGGCGAGGGCTGGAGGGCGAGCTGTCTTGCAGTGACAAGAACCCCTGGGAAAGACTACCGGTATCGAACCCTTGAACGCGCGGGAGGCGTAGCATATAATGAAAGCAAATGAGAATTGTTCTCAATTTGGGCGACGTTATTCAGGCAAAGACGCACCACAATCGATGATTGCCCCTCATCGCGGCACATCGAAAATCGCCGCCGCACAGGCCAAAGAGAGGCGTGACTTTGCGGAAACCCGGCCAGGCTGTCCCCCGATTCACTATGACCCGATCCGCTATGACCTGGTTCGTTATGAGCAGTCGTTGGATATTGTACCCAGTTCGATGAGTTTGATCAGCCGGAGACAGAGACCCCTAGAATGATCGGTCCCAACCAAAATGCGTCTGAAGCGATTGCGGCCCGTCCCGCCCCCGAGACGGGAACCGCGGAGCCGTTACCGTTGAATTTCCTGCGGGCTGGGGATCGCGGTATCATCGTGTCCTTACTTGCTCCCGGCGATGCCGCCCATCGCCTCCAGGAGATCGGTCTTTGCAAAGGTCGCGAAATCCGCGTGTTCCGGCCCGGCAACCCCTGCATCGTCCACGTGGGTGGTAGCAAGCTGTGCCTGCGGTCCGACGACGTGCAGATTCTTGTAGAACCCCTTCGTTCTACAGGAGAGATACCGTGTCGGCATCGTCATCGTGGCGCCCAAGGCGGGCAACATCGGCATCGCGGATGCGGCTGATCGCGTTCCAGGCTTTCGGTCGAGGGAGAAGCGTTCGGTTCCTTGAAAAGACCCTGGACCAGTAATGGCTTGGCCGTTCCTCCGCAGATCGGCGACCCCATTCGCTCGGGTCCATGACCCCTCATTCGCCTTTCCACCCATGAGCGTCGCTTCGGAGAAACGCTGCGTCACAGTCGCCCTTCTCGGCAATCCCAATACGGGCAAGTCCACATTGTTCAGCGCGCTGGTGGGTATCTACCAACGGGTCGGCAACTATCCCGGCGTGACCGTGGAGAAGCGGACCGGCCGGTTTCGATATCACGGCAGCGTTTTCGAGGTCGTGGACCTCCCCGGTTTGTACAGCCTGGCCGTCCGCTCGCGCGACGAACTCGTGGCCGTCCAGGTCTTACTCGGCCAGGAAAAGGGGGTACCGCCCGTCGACGCCGTGGTCTGCGTGGTCGATGCCTCGAACTTGGAGCGGAATCTCTATCTCGCGGGACAGGTGCTGGCCTTGGGCCTTCCGACGGTCGTGGCATTGACGATGGTGGACGTGGCGGAACGGCACGGCATCTCCGTGAACCCGGCAGCCCTGTCCGAGCGATTGGGCGTGCCGGTCGTGCCTGTGCTGGCGCATCAGGGGAAGGGCGTGGATGCCTTGCAAGCGGCGATCGCCGCCGTCATGGAGTCTCCTCCCAGACCGCGCCTGCCGCAAGTGCCGGACGTGATCGTCGCGCAATCCGAAGCCCTCCTTGCCCGGCTGGCCGAGCGCCATTGGCTCGACCTCATCTGCGATGGGCAGAAGCCGCCGCAATCGCTGCTGACGAGCGAGGATGCCAGCCTGGATCGCAGCGACAATTCCCGCAACCATTCCGGCAACAATCTAAGTATGGACTCCAGTACGGATACCGGCACGGACTCCAGCAACCATTTCAGCAACCATGCCATCACGGATTTCGGCGCGGACCAGGTGGACGGGGCGGCAAATAACGGCACGCACGCAACAGCGGCTGCATCCGCCGTTTCACCAAATCTGACCGTCAGGGCCGTGGACGATGTTCGCCGCGGGAAATCCATCCCAGGAGCCCCGTACGATTGGCGAGCGCGGTTCTGGACGGAGCGGCTGCTGTTCGACCACAACGGCTTCCTGCAAAAGCAGTTTTTTGGCAAGGATGCCTCCGCGGTCTCGCAACTCGTTCAAGAGGCCCGCGACGCCATTGCCGCCCAGGGGCTTTCGACTTCCGAAGTCGAGGTGCAATGCCGCTATCAATGGGTGGCGAAGGTTTTGGACGGCGTCGTGACCTATCCGGAGCAGTACGAGCAGACCTTGTCCGATCGGCTGGATGCCGTGCTAACCCACAAGGTCTGGGGGATGCTGATCTTCGCGCTGGTCATGGCGACCATGTTTCAGGCGGTGTTTCGCGCTGCCGAACCCTTCAGCCAGGCGATGGATCGAGCCGTGCAGGCATTGGCAGGCCTGATCTCGCAAGCGATTCCTCCCGGCGCTATGCAGAGCCTGGTTATTGATGGCATCCTCAGCGGCGTAGGGGCCGTGCTCACCTTCGTCCCGCAAATCGCCATCCTTTTCGCCTTCATCGCCATCCTGGAAGACTGCGGCTATATCGCCCGTTCCGCCTATCTCATGGACCGGCTCATGACGCGGATCGGCCTGAGCGGAAAGTCGTTCATTCCCATGCTTTCCAGTTTCGTCTGCGCTGTGCCGGGGATCATGGCTACGCGCACCATCGAGAACGAGCGGGATCGCTTGACGACCATTCTCATCGCCCCTTTGATGACCTGCTCCGCCCGGCTGCCGGTTTACGGTTTGCTAATCTACGTTTTCATCCCCGATCGTCGCTATCTGTGGGGAACATTGAGCTTGAGGGGGCTGGTCCTGATGGGCCTGTACGCCCTGGGCATTGCCGTTGCCGTCGTCGTGGCCCTGCTCTTGAAACGCGTGATCTTCCGCGGTGGTACCCCCTCTTTCGTCATGGAATTACCGGCCTACAAACTGCCCTCGCCGCGCACGGTGGGGCTGAGGGTTTGGGAACGGGTAGTGGTGTTCGTCCGGAACGCGGGCACTCTGATTCTGGCGGTCTCGATCGTCGTCTGGGCACTGCTGTACTACCCGCACCATGCTGCTACCGTGGAGGCTCCGTTTGCGGCCGAACGCGACCAGCTCCGGGAACAACTCGCGCGCCTGCCAGAGGGAAGCCCGACTCGCCAAAGTGTCCAAGCACGCTGGGACGAGCTGCAACGCGAGATCCAAATGGCGTACCAACACCAAAGCGTCATGGGCCGGCTGGGCCGATTCATCGAACCAGTCTTTCGCCCTCTCGGCTGGGATTGGCGCATCAGCACGGCGGTCCTCGCCTCTTTCCCCGCTCGCGAGGTGGTAGTGGCCACCCTCGGCGTCATGTTCAACCTGAGCAGCGGCAGCGAAGAAATCGATGTGACATCCGAACAAACCGCGGGCGAATTGCATGCGCGTCTGCAAACCGCGACCTGGAAGGGCACGAACCGGCCCGTCTTCAACATCCCGGTCGCCCTCTCCATCATGGTATTCTTCGCCCTTTGCGCCCAATGCGCGGCTACCTTGGCTGTCATCCGCCGCGAGACCAATAGTTGGTTCTGGCCCGCTTTCACCTTCGCCTACATGACCACGCTGGCCTACTTCGCAGCCCTTGCCACCTACCAGGTCGGGTCTAGAATTTTAAGTGGTTGAGGCCGACACCGTTGAATCGGATGATCCAGCGTGAATCCTATAGCAGTGGGAGAGGGTAGACTGACTTTCGCGTCTGTCGTGTGATCGGTGAGAGCAGCTTTTTCACGGTAGCTGATGCCTATGTCGATGTTTTGGCAAGACATTTCGGCTTGGATCGCGGTTGGAATCGCCGTGGCGTATCTGGTGCAACACTTCCGGTCGCTGCGGAACGTCTCCGAAAAAGGGCCGACCTGCGCTGGCTGCACGCATTGCCCGTTGGGTTCGGCATGGCAGTCTCGGCCCTCGCCGTGACGGCAGCTTGCGGCGCGAATCGCTTTTGACCGCGCGGCGAGCGGTCCCCTCTTTTGGCGCCACAACCTACTCCCTCTATTGGCGTGGCGACCTACTTCCATATGCTCGGAATGCTCGAATGAGCGTTCGGTACCGCGCCAACTTCACAAGTCACTTTGAGGAAGTGGTGCCCCACCGCCATTGCACACCACTATATGTTAGGTCTAAAAGTCGCGGTTAATCCAAACTTCCTGGACGTATTATTACGTAAATCATTACTACACAACGACTTTCGGTTGATTTATGCTGCGTGCTGTAGTCATTCAATGTTTTTCGTAAGTTCTTGTCCTGTAATGAGTTGCACGATACGCCTTGTACTCAGAAAGCGGGGGGGAATCAGGGTGCTCAATTGACGTAAATCATTTCTTTGCAATCACTTGCAATTAGAATCCCCTATTCGGCGGGGGTTGGGATAACGATGGCATAGCGCATCGCTTCAACCTTTCCGTGATGTTTGTTTGAGGGTGCTATCGAGTGTTCCGGGAGCAAGGTCATCGATTGGTTTCCCTGCAACGGTAACGCGTCCGGGCTTCACGGGATGCTTGAACGGGCGCTGGCAGCCTCTGGTCGCCACAAGCAGCCAGCCGTCTTTACGCAGAATCTCCAGTCTTTCGCTGACTTTCATGCGCCGAGTATGCCATGGCCCTCGTCATGGTGCCCAACGGTCAAGCTCAGCCGACGGCGAAAGCGAACGAAGCCCGCCATAGCGAGTTGGGTGCAACGAAGGGTTCGGCCGCACTTTATTGCACCTTGGCCACTCACTATGGTACGAGCGCCAGGTACACGCCGAGAGCGACGCTGGCGAGCGTGATGAGGCTAGCGATCCATACCGCCCATGTGCGGGAATAGGAAGCGGGCCTGTCAACCTCGGGCAGTGTTGCG
>DYLS01000161.1 GCA_020721965.1 Blastopirellula marina | reverse complement strand
CCCGGAATTAACTCATTCCCGGCATAGTATGTTCGACGCATCCGCTCCGCGTGGCAATCTGGCTCGCCATCATGCTGTCAGGGACGATCTAGGATACCGGAGATTGCCCGAAGTCTAGCGTCTCAGATGGGCCGGAACAAGATTCCCGTCATGGGCGAAACACGATATGCGCTGTTCGCTGTCAGCCATGCGCTGTCGGCTGTGAGCCGAGGCTTGCATCGCGTCCTAGAGGGAATCCGAGCGTGCGGGGGGGAGAACGGCGGGAGAAAAGATTCTCGCAGCGTGGCACTGAAAGAATGGAGAAACTATACTTGTAGGGAATGGCCTGTTATGGAGATAGTTTGATGCTGAAGACCTTGGACGAAAAACTGGCTCGAATTCACGCGGACCGCGGTTGCAGGGATTTCATTCTGGCGGATGCGAAGGACGCAGATATGGCCTTCGGGCTATCCGCGCCCGGAAAAAGCCCAGAGCACCACGCGGAGGAGGGGCGGTTTCGCACCTTGGACGAATACCGCCACATCATCCGCGAAATCGTGGCCCAGGGACTCGTGGACATCATGCTGATGAGTGCCAGCACGAACGAAGTGCTGACGATTCGCGAGCGAATTTTTGACAGCTCGCCGATTACTCCCGCTGTGCGGGCCAACGACACGACCGATATCTGGCTGGCCGGCGGCGGTCTGGGCGTTTACGATCGCCAGCCATCTCGGCCATTTCGCACGGCCACGTTGGATCACATCATGTGTGGAAAAGCGACGTGCGATCCGAGTGAGCGGGGCATGGGAGCGGATTTGGGACTTTATTCCGTGACCTTCAACAACGATACCGAAGCCGACCTGAGAGCGCTCGAGGCGTATCGGGCATTTCGGTTGGAGGCAGAGGCGAAGGGGTTTCGGCACTTCCTGGAAGTATTCAGCCCGAACGCCCCGGGTGAAAATGCTCCGACGGATGTTGGCCGTTTTGTGAACGATCACATTGTCCGTGCTTTGGCTGGGGTCACGAATCGTGGTCGGCCGCTATTTCTGAAAATTCCGTATTTCGGGCCGCGAGCCATGGAAGCGTTGGTCCGTTACGACAGTTCCCTTGTGGTAGGGATTCTGGGCGGCTCGGCTGGTACCACTTCTGACGCCTTCCACATGCTCTGGGAGGCTAAGAAGTATGGCGCCAGGGTCGCGCTCTACGGGCGCAAAATCAATCATGCAGAGGATCAGTTGACCTTCATCCGCTATCTCCGCTGGGTCGCCGACGATCAGATCGAACCCGCCGAAGCCGTCCGAGCTTACCATAACGATCTCCGCAAGTTGGGGATCCAACCGCACCGCAAGCTCGATGATGACATGCAGCGGACCGTTGGGGCAAGCTCATACTCGGGTCGCGCGGACGCGCCGACGCCGAACGCTCGACCGCAGACGGAATCCAGCGCGGAGAACGACAAAGCCGCAGCAGTCCGTGCCCCACGGGTTACGATGTCCACGTGGCGCACGCCCGATGAAGACCCGGACTTCAACCGCCTCACCCCGACGGAAAAGGCCAAGTACAACCTGGAGCGGTGGAAACGGATTCTTGGCTGATTGCAGCGTGCGGGGCGATTCTTTCGGGAAGACGGTCAGTGGTGATAGTAAACGGCATGACAGCGGTTCTGGGTAGCAGTGGCCTTGGGTAGCAGGGTCACGCGGCGGCCCGCTGCGTACTCTCCCGGGGCTTTTCCCCCACGATGAGCCAAGAGAGGCAAGGACCTGGCAAAAATCGGTCCATCGCTTGAAAGATCCGCCAAATCCGATTGAACCACCTCATTTGCCCCGGCGATAGGCGGCGGCGCCCCAAGATTCGCCCAGAAATGAACCACGCCCAGGCGCCTAGGCGATTAAACGGTCGCTGGTGAACGACGCGAAAACCGGCATTCTCCATCTTGCGACGCAAGTCGTCTGAGCCGTAGCGACGAAAGTGCCCCAGTGCATGGTCCAGAGATCCATACAATAGGCGGCCTGCCGGGACGATAATCACACAGCGGCCTCCGGGTTGGAGCGTGTGGAAAAAGCCCCTCAAAACGTCCTCGTCATTCGGAAGATGTTCCAAAACATTGGTACATAAGATCGAATCCAGCCACTCCCCTCGCAGCGTCTCGTACAGACTTGCGTCATTCAGGTCACCTCTTTTCACGGCCACGGATTCATGGTCCGCAAAACACGATTTGAGGATTTCGACATATTCGGGGTCATAATCCACCAGAACAAGCCGTTCGCGATGGGATAGAAGCCGACTAAGATTTCCGATACCGGCCCCTGCTTCGAGCAACCGTTGTCCCAGAAAAGGGCGGGATTGTTCCAAAATCCAGCGGTTGTAATCGGATGCCCGGCTCACCGCGTCCAATGTGGCCAGGCCATCGTCTCGCGACACGCGCGTGTCCCAAAGGCGGTAGTACAGTAGGGCCGCTAAAGCGTGAATGCCATCCTTGGCCCGAATCTTTTTCCCTTCCGCGTAGGTGCGGCCTGCGTAAGTGATGGGGACCTCGTAAATCCTGGCACCCAGTTGAGCCAAGCGGCATGTCAACTCCGGCTCGATCGTGAATTTCCGCGATGTCAAGTGCAAACGGCGGAGTATGTCGGCACGAATGACTTTATAGCCGGTCTCCATATCCGTTAAATTGAGGCCATTGATGATGTTTGAAGCCAAGGTCAGAATCCGGTTGGCCAAGGTATGCCAGAAGTAAAGTACCCGCCGCGGGTGCCCAGCGAATCGGGAGCCGAATACGGCGTCAGCCTTTCCATCCAGAATCGGCTCCAGCAGCTTGAGATAATCGGCGGGGTCGTATTCGAGATCGGCATCTTGAATGACGGCCACGTCGCCCGTGATGTATTCGATGGCGGTGCGTATGGCCGCCCCTTTCCCCTGATTGACTTCGTGGCGAATCGGGCGGATGCGGCGATCGGATTCTGCCCAGCTTTGCAATACTTGCCACGTGCGGTCTTTCGATCCGTCATCCACGGCAATGATCTCGAGATCGAGGGTGATCGGCGAGCGGAGAACTCGACGGATCGCCCGGGAGACCGTTGCCTCTTCGTTGAATACCGGCATCAATACCGATAGTTTTTGAAATTTCGCATTGTTGCCCGCAAGTCTGTCGTCTGTCCCGTCCTGTAACTCGCACGACGGCTCAGACGGAACCAATTGTGTCGGGCATTCCCAAAAGGCTTCCATGCCAATCTCTCCGATCGCTCTCCTGGATCGCGTATCTCCACCCCCAACGCCTTCAAGCCGATTTTACTGCGGTTCGCGACCTTGACAAAGATCACTTTGGGCGGGAAGAGCGTATTGGTCGATTACCAGAACCTTGGCGAAGCTTGCGGGATTGCCGATCCTTCGTAGTCTCCCGAAAATCCTGTGCTTGCCCCCATCGCTGGTTTTCGGCTACGCTCGGAGAGAGGAGGATTTGGCAGGCAATCCGGCCGACGCATTGGAGGCAGATGCTCAGCCTCCATTTACCAACTGGACTTTTGCAAACTGCTCGCTCCCATCTGAGAGAGGGTGACAAATCGGGTGCCTGGGAAATTCAGGCAAACAGCGAAAGCCGGTTTCGCAGTAAACCGCCCTCGCTCTGCCATCTCCCGAGGAAAGATGTGAGGTTGTGAACCCAGGTTGCAAAAGTGCGGTACTAGCAATGCTGCTGAATGGACATTACGTGGGGCGGAACCGGCGTGCTGTATCTTGGGCCGAAGGTGTCAGAGGTTTCTGGAACGGCTGGAAAATGTACCGTCCAATTCGACAAATCGCGGACGCCGTTGGCGCTCGAGTCATGGCAGGCAGCACGCGTGTTGCGATCCTTGCTGCAATTGCCCTCGTGACTGGCCCGACCTGGCCGCTGCCCAGCACCCTGTGCTCCCAGAGTATGAGCGGACAACAGGAATCCCTCCACGATGCCCTTTCTCCTTGGGACCTCGCCTGGTTTGCGCAAGGTTTGGTGGATGGCCGGGATCTATCGGGCTTCGCAGAAGAACTGTTCGAGAGATCCTCGCAACCAGGGTTTTCCGTCCGGTCGATCCGCCCAGACGGCATCCCGCAGTGGGAGTTTCAGGGGATAGGGCGGTTGGCTGCTGCCTTTCCCGACGGTCAAGCCTTGTCGGTTGCCTTGATCCAGGCCGACCGGCTGGCAATCTTGGTGAAAAACGAAAATGTGGCGGTCCTGATCAAGTTGTATCCTGCATTCCATCAGGCTTGGGCCGCGTATGAAGTAGAAAAGGGCGCTGCTTTGCCGTCGGCGGCTCGCCCTGTGGAGTTGTTGGCGACCGACAATGGGAACTATCGCCGCAGTGGAGGCGGGAGTTTTCTGCTGCATTGGTCGGCGGGACAGGTCGTTTTGACGCGGGGAAACATTCGCCTGCTTTCCGCGCCCCTTCCCGTCCGACCCAACGAAATTGTACTGGAAGGTCAATTCCGCCTCCGCGATCTTCGCTGGGTGCATCCCCCTGCAATCCCCGTCGAAAATCCCTTGGGTTTCGAGCGGCTCATACGCGGTGGGCTGCCAGGGGATCACGCGCCGGGACGTGATGGTGCGCCCACGCCGCCGGCTGCGAATGCCTTGTCCAGAAATAGCGATGATGCCTCCGGCCGACATCGAGCAGCGTCCTGGAGCTGGGCTCCCTCAAAAGGAGCAGCCGACCGTAGCCTACAAGTACTCCCAGATGGTGGCATCCGGTTGGCAGCACCGCCCGGTCAAAAGCCGCTATATTTCTCCTCGCTGCTGCCAGATGGGGTGTTGCATGTGGCCGAGGTGGTTGTCAACCAGGCGTCTCCGGGCACCGGCATTTTTTTGGCGGATGAAGATGGCAACCCAGTTGTTGGTCTGCAATTCGACGCCACACGCGATGGTCTCGCGTTATGGATGGGCTTGAGCGACGGACGGCGCGGGGGCCAGATCATGAGTGCGGATGGTGGTCGAGAGATTGTCCCGCTGACGTCAGGCCGCGTCCGCGTCCGACTACTCTGGGGTGCCGGAACGGTAAAGTGGATGTTCAGCAAAGACGGGACACATTGGAGTTTTGCTGGTCCAACGGCGGAGCGAATCGATCGTCAGCCGCGACGATTGGGTATCTTCTGCACTTCCAGTGACCGCGACCGAGTGATCGACGTGCATGAGGTGCGTTTGGCGATCGACGAAGATTTGCCAGATCCTCGCGCGCAAGCGATGCTCTCCGCCGTACCGCCAAGCGTATTCCAGGCGGAAAACATGGATCAGTGGTGGCAAGCGGCCAGAATGTCGCAGCCACCCGGCGGCCAATTCAGGGATTGGATCGCGGCCTGTGCTTGGAGGACCCTGCAAGCGAATCCCCGCATTTGGCTGCACGGGACATTGCTGAGCGTCTATTGGTCCGCCCTTGCGGAGTCCGCTCTGCCATACTCCGAAAAGCTGCGCTACGCTGGCATCTTGGCCGTGTTTTTCAACAGTCGAGATTGGGGCGTTTGGAATGGTTTTTTCGAGCAAATGGAGAAAGCCGCCCTCCAAGCCGCCCGATTGGGGGAATCGAACGTCTTCGAGCGGCATACGGCTCTGCTCATGGCGGCCCCGCTCTGGAGCGAGTGGCAGCGTTCACCATTTTCCGAACCGTTATTCCGCCATGAGTTGTTGCGGAGAACTTGTGACAACGACGGCGTGGGGGCCGTAAATCTAGCGATCCAACCGCTGTACTGGATGGTCCCAGGGCAGGGCCTCGTTAGCCCTGCCATGCAACAGTTGGCAACCGGCACCTTGGCACGCTATCCCGAGCACTGCCCCCACGGCTTTATCACGCCTGCCGATGCGAACGGGATGGGCAAGGCGATACTCGACGAGGACAAGGCCGCCTATGCCTTTTGGCATGAACTGGAGGCAATGCTGGGCGACAGGGCCTGGAATGATGCCGCGCAGCGTATTTGGAGCACCGTTGCGTCCCAAACGCTTCCGCGGTTCATGCCGCATCCCGAGCAAAGCGGATTGACGCTCGGCTACTCTGATTTCGTCCAAGTGCTGGAGCGTCGCCACGAGGCACTCACGACGGCCTTGCGCGAAAAGTACCAAGAACAGGCTGAAATCCTGCTCCGGGAAGCCCAGCGGCGGGGTGATGAACGGGCAGCATCTTGCCTGGCGGAAGGGTTTGGCGGTCTTCTCGTGTCTTCGCAAGCTGCCGAGTGGCTGGGCGATCGTCGCGCGGTTTTGGGCCGGTTTGCCGAGGCGGAAAGCTGGTACGCAGTTGCGGCGGCGCATTCGGCCAACCAATTGGAACGACAACGTATCGCGGATAAGCGACTGCGCGCGTTGGGTGGCTTCGATCTGGATCACACCGCCGCGGACGATGGCTCTGTGACAAATCCTCCCGATTTCACTCCCAGCGACGGAGAGGTCGTTGTGGCGTTGGAATCCCCACCCGCGGCCGTGGTACCTCTTTTTGCCTTACCCGCCGACCGTATCGTACGACCGAACCAATTGCCCGAGCGAGACTTCGATTGGCCTCGGCGACACATTGGCTTGGCGGCGACGGAGAATCGATTGATCATCAACAATCAGCGGGATGTCTCCTGCTACAGCCTTGAAGACGGGGCCTTGATCTGGGAACAGCGATTGGGCGGAAGCGAGGGCAAACAGCCCCCGGTACTCGCAGCAATGTGGCCGGTGCTCAAGGGAGATCGGCTGTTTTGCCGCCGTGCGACGCCCCGCGGTGTGGAAGTTGCGTCCCTGAGCCTCTTCGATGGGCAGGTCTTCTGGAACGTCGTTCCACTCGACGGCGCGATCAGCGACCCGTGGTTCGTGGGTGACGAAATGTTCGTCCTGGCAGCGGACCATCTTGGAGCGGGGCAAGTAAACGTCATCCTGGTCGCGCTCGATCCGCACCGCGGTACCATGATCCGCCGTAAGGACCTGCTCCCGTTGCGGCGAGTCTGGGACGACAATATGAACCTCTTGGTCAGCGTCACGGCGGGGGCGTTTTTCGCCCACGGGGAAGGGGTGGTCTTTCGTGCGGATTATTCGGGCAGGGTGGCCTGGCTCCGCGACATGCCCTGGATTCCACCACGTGATTGGAGCTGGTGGCAAGCCAGCTCCTGGTACCTGCCGATTGCGACGCCGCCTTTGCTTGCCAATGGTCGCGTCCACGTTCATCAACCGGGGAGCTGGACGGTTCAAGCCCTGGCCGCCGACACAGGAGAACTCCTTTGGACTCGAACGGACGGGCGATTGCTTCGCATCTTGGCTGCCTGGGACGGTCAGCTTTGGACCCAAGCGGAAGATGGTCTATTGGTTTTCGACGGTAGTGACGGGCAACTGGTTCGCGTCGTTCCCTTCGAGAACCTATTGGCGGTGGGCTTTTTGCCACGTTTGGGAAAGGTGTGGTGCGTGACCTCGCGAGAGTTGGCCGGCAAGGCGGAGCAACGCGAGTGGCGGTTTCATTGGCTCGACGCGGGAGCAGGCGATGTTGTCCGTGAGGTCGGCATCCCCAGCGAAGGCCGGGATTGGAGCTTTTTCGGTCCGATGGTAGCCAGCCCGAGGGGTGTGGTGTTCCTAACGGCCTCGCGTACCGCCCCCACGGCCAGGCGATGCTATCGTGTGGATTCTCCAAACGGCGTTCGCGCAGGTTCGGAATCTCAGCCAGCTCCGTGAGGGCGACCATCCCAGAGAAGGGCGCCCCGCGGAGACGTAACAGCTTTTCTTCCTCCTCCGTGACGCGCACACGTTTGCACGATAGGGCGCGTAACCGTGAACGTAAACCGGCCCGGTGGGACGCGGCTGCCTCAGAAATAACCCAAACTTCCTCAACGTATTTTTGCCCAAACCTCCTGGAGATATTTTTACGTAAATCATTACTGCGTAACGATTTCCTGTTGATTAGCCCGAACTTCTTTTTCAGAATCGCATGGAATCGGTTGCGGCGTCGGGATTTA
>DYLS01000160.1 GCA_020721965.1 Blastopirellula marina | reverse complement strand
TTGCCACGGTGATGGGCGTTCAGGTGGCGCATCCACCTCGGGCTTACGCCCGAGGTACGATCGGGCCGTGCCGTACGCATCCGCGGCGAGACCGCTCCGGCCGCGATGCCGAATCCGCCGGAAGTCAGTCCGGGAGATATCCGCGGCCTTTCCAGCCGGCCTTGTAGCCGAGTCGGGCACGGAGCCACGCCCACCATTGGATTCCCAAGAATAGGGCGATGCCCAGGGGATGCAGCATCGTTCCCCGCCAAGGGTGACGGAAGCAAAGGGCCAAGGCGATCCGAGGGAGATAGCTCGCCACAAGGGCGGCGAGGGCCCAAAGTCCGGCCGGACGCCACAGGCCTTGCGGCAACGCGAGCAGGATCAAGACCGGCGGCAGCACGTGCCCAAAAGCGAGCAACAAGGTGACGGGTAAAATCGTCGCAGGGGCCGCCAAGCCCTCGGCCGCATTCTTGGCGAAACCCCGCCAGACCTCTCCCAAGCCGCGATACATGCGGCAGGTTGCGATGTCGGAAGCGTCGAACACGTCGGTCATCATTCCGGCCCGACGGTATGCCCGAGGGAGTTGCAGCCCGTCGTGCAGCGATCCGCGAATGGCGGCGTGACCTCCCGCACGCCGGTAATCGCTCTTGCGTGTGGCGAAGAGCTGGCCGCAACCCGATCCGTAGGCCGGGTGCGGGCTTGCCCGCATCCACCCCAGGGGCAAGAAGCCAAGCAGGACGAAGTGGATCAAAGGGACGATCAGTTCTTCCGCGAGGCTGCCCGTCTCTTGATGGGGAAAACCGCTCACCAATTGCGACTCGGATTGATGCAGAAACAGGGTGATGCGCCGCAAGGCGTGGCGGGCGAGCCGGACGTCGGCGTCGAGGAAGATAAGAGTCTCGCGGTCGGCCATTTCGTCTACGTTGCTGACCAGATCCAACCGGCTGCCATCCTCGAAAAAGCATCGCCATTGGGGGTCGAGTCCGATCAGTTGGAGGCCGGTCTCCAAGGGAACGCTTGCCTCGGCGAAAATTCGCCGAAGTACGGAGGGGAGCGTGAGGATCGTAGGTCCCATGTCGAAACGAAAACCGGCCTCTTCCAGTACGTAGGCTTTGCCGCCGAGGAAGGGATTGCGTTCCAGAAGCAGCACGCGATGCCCCCGCGCCGCCAGGGTGCAAGCCGCGGCCAAACCGCCGAGTCCGCCCCCGATGATGCCCACTCTCGCCTGATCCGCCATGGCTTTTCCCCGAGATTCTGAAGATGCCGAGTCGCCTCGATACGCTGCGTTCCGACGCCGTTTAGCCTGGTATTTCAAAGGCCGTACGGTGACGGGCTGAGCGGAGCGGGACGCAGGAAACCAACGTCTTCACACAAGTCTTGCAGCACCAGACTCGCCGCGATCCGCGAGGATTCGAAGATCGTCGGTAGGCCGCTGCCGGGATGGGTACCGCCGCCGACCAAATAGACGCCCTCCAACTCCTCGAAACGGTTGTGCGGCCGGAAGATCAGCATTTGATTCAGGCTGTGGGCCAGGTTGAACGTGGCCCCTTTGTAGATTTGCATGGCCTCCCAATCGTCGGGAGTCCAAACCTGCTCCATGCAAATCCGCGGTTCGAGGTCGATGCCGAGGACCCGGCGTATTTCGCTCAGGACGCGTTTCCGGTAGCTCTCGCGCTCACGCGACCAGTCGATGTTGGGGTGCCGATGGCTCACCGGGACCAAGACATACAGGGTGCTCATGCCGGGGGGCGCCAACGAGGCGTCCGTTACGCAGGCGTTTTGGATATAAAATGCCGGTTCCTCGGACAAGACGTGACGAACCTCCACGTCTTCCAAATGTTCGAAGTAATGATTCGGGACGTAAATGTTGTGATGGGCGAGGGAATCCAGTAGCCCCTCGATGCCCAAATAGAGCATGAACGTCGAGCAGGAGAATCGCTTTTTCGCCAATTGTTCGTTGAGTTGATCAAGACGTGGCTTGATATGAAGGGGGCCACGTACAAGTCCAACACGCTTGCACACATCGGCCAAAGCCGGCGTTCCATGATCGACTTCTTTGGTACCGACCGGCCGATTGACAGCGTGACCGAGGGCGACGCAGAGGGCTTTCGGGCGTACCTGCTCAAGCGGGGGCTGGCTGAGGCCACGACCCGGAAGCATTGTTCCGACGCCCGGACGTGGTTCCGCTTCGCGGTACGTCATCGGTGGATTGATCGGAACCCGTTTGAGTCTGTGCCGACGGCGGCCATCGCCACGTCCCACTTGAGCTACGTTAGCGAGGAGGTAGCCTGGCGGGTTGCAGAAGAGATTGCCGACCCGGATTTGCGGCTGCTGTTCATGCTGGCACGCTGGGGCGGGCTGCGGATCGTGAGCGAACCGCGGGAGCTGACCTGGGATTGCGTGGCCTGGGAACGCAAGCGGCTTCGCGTGCCGTCACCGAAAACGTCGCGTTACGGCCAAGAGTTTCGGGTAATTCCGATCTTTCCTGAGTTGGCCGGTCCGCTTGCCGATGCGTTGGACCGTGCCGTCCCCGGCGACGCGTACATCTTGCCGAAATTGAGACGAATATCGCCGGCGGCACTTCGCAAACCCATGCTTGCGGCAATCCATCGGGCGGGGGTTCCAGCGTGGCCGAGGTTGTGGCACAACCTACGTTCGTCGCGGCAAACCGATTTGGAGCAACGGTTCCCCTCGCACGTGGTTTGTGCCTGGCTCGGAAACTCCCGCCAAGTCGCGGTCCGCCACTACCTCCAGATACTCGATTCCGACTTTGAAAAAGCGGCGCAAAATGCGGCGCAGTACCCGCACGCAACGGGCTGCACGGAGCGGAAAACGGATTTGGGGGTGAATCCACAAGTCATTGCTACGCCGCTACTTACGAATACTTTCTAAATAACGCAAACACCCCAAGTGCCCCCTGTAGGATTTGAACCTACGACCCGCTGATTAAGAGTCAGCTGCTCTGCCGGGCTGAGCTAAGGGGGCGGATTTGCGTCTGGCGGACGCCGCGAGTGCGGGAAAGAGGACTTGAACCTCCACGGCCTTGCGGCCACTAGGCCCTCAACCTAGCGCGTCTGCCAATTCCGCCATTCCCGCTTGACGTGTTGCGCCCTGTTGTCTTTGGGCAATCGCTGCAATGTTACTTCTGGACTCTTGCAAACTGCCCCCTCCCCTTTGAGAGAGGGCGGCAGATTGGATCGCTGGCAATTCAGGAAAACAAGGAAGACAGCTTCTATGGGAAATTGCCTTCGCCCTACCATCTCCCAAGAGTAAGGATGGAGCTTGCGAACCCAAGTTGCAAAAGTCCAGTTACTCCTTCTAATGTATCCCTTTCTCCCGTCCCGTCAAGCCGCGGTGCTGGGCGCCCGGATACGCCAAGCTACCAGGCTCGCTCAGGGTTGCGTCATCGAGAGCTGGGCTGCCGGTTGGCCGACGCCATCCAACCGCCAATGCGCCGTCCGCGGTGCCAATGGGCGAGGCGTCCCAACAGGAATCTGAAAAAAAGGTCCTAGTAGGAATCCGAAAAAAAGTGCGGATAGCTGGATTCCCAATGGCTTGCTTGTCACAATACAATCTAGTGGGGGCAAGCACGAGGTCTTCGCTTGAAAGCCTCGCCGGGCCGGCGATGTTTGGGAAAGGAGTTTTGGATCATGGCCCGTTCAAAACGCGGCGCGTTCACGCTGGTGGAATTGCTGGTGGTTGTGGTGATCATTTCGATCCTGGTGGCCCTCCTCTTCCCTGCGATCATCGGGTCCCGGGAGCGTGCGAGAACGGCCCAGTGCCAGAATCGAATGGGTGAGATCGGCAAGGCGTGCCTGACGTATGAGTCGGAGAAGGGGTTTTTGCCGGGGTACAAGAACAGTTTCAGCGCTGTGCCGGGCCTGAGCTGGGCAGCCGTGCTATTGCCGCAGATGGGTCGGCAAGACATGTGGCGTCTGGTCCGCGTGGGGGATTTTGCTGTTGCCTCCGGCTTTCCCGACCCGGCCACCAGCGGTTTTCAGATCGTGGAGCTGATTTGCCCCAGCGATCCTCGGCCAGGCCAGTATGCCGCATTGAGTTACGCCGTGAACTGCGGGATCGAGGACGGCACAACGATGCCAAATCCTATCCCCAGCGGCCCGCCGCAGCCCGAGGGGCCAGCGTTTGGGGTCTTCTTCAATCACGACGCGAACGATATCCCTGTGCCACAGCAAATCAAGATAAAGACGGATCGCATCCCGGACGGCGCGCATCGGACGATCCTTGCCAGCGAGAACTTGCAAGCGACGACCTGGATGCGATTCAACTCGGGCACACCCGTAACATCAGAACCTGAGGTGGGGATATGGTGGGCGGCATCGCCGGGCCCCTGTGGTCATATCAATCGTTGCAAGGAGAATGCGCCGCCTCTTCCGCGACCGTCTAGCAACCATCCCGGCGGCGTGAATGCCGTCTATTGCGATGGCCATGTGGATTTCATTACCGACGACATCGACTATTCCGTTTATCAGCATTTGATGACGCCGGACAGCAAGGCCGCGGGATTGCCGTCGGAGCAACCGTAAAAAGATTGGGGTTCCATACGCCGAACTCCGACGCGCTTACCCATGCAGAAGATCGCTCCGTCCCGTCGCATCAAGATGCGTTGGGGGGAACGCTTAAGCACAAGCAGCGTCGCGGCAGGAGTGCTTCATTTCGGTAAGAGGTCTTGCACCACGGTGACCTGCCGGATCTGGCGGCTGTCTGGCTCGAAGACGCGGATCACAATCTGTAGCCCCCGGCATGGTTCAGGATACGGTGGCGGGGCCTCGCTCTCGGCCACGTCGTCCACGCGACCGTCGTCGTTGTTGTCGAAGCCATCCGTGCCTTGATCGTGGCCGAGGAGACCATCCTGGTCCAATCCGTCCCTCTCGTAGTGGTTCGACCAGGTGTCGTAGACGCAGCTTTGGCCGGGGGCCCAGCCCCAACGCGTCAAGAACTTGGAATCGCCTGGGCCGGAAAAGGCGGAGATGCCTGCGGTTCCCGCATAGTTCAAATCGACGAAAGCCCCCCGGGCTACCGTGACGGCTGGACTGGGCGGGGGGAGAGGGTATCCCGGATCGCCGGGCTTTACGACATCGCCACTTACGACGTTGAGCGGCGCGCTGGGGTCCCAGATTTTAACGTCGAAGGACAAGACGTTGGTCAGCACGAGGTCTTCGGCCTCGCGGAATAGTTGTCCCACCGTATTGAGCAAACCAGTCCTTTCGTCGAGTTCCGTGACAGGGAAGGGATTCGTCCAGGCATCGAAGGCATTGAACGGGGCGGGCCGGGGCGTCAACGTAAGGCTGGGAAGGATTCCCGTGGCCAGCCATGTTCCTGCCATGCCTGCCGACGAGCTTTCGGCGAGCGTGGGAAGACCTAGCGGGAGCCACCCGATGCGATGGGGGTGAAACGGATAGGCGCCGGCCGCGCTGGCACTGCCAATGCGGTGGGCATAGCGGTTTTCGGGCTTGGTGAGGTCGCCCAACGTCGAAAAGGCCCAGCCCATGCCGCCGTTGGGCAACGTCTCGGAATGCAAGGCGACATCGAAATAGCGGTTGAAGTTTTGCGGTGCGTCGCCCCACTCGACCTGATCCAACAGGCCGTTCCCGTTCGGGTCGGCCACAGCGGCGACGTTGAGCGCGACCAAGCGTTGGCGTCGATAGAGTCGGTTGCCCCGGACAAACCACGCGATCTCGGCGACATCTGATTCTACGGTAATGACGTTGTTGGTGTTGTTATTGCGGCAACGGCCGACGAAGGGTCGCTCCGTTGCCCGAGCCGTGAGCATCAGCACATCGTCCAAATCCCCGACAGTAGAATCGGCCCACGGTTGGCCAGCGGGATCGAGATCGTCGAGATTGACTGCCGCAGGTGGAGTTCCAGCCTGGCTGATCGGTCCTTCGGTGTACTCGAGATAGCCTTCGTTGTCGGCGGGATCTCGCGGCGGGACGGGGGGGACCGTCAGGCCGCGAATATCGGCGCGCAAAAGCTCGGCGGCGGAACGGAGCCGGTCAGCGATCTCGAGCACGGATCGCGTCTGAGTCATGCTTTGCATCACCGAGGCGAAGACGGTCACGACGGCCCCCAGCATGATCAGGGCGATGACGGTCGCGAGGAGTATTTCGACGAGTGTGAAACCGCTACGAGCGGGGCGCGATTGTGACGCACGGCGGATGGGCCGGTTCATTATGACCTCCAAGATTTTGCGACTGCGACTTGCCCGGGGCCGGCCCGCGTTTAGCCCCTTCTTATTATATCCCCAATATCTTTTCGGTGCAGCAGGCGATAATTCGCGGTAGCAGTTCCCTCTCGCCCCTTGTTGACGCCTCCCTACTAGTGGTATACTCAATGATTCGCCCTGTCATCGGGCTTGCCCCATGACGGCGGCCGCGGGCGGTGCTCGGCTGGCTGTGCGCCCTGTCGGGGCGTAGGCATGAGATTCTTTTTTTGGCCGGATGTAAAGCGTTTTGGTATGTGTGGTCGTGGGTCAGCTTGATTTTCGGAGCGTTCCGTGGGCGTTAAGAAGACGGGTAAAGGTCGCCGAAAGATCGGGAGCAAGAAACGACGGATGCGGGCCAAGATTCGGCATCGCAAGCGGTAGTGATAGGTCTGCTCAAGACGAACGACCTTCGTTTTGCGACCTCGCCGCTACGATTTCATGAATCATGTCCGGCCGGGGGGCAATTGGCGGCGCTGGGTGACCGGTTCGGATAGGATGCCGCGCCCTCGCTGGGTGCTCTCGGCGGTGTGGTTGTGCGCGGCTTGCGTGTTGGGGCTTGCCTCCAGGATCGTGCGACGGGCGGGCAGGTCGAGTCACCCGCGTTTCTACGATATCGCTGATTTTGGGGACCGGGGCTGGAACATGCCGCATCCTGCCAAGCCCTTCGCGATTGATCTCCTCTCATCCTCTGCGGCGGCTACGTTGGAGCCATTGTACCGAAGAGGGGGCCAGCGCGTTTTGTCACGGCACCCCGGCTGGCTGGATATCCTGCACGCGGCGATGGGGCACCGCGGCCTTTGCCTGACGGCCGGGCGAGAAGCATCCGGCACGATCGGATTGCACCAGGAGCCCCCCCCCTGCGCGGCAGCGCTCCCGTTGGCCTTGGTCTGTGGCCCTGTCTTCGGCCGGTTTCTCGTCAGCCTGCCCTATGTGAACTACGGGGGCGTGATGGGAGACCCTGAAGCGGCCGCCGATTTGATCGACCAGGCGGTAACGCTGGCCGACTCGTACCGGGTCCGCTATTTGGAACTGCGGCATGAACAGGCGGTTGAGCATCCGGCGCTCGGGCAGAGCCTGACTAGCAAGGTGCACATGCGGCTGGCTTTGCCTGGATCAACGGAGGCTTTGTGGAAGGCATTCTCACCGAAGGTCCGCAATCAGGTCCGCAAGGGTGAAAAGCTGGGATTGACGGTGCATTGGGGGGGCGAAAACCTGTTATGCGAGTTCTACGGCGTCTTTTGCCGTAACATGCGCGATCTGGGAACGCCGGTGTATCCGCGTTCGCTCTTCGCTCATATTCTGCGGCGATTTCCCGATGCCGCCGAGCTGTGCATGGTCCGTGGCCAGGGGCGAGTTCTAGCCGGCGGCCTGCTCTTGCATGGGCAGGGCGTTACGGAAGTTCCCAGTGCCGCCTCGTTAAGACCCTTCAATTGGACCAACGCGAACATGTTGATGTATTGGCAGCTCCTTTGCCGTGCCGTCGAGCGTGGCCAATCGACGTTCGACTTCGGCCGCAGCACGGTGGGTAGCCCCACGCATCGGTTCAAGCGACAGTGGGGAGCGTGCGAGCATCCGGCGGTTTGGCAGTACTACGTCCGTCGGGGCCAGGTCTCGGACATGCGGCCGGAGGGTGGGAAATACCGCCGTTTCATCCAGGTCTGGCGGTATCTGCCGGTATTCGTTACCCGACTGCTCGGCCCTTGGATCGTCCGCGGCATCCCCTAGCGGTCGGAGTCTAGCGACAGGACCCTAGCGGTCGGATAGCG
>DYLS01000340.1 GCA_020721965.1 Blastopirellula marina | reverse complement strand
TTCCCCGGTGTTTAGCCAAATCTTCTTGGATTTGTAAGGCCGTGGTCTATGAGGTACAATGGCTCCACCTAATCGCCTATCCGTACTACCAGGAGGAGTATACGTATGGACCAGCAACCGCTGCACACATTGCTCAATCATTTGGAACACGTGCCTGATCCGCGGCGCCCGCGCGGACAGCGCTTCGAGTGGCGTATCTTACTGGCCATCATCAGTGCCGCGATGGCCAGCGGCCAGCAGACCCCCTATGCCATCGCCGCTTGGGTTAAGGAGCATGCCCAAGCGTTGTTGGCGCAACTTCGCCCCGCCAAGGGCCGACTACCAAGCGCTACTACCCTCTGGCGGGTCTTGCGGGACGTCAATCGCTACCAAGTTGAACAGCAGGTGGCCGCTCATAATCAGGCGTTGGACCAGGCGGATGCCACCGCCGGCAGCCTTGTAGCCCGCAATGGGGATCGGTTGCGGGGCCAGGCGGTGGATGGTAAAGAAGTGCGGGGCACGAGTGCCCACGGCCAACCCCTCGTGTTGGTTAGTCTCGCTCGGCATGGCAGCGGTTACGTGCTGGGCGAGGTAGCGGTCCCCGGCAAAGGCTACGAGATCCCCGCCGTGTCCCGTCTCTTGGCCGGGCGCGACCTGCAGGGCACCGTGACCACCATGGATGCCTTGCTGACCCAACGGGCGATTGCCCGCCAAATCCTGGAGCAGCACGGCCACTATCTGATGGTAGTCAAGCCTAACCAGCCGGAATTATTCCGCAGTATTGAGTTGTTGTTCACCACCCCACCCGTGCCCGCCTTACCGGATGAAGTGCTGTCCTATCGTTACACCAACAAGGCCCACGGGCGGCTAGAGACCCGCACATTGGCGTGTAGCACGGCGCTCAACGACTACCTCGACTGGCCCGGCGTCGCCCAGGTCATGCGACGGATCTGTCGCCGTGTGATCCTCCGCACCGGGGAAGTCGAGGTCGAGACACACTATGGAATCAGCAGCCTGGGGCGCGACCAAGCAGGACCGCAAGAGTTAGAGTTCTTCTGGCGCGGCCATTGGACGATTGAGAACGGTGACCACTACGTCCGTGACGAAACCATGGGCGAGGATCGGGGGCAGACGCATACCGGCCATGCGCCGCAGGTCTTGGCCGCACTCCGCAACGGCATCCTCAGCCTGCTGCGCTACCAGGGCTGGAGCAATATCGCGGCCGTCCTGCGCCACTACGGCGCCTCACCGCAAAAAGCGTTGC
>DYLS01000159.1 GCA_020721965.1 Blastopirellula marina | reverse complement strand
ACCCTCTCCTAGGGGCCTAGAGGGGCTTGTGCCCCCAATTTGCAAAAGTCCAGAGACAACGAGGGTTGGAGGTTCCGGGGGTTCCTTGAGTGTGGAACGGAATATCATTTCGACGAGCGCCAGCAATGTCATTTCGACGAGCGTCGGCGAGGAGAAACCTTAACCCCTGTCGAGAAGGCTTCTCGCTCCGCGAGATTTCTCGGTTCGCTCGAAATGACAGGAGGACGAGCCGTTTTGCAGTGACGAGAACCCCTGTGAACGACTCCCCCGCGTGAACGGTTACTCTTGCGCTGTCGTGTTGATAGGGGCCTATAAGCCGAATCGACTCAGCCGATTCCCTAGCGATTGATAGCTTTTCGGCAGGTTAACGTAGCCGTCGGGACGGCCCGTCGGTGGACCGGGAAGCCGCGCGAACCCGCAACATGCGCTGTTGCGTAATTATGTGGAATGACGGCATAATAGTAACCTGCAATCTGCGGTGTGTGATTCGCCGGAAAGAATTGTCCGACAGACATTTAGGTTCGATGGGGATTTGGCTTACAACATGCAGAACGTCCCTGGTCCGTTGGCCGAGCTGCTGAATCGCGACCCGCGGTATAAGCTGGATGCTTACATCTTCATCTTTCGGGCGGTCGATTATGCGCGGGAGATGGGGTTGGGGCGGGCGGCGCCCAGTGAACCTGTTGCCGAGGCGGACGATGACGAGGAGGAAGATCCGCAACGGCATGTGACGGGCCAGGAATTGTGCTGGGCTGCACGCGATTTTGCCTTCGAGCAGTATGGCTATCTGGCACAGGCGGTGCTCAACAGTTGGGGCATTTACTCCACGAGTGATTTCGGAGAGCTGGTGTACAATCTGATCGACATCGGCATGATGCGAAAGACCCGCGAGGATCGTCGTGAGCACTTCGATGATGTGTACGATTTCGACGAGACCTTCGGGCGGGGGTTTCGGATTTCGGTTTCGGGGAGCAAGAATCTGGAGGACTAGGGGATGTCCGCAAGCCCGCAGTCGATGATGAGCGGGGACCGGGTGCAATCTGGCGGGGACCCGCCCGAGGGGGGGGGCGGCCGACGGCAACTCAGCGGGCGCTGCTCGTTTTATCACTTGCTTTGTGGGTGAGTTTGATTTCTTTTTTGCTGATTCTGGCCATCCGCGGCTGACACGAACGCGAAAAGTCCGTCCGACTGCATCGATGTTTGCAGCATGGCTTGCGAGTCGCTACGTCCCACCACCGCAATCCGCTGAGCCAAGCAGAAAGACTTTGCGCTGTAGTACAGCCGTTTAGCCGATTTTAGCCCGTCCCGGTCGCACTCGGAGTTGACCACGAGGACCGCCCAGACTAGAATCAAATTCTTACATGCGTATATATGCAGGTAAGCAGGAGACGCGAAGGTGAACACAGAAAGGCAAGCGGAGACGCTGAAGGTCCTGGGGGATGCCACCCGCCTGCGATTGGCCGCGTTGCTGGCCGCCAAAGGCGAGGTTTGCGTCTGTCGTTTGGCCGAGGCCTTGGGCGAGCCCGATTTCAAAGTGTCGCGACATCTGGCGGTCATGCGGGCTGCCGGGCTGGTGGAAGTGGACCGTCACGGCGTGTGGAAGTACTACCGACTTGCAAAACCGGCGACCTCCTTTCATGCGGCGGTCCTGTCTCTGCTCCTCGCATGTGCCAAGGAATGCGAAGGCATTCAGGCGGATTTGGCACGCTTCGATGAACGGCGTTGCGGGGAGGACGGACCGGCGCAGGGCGGGCCGGCCGGGCGCTGCAAGCCTGTGGTTGCCGCGGGACAAGGCCGGGCCAAGGGTTGAAGCACCAATCCCCCCGCGTTTATCCGAGTCAATTGCTCTCTCGGCTCGCAGCCCCCTGCTATGAACGTCGAAAGCGGCGGGCGGCTGTGAAAGCCTCGAAGGATGCCAGGGGCCTGGTGCAAATCGGGATGAACCTGGATGGGTGGGAGCCTTTGCACGCAAATGCATCACTTGGCGAGCTACCGGAGATGAGCTTATTTGGAGGGTAAGGATGTCGGATCACCAGATACGAAAAGGAGTTTTGCGGAAACGACTCAACTTTTTCGATCGATTCTTGACGCTGTGGGTAGCCGTGTGCATGGTTCTAGGCGTCTTTGTCGGCCGGACCTTTCCCAATGTCACCGAGACGTTGCGGCAAATGGAGTTTGGTCAGGGCAGCCAAATCAACGTGCCGATCGCAGTACTTATCTGGCTGATGATTGTGCCGATCATGATGAGAATCGATTTCTCATCCATCGTCGGCGTCTCGCGCCGTCCCAAAGGGCTTCTCATCACCCTGTTCGTGAATTGGCTCGTCAAGCCATTCAGTATGTTCGTGCTGGGCTAGATCTTCTTTCAACTCTTCTTTTTGCCCTTGATCGGCGAGGAGTTGGCCAAGCAATACACGGCGGGGGTGATCATCCTGGCTGCCGCTCCGTGTACGGCCATGGTGTTCGTTTGGAGCTATTTGGCGGATGGCGATCCGGCGTACACTTTGGTCCAGGTGGCGGTGAACGACCTTTTGATGCTGTTCCTGTTTGCCCCCATTGTTGGGATTTTGGTCGGCGTGTCGGGCCTGCCGGTTCCGTTTCGGGTACTTTTGACCTCCGTGGTGGTTTTCATCGTGGTGCCGCTGACCATCGGTGTGATTGCGCGTTCGACCCTGATCCGTTACAAAGGTCGGGAATGGTTCGAACGGTGGTTCTTGCCCCGTTTGCAGTCGGTTGCCATCGTGGCCTTGCTGACCACGCTGGTCTTCATCTTTGCGTTTCAGGCCGACAACATTTTGAACAATTCGCTGCACGTGGTCTTGATTGCCGTGCCGATCTTGATCCAGGTGTATTTCAATTCCTCGCTGGCTTACGGTCTGATGTGGCTATTCCGGGTGCCGCACAACGTGGCCGCGCCGGGGGCCTTGATCGGCGCCAGCAACTTTTTCAAATTGGCGGTGGCCACGGCGATTGCGCTCTACGGTCCTGGTTCCGGTGCGGCCTTGGCCACGGTCGTGGGGGTGCTCGTGGAGGTGCCGGTCATGCTATCCGTTTGTGCGGCCTGCAACCGTACACGAGGTTGGTTTCCGTCTCCAGCGGCCACCTGGTCCCCACGGTCCTGGGGTCCTGGGATGGATGCGAGTGATTCCGGCATGCATGAGGACAGGCGGTTCGAATTACAGCTTAGGGTTGCTTGCTTGGTTCAACATCTTGTGGTGATGGGGCATGACGCCTCCCCACAAGTGCCGCGGACATCATGCGATCAAGCCGACTTTGCGCCGTAGTATGAAGCGATCCAACCCCCGGGGCAAACGATTGCCGTCGCGCGAGGGACCGGCGGTGTCCAGCGGTTTCACTGGGGAGTATCGGAGGGAGTATCGAGGATCGTTACCTTCCATTGCGGCTGCCGACTTTCCAATTGCAAATCGGCGCAGGCCGCCCAATCGCCGATGGAGTTGTCGGCGGGGCCGACGTCAGCGATGAGCTTCAAGCGGACCCGCTGACCGGCCCAGGGAGATAGGTCCGCGTGCATCGGTTGCCAGGCGTGCTCTGCGCACGGGCTCTCGGCAAGCGGGGTTTCCTTGCCCTGCTCGTCCAGCACCGCGAGGCGGAACAGGATTCCGTCGCCTGGGTCGCTGCCGTCGCCCTTGCCGATCGAGCAATGGAGGTCCGCAGGCCAGGTGGGTAATGGAATGGGGTTCAGGATCGCGTATGTGTATCCGACGCCGCGCTGATACGGCGGATGCATGAAGAGCGAGGCTTGGGAGACGCCGCCACATGTTGTTTCGGCAAGGCGTGCGAAGGCTCCACTCCCGCTTTGAAAGGCCTGCTCCTGTTGGCCTCGCCTGCATTCCCCAGCGGTGAACGTTTGGAGATCGACGCGCAGTCGCAAGAAATCCCGGGTGACCTGGAGCCGCCAGGTCTTCTCGAATTGGAGCGGCCCGACGGTGACCTTCAAGGGAACGGCGATGATCTCGTCGCGGTTCAGGGTTCGCGGCGCCGCGTCACGATAGCGCCAGGGCTTATTCGCCTCCAGCGGCAATTCCACCCGTTGTCCCGCGAATTCCACGGTCCCCGGCCCGAGATCGGCCGGAAATCGCGGCGTCAGGCTCAGTTCGCAGCGGTCGTCGAAAGAGAGTTGGGCCTCAACGAGGGGCACAACATGGAAGTGGATCCACGCATCCTCAAACGATTGCCAGAGATGGGTGCCGGCAACTGCACTCGCTGGAACTTGCCAGCGGTGCTCTGCCTCGCCGCGCACGAGGACGGTCTCCCCGGGGATCACCTCGATTCGCGGGCATTCGAGGCGGGTGGACGGCGGTTCACGTGGAGTCAGGAGGTAGCTGAAGGCCCCAGAGACGGGCAGAATGTAGACCATCCCGCGGCTGTATCGAGTCTCGGCGGGGCCGAGGACCGCCCCACTTTCATCCAGGGCCTGGGCCTCGGCTGATCGGCCATCTAAACCCACCGCCATTTCTCGGCACTCCCCTACGGGGATGGCTTCAAAAGTGCCGTTTTCCCGCCTGTGGACGATCAACTGGCCGTCGCAAACGGCTTTGGGGAAACAGGTCAAGCGACCTCGCCCGTCCGCATAGAGGTAGGCGGGCGAATCGACATAATCCGCCCGATGTCCCTCCACCAAGGCACTCCATGCCAGCAGCTTGCTGTCGTCGCTTCGGACCAACCAGCCGTTCGGCGGCAAGGCCATGCCGTCGATGGCCCAGGATTCCGTAGGATGGCCATTGACGGTCACCGTGAGGCCATTGGAATAGCGGACACGAACCTGGGATCGCGTGAAGGCCTCGTTCGCCACAGCGGCCGACGTATCCCAGAGCTTCCCTGCGGCGTCCGCATACTGGATTTGCGCCACCGTCGCTTGAGCATAGGCGGCATGCACCTGCTGGAGGCCGAAGTAACTGCGGGCTGCTGTTTGCATCCCGCCGTGCAAGACCAGGAATCCGGTGTGCCCGAAGGCCAGGGTGGCCGCCAGAAAATGATCCAAACGGGCCTCGCGCTCCTCGGCCGTCTTTCCCAAGCCCGTGTTACCGAAGAACATCTCGGGATTGCCCATCCCGAAATTGCAGCACAGCGGATGCAGCTTGCGCAGGTCGAAGTCGACGAGCCACGGTGTCTCGTGGAGGCGGGCCAATTGGTCCTGGCCATAATTGCCGTCGGTTAGCCCGCAGTAGTACCAGTGATTATTTCCCTCGCTGTAGACCGGGCCGTTCCAGGTCTGCTTTTGATGCAGCATGATCTCGCCATAAGCGTAGAAGGTGGCAGCGAACGTGCCCGCCCCCGGTACCCGCGCATCGTAATCCACATAGCTCCAAGGTCGCACCGCCGTATGCACGTCGCAGTACGCCGTGTCGAGTTGGAACTTTTGCTGGATGATCGGGGCCAGCCGGGCCTCGAATTCGACGGCCCTTGCCGGCTTGGAGTTGTAGCACCGCGCCCAGGCGGTTTGCCAGTTGCCGTCCGGTAGCCGGGTGACGAGGTCTTCATCCCAGAACTCGTTGACCGGGGCGAAGTCGGTATAGTTGTTGTAAATGCCGTAACGAAAGCCGAGGGCCCGTACCTTCCGCGCATATTCGGCCTGGCCTTCATCACCGCCCTTGCCCGGTGCGGCTCGGGTGCGAAACGTAAAGCTCTCGCCCCCATCCCGCCAGCCTGTCTCGTGGTCCGTGATGACCACCTTGGTCATTCCGTAGCGTGCCAGTTGCTTCCACAGGGCATAGTCTTTTTCACGATCGGACGCGCCATGGGCGATCCAGAGCCGCTCACCCGCCACGTGCATCCACGGTGAGCGGGGATTCGGTATGTTCGGCAACACTTCTTCCAGTCGGGAGGAAACCGTGAGAAACAATCGCTCGAAGCAGTCGTTTCGCGTGCCGTCGGTCTTCGGAATGTAGCGCGAGCCGCCGTTATAAACCACGCCGTCGGGGCCAATGTGGTTGGCGGCCCATAGGGCGGAGGCGTTGGAGCGGTAGTGGTCCAGCAGCCCGAAAAGAAAAACCGGTTGATCGCTCGAACCAGCCACCACGACGGCTGGTCGTTGGTCGTCGCAAGTGAGATACGGCAACGTGACAAGCCGCGGCTGTGGGAGCCCCACAGCGCGACCGAGGCGGAACTCTTCCACATGGCCACCACGGCAGGCGATGTCCACTATTAGCGACTTCTGCCAGAGCCGTAGCGTGTATTCCACCGCCGCCTCGTGCTCACCGCAGGGAATCGCCCAGACCGCTGTTACCATCTCGCCGACCCGCTGGCACGATTGCAGGCGGGGGGACGGCGACACGGCCTCGCCCGATGATGACGTGCCGGAATGCGGGCCATGTCCACCGCGGGCATCTTGCGACAAAACTACCGTACCGCCAACCAGGGGGCGAAAATGGTATCCCTCGGCAGGCAACGGGCCTTGTGGTTGCCCTTGCGGTCTCCAACGCACCGAGATGTCGTCCAGCGTGCCTGTCTGCGGGAGATAGCGGTATTCCAGCACTCCGTCCGCCCCTTGATAAGTGAAAAGGTAGCTATCCCCCTCTTCCCGCAGGCTGACCTGGAAATCGCCGGTCAAATTGTCGGGGAGCAGCGTTTCTTCCCGAGTAGGAAAGGGCAGGATCCCCGGGCCTGTGTTCGTACCCACCGATTGCTCGGCCGGCAGTGTCAGGTTTCGCCGGGGACGTGGCTCGAACTGGAGCGGCTTGAGTTCCTCGCGGTAACAAGAGAGATTGTCGAAGTACAATACCCGATCCTCTGGATTGCGGCCACGCGTCACTTCGATTGCTGCTAGGGCGCCGCCTCGAGTCGCCGCCTGCTGCTCGGGCGAAAGCTTGCGGTGCATAAGCCACCATTCGCGCCAACAAACGATCCCCAGGGGAACGCGGAGTTCCTGATTTTCACGGGTACGAAAAATCAACGCGATCTCAACTTGTGGAGTGCTGGTGTCGGGGACCCAGGCCCAATTGTTCCCGTACACCCAAAGGTTGATGCAGTCGAAATCGTTGGGAAGCGGAATGGAGCGGGCGGGAACCAGCCGCACTTGCGGCGACTGGCCGGTGCCGCGATACGTCAACTTTGCCACGTATTGGCTCCAGAGCTGCTGCTCCCGGGTCCGAAGCAAGGTGGCCGCTGCATCGCGGCACTCTACGGTCCAGCCGTCGAGACCTTCAAAGTCGATTAGCGGTGGATGGTCGTCTTCCGTGCGTCCCGCCCAGTCCATCTCGTAGGGCCGTACCCCTATGGCTTCATCGGCAATCGCACTGGTCACGAACGCCACAAGCACGGTGGGAAGGGCCACGATCATCGCTGGACTTCGCATGACGGCACACCTCGAATTGGACCACACCTCGACTGAAACGCGGAAGACGATCATCCACCGCTAGCGGAGGGCCACTGAGCGCAACATGGAGGGGTCCAACACTACAGCGCAAAATCTGCCTGATGGCACGATTCGCCCAGCATCTCATGTGAGCCGCGATGTCCCCTTACCACAAGGTGTTGAGCCAAGCAAACAACCCCGCACTGTAGTACTAATAATTGGACTTTTGCAAGTTGGGATCACAAGCTCCCCTCTCCCTCTGGCGACGGTAGGGCGAAGGCAGTTTCCCATGCAAACGGCTTTGCTCGTTTTCCTGAATTGCCCAAGCACTCGGTTTGTCGCCCTCTCTCAGAGTGGGATCGAGCAGTTTGCAAAAGTCCAGTACTCAAGCAGGATCATAAGCTCGCCCGCGCTCGCTTGCAATTGCACGATGCGATGGTACACGATGCGCTGGAGTGGCGCGACCTGCGACGCAGCCCCGGGTTCCACCCTTGGGCACTTGGAGTGGGCGAAAGGGACGGCGGATTGCCGCGGGCAGCCTTGAAGCTTGACAACGCCGAGGTCAGCCTCCACAATCTACGCTGTTACCTTCGGACCGGCTCGGTAGGGTAAGGATATCGGCAGGCATAACGAGGGAGCGAGCAGCGGCCCATTTTTTGCGAGGGACGAGGACTCGAGTCGCGATGCCTGTTTTCCGATCCGCGGCCGTTCACGGAGCGAACGACGCGAAAAGCGCAGCGTTTTCGCAAACCGCG
>DYLS01000339.1 GCA_020721965.1 Blastopirellula marina | reverse complement strand
AGCCTCAATCGATCGCCGGTAGCCAGGCTTGGTCGGCTACCGCGCGTGCTGCGCGGCCTGGGCTGGCTGGCGGGCAAACGTGGTTTGCGTAATGGAACTCTTTACATGAGCGTTTCAGGCGGGCTCGGACAGGTGTATGAACTGGCCTTCATCCTGCTCGCCCGGCTGCGCAGGATGCGGGTGTTTTTGCACCACCACAGCTTTGCCTATCTCGACAGACGCAACCTTTTGACACTGGCGTTGGTTCGCGCGGCGGGCAACGACACGGTTCATATTGTGCAATCACCCAGGATGGCCGAACGTTTGCAGCATAATTATCGGGCAAACAGGGTCGTGCCGGTGTCCAACACGGTATTCGTTTCAGCGGGCGGAATTCCAGTGGCGCGAAGGCGGCTTGCTACCATAGGCTTTCTAAGCAATATCTCGGCTGACAAAGGCGTCTTCGACTTTCTCGATTTGATGGCCGCGGCGGGGTCGGCTGGCGTGCCGGTGCACGCGAAACTGGCCGGACCTTTCCAGGATGCCGACACCGAACAAGCGGTGCGCAAACGATTAAGCTTGCTGCCGCAGGTCGAATACGTCGGGCCACAATATGGCGCGGACAAGGATGCTTTTTACAGCGCCATTGATGTATTGATCTTCCCGAGTCGCTATCGCAATGAGGTCGAGCCGGTGACGGTTTACGAAGCCACGTCCCGCGGCATTCCGGTGATCGCTTATGGGCGCGGCTGTATTCCGGAGATTGTGAGTGCTGACTGTGGGCTGGTGATCGATCCGGCCAAGCCGTTCGTTCCGGCCGCCTTGGCGCAGTTGGAACGCTGGCTGGCGGATCCAGCAGCATTTCAAGCAGTATCGAAAGCGGCGGCTGCACGTTTTGCTCGAATTCATAGTGAAAACGAGATGCGCTGGCGAGAACTGTTGCAAGAGATGGCTGGAAAGCATCTGGGTGCGGAGGAGGTAACATCATGATTCCTGCTCCGGACGACAAGGCCAACATGTTCGGGTCGCATGGTACACGAGCGGCGCCAGTTGGGTGCTTCCCATGAGCACGCTGCGCAAGCTGGGCAAGGCGCTGCGGGTGCTGCTGACGGCGGATCGTCGCTGGCTTCGGGCGCTGCGGCTGGGGGTGGCACCGAGCCTGGAGCATCTCAAGGTGTTGCGCCTGATGGATATTGAAACGGTGGTGGACATCGGTGCCAACCGCGGGCAGTTCGCGCTGGCGGCGCGGCGGGTATTCCCGAATGCCCGGA
>DYLS01000338.1 GCA_020721965.1 Blastopirellula marina | reverse complement strand
GGGCACCTCGAAAAACCGCCCGGACGCTGGCATGATGTTGCCTGTGTCGAAAGCATGGGGAAGTGGAGATGATCAAAGTTAGCCTGTTCGCGGAGCAAGAGCGTGAGACGAAGCTGGACAAGATCGGCGACGCGCTGGCCAAGTTGGCCGCGCACGTGGACTTTGCGGCGCTGGCCGAGGAGATCGACGAGGCAGCGCCCCGGCCCAGACGCGAACGTGGTGGGCGGCCGCCGTTTCCGACCGAATTGATGGTCCGAGTGCTGGTGATCCAGCAGTTGTATAACCTCAGCGATGAACAGATGGAATTCCAGCTCCTGGACCGGCTGAGCTTCCAGCGCTTCGTGGGGCTGCGGCAGAGTTCGCACGCACCCGACCGCACGACCCTCTGGACTTTCAAGGAGAGGCTGATCAAGGCGGGTGCCACCGAGAGGATCTTCGAAGCGGTGAACCGGCAGCTCGACCGCCAAGGCTACATCGCGCGGGGCGGGCAGATGATCGACGCGAGCATCGTGCCGGTCCCGAAGCAGAAGCTCACGCGTGACGAGAAGGAGATCGTGCAGCACGATGCCATGCCGGCCGAGTGGTCGCCTTCGAAGCGTCGGCAGAAGGACGTGCAGGCGCGCTGGACCAAGAAGCACGGCAAGAGCTACTTCGGCTACAAGTTGTCCACGAGCGTGGACAAGCGACACAAGCTGATTCGCCGCGTGCAGGTGAGCACGGCCAGCGAGCACGACACCTTGCACTTCGAGGGCGTGCTCGATGCTGGCAACACCAGCCGCGATGTCTACGCCGACAAGGGCTACGTCGACGGCGAGCGCGAGCAGCGCCTGACGGCCCAGGGCTGGCGCCTGCATATCCAGCGCAAGGGGCAGGCTGGCAAGCCGCTGTCGGACTGTCAGGAGCGACGCAACCGGCGCATTGCCAAGACCCGGGCCCGCGTGGAGCACATCTACGCCAGCCTGGAGCAGATGGGCGGCAAGGCGTTGCGCTCAATCGGCCTGGACCGGGCGACGCTGCATCTGCACTGGAAGGCGGCGACCTACAACTTGCGGCGTCTGTGCACGCTGATGGAGGTCGGTCCGCAGCCCTTCTGACGCCCGAAATGGGCTTGGACCGGTCGAAATCGACCGAATCCAGGCACCAGAGGGCACAAAGATCCTCGCGCTGTCCTTCGCAGCCCCCGGAACTGGGCTCGATTGCGGCCTCATCATGGCGATGTCAGCTCACAAACCGGGTAATTCGAGGTGCCC
>DYLS01000040.1 GCA_020721965.1 Blastopirellula marina | reverse complement strand
AGCCGTTTTGCAGTGAGGAGAATCCCTGCGAGCGGCTCTCCCCGTGAACGGTTACGGTGAAAAGGCCATCCTGCTTCCGTGGCCGCCACGCACACCCCTTTCTCCTTTTCGATCCAGATTCTCTACAATAGAACCGAAGACAGGGCGAGACGTGGAGCCTCGCCCACGGCAGGAAATCCTTGGAAGCACGACCTGCCGTTGCACGATCATTCGCGGCGGTGTACCCGCCTTTCCGAAGCATGCTGGACGAACGGCGAATCCATCCATCGAGTGGCGGCGCGATCGGACGACGGTCCGGCGGGGAGCGGTATGACGAGACCCCGCCGATTCGGGAACTGATCGGCGAATCGCCGTCCATGCGTGAGGTCTATTGCTTGACTCGGCAAGTCGCCCAGTCGGATGCTTCGGTGTTGCTGTTGGGC
This sequence comes from Blastopirellula marina, assembly GCA_020721965.1. GTDB lineage: Bacteria > Planctomycetota > Planctomycetia > Pirellulales > Thermoguttaceae > Thermogutta. Next base: position 40,612 of record DYLS01000040.1, on the reverse strand, counting down.
GAGACGGGGACCGGCAAGGAGCTGATCGCCAGGGCGATCCACCACCTTAGCCCCCGGGGGAGCGGGCCGTTCATCCGGGTCAACTGCGGGGCCTTGGCGGAGAGCCTTTTGGAGAGCGAGTTGTTTGGCCATGTCCGCGGGGCCTTCACGGGGGCTGTCGAAAACCGTGCCGGGCGATTCGAGGCAGCGCACACCGGCAGCATCTTCCTCGATGAAGTGGACTCCACCACCGCCAAACTGCAAGTCAAACTCTTGCGGGTCCTGCAGGAGCATGAATTTGAGCGGGTCGGAGATACGAAAACGGTCCGGGTGGACGTGCGGGTGATCGCCGCTACCAACCGCGACCTCCTAGAGGAGGTCGAGCAGCGTCGCTTTCGCGAGGATCTTTATTACCGTTTGAACGTGGTCACGATCTACCTGCCGCCCCTTCGCGAACGACGGGAGGATATTCCTTTGCTGGTCGGTCATTTCATCCGACTGTACAACGAAAAAAACCGCCGCCACGTGCCGTATATCACGGCGGAGGCCATGGAAGCCCTGAAAAATTACGACTGGCCGGGAAACGTCCGGGAATTGCAGAACTACATCGAGCGAGCCGTGGTTCTGGCAAGGGGAGATGAAATCGGGGTCGATCTGTTGCCGCCCAACGTGCTGGGACGCGTTGGGCCGCGTCTGGGAGCTCGGCGGCGGACCGTGGAGGCCATCGCGTGCGACTTTGTGGATGCCGTCCTGGCCCAGACCGATCTCGACGCCACCGATCTGTACGAGCGATTCGTAGAAAAGTTGGAGCGGGAAATGTTAGCGCAGGTGATGGAGCGGTGCCGCGGCGTTCAAATCAAGGCAGCCGCCTGGCTGGGCATGAATCGCAATACGTTGCACAAAAAGCTGCGCCAGTACGGGCTGGTATCGCCTACCTCGCCCGACGAGGCGGCACGCGACGCCCCGAGATCGTTGTGATCCCCGATCCGGTGAGGAGACGGTTGGTTCGTACTGGACTTTTGCAACTTGAGGTCACAAGCTCCCACCTTCCCCGGGGAGATGGTGAGGCGAAGGCAGTTTCCCATGAAAACGGATTTCCTTGTTTTCCCGAATTGCGCAACGCTCCACTTTATAACCCTCTCTCAGAGGGGGATCGCGCACTTGGCAAAAGTCCAGTTAGTAGCGTGAAACGGCCGACCCGAGGTCCGACTCGATGATGGAAATCTTGATCGGCTGCATGGGGTTGCTTTACGCCCTGACGTTGGTCTTGGAATTGGCCCGGCCCGTCCTGCACGCCAATACCCGCGGGCTGGCGCTGGGGATGGTGCTGGCGGGCTTTCTTGTGCACACCGCCATCCTGGGGTATCACACCGTCGTGTTTTGGGAGCAGATACAAGGGGCGGGGGCGTTTTGGGCCGTCAAGCGGGATTGGTACTTCGCATTGGCCTGGGGGCTGACCGCCGTGTGCTTGGCATGGATGATGTTTCGCCCCGGCTTTCCCTTCGCAGCCCTATTTTTGCCCCTGGTGTTGATCCTGCTCGGTGTTGGCTTCTTTCTCGCGGAACCCGTCCCATTCGAACGGAATGCGGCCTCCCAGGTCTGGGGTTTTGTTCATGCTTTATCGCTGATGGGGGCCACGCTGTGCATTTTCGTGGCGATCATCGCGGGCGGCGTTTATCTCTGGCAGGGCCATCGCGTGAAGAAGGGCCTTGTTACCGTGACGCCGATTCGGCCACCCAGCTTGGAGTGGTTGCAAAAGGCCAACGCGCACGCGGTCCTGGCCGCCATTGGTTGCCTGGCGGTGGGTATTCTTTCCGGCATTGTATTGAATGCGGTGGCGGGCGAGTCCGGAGATGCCGCCTTGCCTTGGAACGATCCGCTCGTGGTCAGCACCTTCGCCATGTTTGCCTGGCTTGCCGGGACGGTTTTGATCGGGGCTTTTTACCGGCCACTTCGGGAAGGGCGGAAGGTCGCCTACTTCACTTTCCTGAGCTTCGTCTTCTTAGTGTTGGCGCTGGCCCTGATGCTCGCGGGTTGGACGCAGCACGGGCAAAAGCGGGGAGCCACCACTGGAGGGCCTGGGACCTCGGCCGTGCCCATCCTCCAAGGCGTGCCCTTGACTCAGACCGACTGCCAGACAAAGGATCCCGGCCCGGCAAAATGGCCCACCCCGACAGAGAATGTCAGATTAGCAAAGAATCTCAGATCGGCAGAGAGTCTCAGATCCGCAAAAAATCTCAGATGGGCAAGGGATTCCAGTCTGTCAACGGGACGCCGCCCGACAAAGGGGGCCAGCCCGTCGAAGGAACCCCGCCCTCAAAAGGGGCTGTCACCATTTCGAGACAATTGGGAACCAGCCCTTCGCAAAAGTGGCAGGATTTTTGCCGACATTTGGGCTGGCGGGGAGAGCAAGGGGGGGAAATTGGTTGGGCCGGTGTTTGGCGTCAGATGGGGCGGCGATTTGGCTTCCAATAAGGCGGCGGGGGTGATCATCTCGCCGATGATGCGTTTGGCATGATCCTTCAGCTCGTGGGATGCAACCATCGTACAGCATCCCTCGCCTTGCGAGAGCGGCTGGCCTTCAGTCCCCAGCAGGCGAGCGAATTCCTCGCGCGCTGGCGCGACCGCTACGAGCTGATCGAGGCCGTGCTGCTGTCCACATGCAATCGCGTCGAATTGTATACGGCCACGGACCTGCCCCAAGCCCCGCCGCACGGCGAGCTGGCAGCTTTTCTGACCGAATTCCATAACCTCGCCGTGGAGGGTCTGGAGGGAGGAATCTACTACTTCCAGGGGCGCGAAGTGATCGAGCACCTGTTCTCCGTCTGTTCGAGCCTGGACAGCATGGTCTTGGGGGAAAGCCAGATCACGGCCCAGGTGAAGCAGGCTTATCAAATTGCCGTTCAAGCAGGAACGGTCGGCTCGATTCTGCATCTCACCTTTCAGGCCGCCGCGAAGACCGCCAAACGGGTCGCCTCCGAAACGGCGATCCAACTGCGCAGGACCAGTATCCCGAGCGTGGCGATCGGCGACTTCGCCCACGCGGTCTTCGAGCGATTCGACGACAAACGGGCCTTGGTGATCGGGGCGGGAGAGATGGCGGAGGAGACTCTCCGCTATCTTCGCGAGGCCGGGGTGCGGATGATTACGGTCGTCAACCGCAGTCGGGATCGCGCCGATCAGTTGGCCGCCCGCTGGCAGGGACGAGCAGAAAATTGGGAAGACCTGCCCCGCCTCCTGGCCGATTCCGATCTGGTGGTCAGTACTACCGGCTCCGAACAGCCCATCGTCTCCGTCAAATTGGTGCAGGCGGCCGTGGCCGCACGTCCGGAACGGCCGCTCTTCGTACTCGATTTGGCTGTGCCACGGGATTTCGAGCCGGATGCCGCCAAGCTATCGGGCGTATACCTGTACTGCCTGGACGATCTGAAGATTGCGTGCGAAAGGAATCGGCGCATTCGGGATCAGGAAATCCCCGCCGCCCTTCGCATTGTCCAGCAAGAAGTGGACGATCTGTTGATCCGGCTGCATGGTCGCACTGCTGGCCCGGTGATTCGCGGCATTCGCGAGGATTGGGAAACGATCAAGCGTGAGGAATTGCAGCGGCTATGGAACAAAATCCCCCAATTGCCGCAATCCCATCGACAAGAAGTCGAGGAAACGGTGGACCGCATCCTCAACAAACTCCTCCATCGCCCCCTGCGACGTCTGCAAGATGAGTTCCGACGCGGTACGTCGCCAGCTCTTCTGGACGCCCTGCGCCGCCTCTTTCATCTGTCACAGGAATGATTTCACCCTCACAGGAATGAGGATCGGGGGGCATTTGCGGTTTGCGCCGAGTTTACCGAGCGGCATCGTGTTTTGCGAGGCTACCGACAAGTCCTCTTGTCAGAACGTCCCATTTCTGAATGCCATGCTTGATTAGCACGGTCGGTGCGTCTCCCGTCGCAATCGCCGCATGGCTGTCCGCGAGAGACCATGTACCGCAACTTTCTTTTCCTTTGCAATGGCATTTGATAATACGGTGGGTAAGCAGGCGATGGTCGGTGCAAAGATTCGAGTGCTGGTGGTGGATGACTCTGCCCTGATGCGAAAGATGATTACGGATTACCTGAAAACGGCATCCGGAATCGAAGTGGCAGGCACGGCTTCCGACGGCCGTCAGGCCGTGGAAATGGTCCGCCAATTGCAGCCAAACGTGGTCACATTGGACATTCAGATGCCTGGCATGGATGGATTGCAGGCGTTGGACGCCATCCTCCAGGTGCGTCCTACTGCGGTGATCATGGTCAGTTCGCTGACCCAGGCCGGGGCCGCCATCACCTTGGACGCCCTGGAACGCGGGGCCATCGATTATGTCTCCAAGCCGGAGAGCGGATTGGCGGCACGCGAGGTGCTCGGTGCCGACTTGGTTCGTAAAATCCGCGCGGCGGCTTCGGTGGACATCGCGCGGATCGTCCGCAATCGCCGCCGCATGGCGCCACCGCGTGCGGTTTCTTCTGGCGCGGCGTCATCGCCGGCGTCGCCCCCAACCAAATGCGCTCCCGGCAACGAGCCACCCGGCCTGATCCACACGTGCATCGCGATCGGCATTTCGACGGGCGGCCCTCCGGCGTTGACTGCATTGCTTGCCGGCCTCCGGCCGCCGATGCCACCGATCGTGATTGTGCAGCACATGCCGGCTCAGTTTACGAAGGCCTTTGCCTGGCGACTGAATTCGTGCTCGCCCCTTTCGGTGGCGGAAGGCAAGAACGGGGACGCCCTCCGCTGCAATAGCGTGTACATCGCCCCCGGCGGATTTCACATGGCGGTGCGCGGCAATCGGGGCACCGCACGCCTCCGCGTGTTCGACGGCGAGCCGGTCAGCGGGCATAAGCCCTCCGTCGACGTTTTGATGAAGAGTGTGGCCCAGGTCTTTGGGCGAATTGTCCTCGGCGTGATCATGACCGGCATGGGGCGGGACGGGGCGCAAGGCTGCCGCGACATCCGCTCGGCCGGCGGATATGTTCTTGGGCAAGACGAGGCCACCTCCGACGTCTACGGCATGAACAAAGTCGCCTACGTGGAAGGGAACGTGGATCGCCAGTTTCCTCTGCCAGAGGGCGCCCGAATGATCACCCAGTTCGTGGAACAGCGGTTCCTAAGCCCGGCCTTGGCACGATGATCACAGCCGGGCACCATGATCACAGCCGCTGGAGGACCCCAGCGCAAAGACTTCAGCGCAAAGTCCGCAGCGCAAAGCCTGCCTGATTGCATGGCCTGGCCAGCATGTGTTGCGAGCCGTTATGTCTTGTGACCGTGTCCCATCACCATGCCTCGCCACCGCAAGGTGTTGAGGCTACGAAACAACCGGGCGTCGTAGCATTCACGGCTCAGGGATCGACGCCTGGGCTTGCGAGAACTGCCTGCGTCGCACGCCAGCGGAGGAATTCATCTCGGGAAAATACCTTCAGCAGGGGCGGACTCGAAGAACCTAGTCGGCGAATCCTTTTTTCGAACGCGGCCTGCCCTCGCTGGTAGAGCCGTCCATCGGTGGTAGTCCAACCGCTGGGGCGGTTCTGAACCACGTACCACGCCGCATCTTCCGGACGCGACGCGTCCTTCCAAACGGCCCAGCGCCACTCCTGCAACCGCCGCAAGTTCCATTGCGGGTAAGTGGACAAATATACGCTCCTACCGTGGCCCGCCTGATGATTGAGCCATTCCATGACTTCCCAATCCAAGGCATCCCAATAATAGGTTGCCTCGAACCCCGCCCGTTCCGCTCCACTTAGACCGCCGATTAAAACGTTGTAGTAAGACAACCATTGAGGCGTATAAATATAGACACTATATGCAGGAAGACAATAAAATATGAGGATGGCCAAGGAAATACAATTTGTAAGAATTTGTTGCCCTTGCCGAAATAATCTGTCGTGGTGCGGATGGATCGGACAGGAGAGCGAAGCGTTGGATGACGGCGATTCGCCGGGCCATGCTTGGAACGGCGAACGACGGCAGAGGCGGATGAAGATCTCTCGCGGTATGGCGTAAATCGCCCTCCTGCGAATCAGCATGCGGCTCCATCGCAGCACTGTCGATAGGCCGATTCCAGCGATGATGCCGAGGATGGCAAAGGCTGGGAGAAACTGGCGAATACCGTCGTGCGGAGGCGTGCCGGGGATGGCCCGTGCAAGGACCAGTGTAATCCAAAACAAAATAAGCACGGCGCCCCAGCGACGATGGCTGCGCGAGGCAAGCAAGAACACCAGACCGGCGGCGAAAAAAGCGAGAAGCGGTAGCGGTACAGCGATCATGGTCCATAAAAATGTGTTATAAATGGGGAGCGGATAATCGAGATTGTACATGCGTCCCGCGAATAAAATAGAGATATTGAGGCCAGGTTGAGCGGAACGGTGAAGGTTCAAGTAGAAGAAATGGGCGAAACCGGCGAGCGGGGTGTGCCACAACGGTGGATTGACAGCGATAAAAGTCGCGTCAGCGATCGCAAGGACGGCGACCAGCGGCAAGAGGAATCGGCGGCGGTAGGTTAAAAGTTGGGAGACAGCCACGGGGATCACCGCCAACCAGCCGCTCGCCTTGCACCCCATGGTCAGACCTAAACATACGCCGCATACGAGAGCGGACGCGTGGAATCGGTGCTGGGTTGCATGAGAGGCGGAACACCGGCGCTCGGCGCCGAATGGCAGGGCTGCCCAGGTTAGCATCCAACATGCGGTGAGAGGACTATCGAATGAGGCGAAATGGGCGTGGGCAAAGAGTCGAGGTTGTAGAAGGATTGCCAGTACGGCGGCGATGGCCGCGAACGTCCCCCAGCGCTGCGAGAGCTTCGCCGTCACTGTCCCGCACGCTAGGGCAAAAAGGAGAATCGGGCCCAGGCGATAGCGGCTGAGCGGGTCGAGAAAGTCCGGTGCGATCGCGCGTCCCGCCGCTATCACCAGGCCGTAAAATGCGGGATGACCCTCGCGCGTCGTAGTGAAAGGCCAGCCCTTGCGGATGGGTGAAGCCTTCCGCGGGGAGACCTCGCCACGGGGCGATGCCCAGGAAGCGAACCACTCGCGAATCGCGTCCGCCCGATCGAGGGCATCGCCTTCATCCCAGGCCATGGGGAGGGACGGTGAGGTCGCAAGCAGCAATAGTGCCACGCCGATGCCCACCAGCAAGGCTAGGATCACGGCAGTGGCACGTCGGCAGCGACGGAAGGTCGCGCGACGAATCGATGGGAAATGAAAAAGGATCGGCCTCATGTCCCCAGTATGGCACGCGGCGGGGACCTGGGGGAGACCGGTGTCAACCAGCTTATTCGGCCGTCACGGCGGTCAATTCCTCATGAACGGCCTGCACGTGCTCCGGGCCGAGCTGGTCCAGATTTTCGGCGAAGCCGATGAAAAGGCTCAGATCGCAAAGCCGGTTGATCCGCCGTGGCACGCCGCCGGAAAGATCGTGAATCAAGGCTTCGGCTTCTTCGGTAAAGATGGGCCGCGTCGCCCCCGCCGCCAATAAGCGGTGCCGCACGTATTCCCGCGTTTGGCCTGGTCCGAAGGGCTTCAGGCGGCAGCGGAGCGAGAACCGTTCTTCCAGGTGCGGCAGGCTTCGCAATGTCGGCAGAATGTCGGGCTGCGCCGAGATGATGAAGGTCCATGCCGGAGTCTCGCCGGCTGGAAGGTTCAAGAGCGAGCGGAGGGTTTCCCAGAATCGCGCGGATCGCCAAAGATGGGTTTCTTCGAGGATCACCACGGCCCGCTCGCCGCGTCGCGATATTTCTCGAAGTCGGCGATCCAGGGTTTGCAACAGAAGCGGGGTGCCAATCGCGCCGCCGTCGGCGGAGACCCAGCCAGCTTCTGCGGCAATGCAGAGAGGTATTTCGGACGGCATGACGAAGGGGTAAGCGAGATGAACGATCGGCCGGTAGTTCTCCGCCAGGGAACGCCGCAGACGGGAGATCACGAGGCTTTTGCCGATCCCGGAGGGGCCGAGGAGAAGCACGGCCGCATGACGATTGTCCAACGCATAGCGGAGCTTCAAGAGGGCCGTTTGATGAGTCTCGGCGGGAAAGAATGCCCCCGACGCGTCGTCGCTGAAGGGCCTTTCTCGCAACTCCCAGTAACGCTCGTACATCATCGTACCTCTCGACGGATTGGAGATCGGCTCCACCCAATGTAGCCTGTGCTACAAGGATGGCTTTGCTTCCTTTACGTGCCCGACGCGAAATTATCGATGATGTAGGCACGTTGGCGGGGCATTGCGGCTGTCGCGAGGTTCGGCCGTGGGGCGACGCGCAGGTCTTGCCGGTTCCGCGCATCCCGAATGTGGAACAGTATGTCACACGCGGCCATCAAATCCGTTTTCCGTTGCGCCGTGTGCCTGTCGTTTCTCGCGTGGGGGCCTTGGCTGGCCGGGCCGTTTTCCATAGGCTCTTTGCCCAGGTCGATCAAGATGAAGGCATAATGTGGGGTCAGCTCCGCCAATCTCCGCCATAATGGTGGCGGGGGCAACTGCTGCCTGGTGGGGTCGGCGCCGACCGCCGCGTTGGAGTCTTGAGCGACCGTGGAACGCGGCAAGAGATCGAAACGATCATCGACGGAACGAATCACCAACTCGCGTAACGGCTGGTTCGGGGCGGTGTCCCAGCCGTGCTCCAACTCCAAGCCAAGCTGGAAACTCAAGCCGGAGTTTTCGGCCGCATCGACGACCAGGACGCGTTTGCCGCGATCGGCCAGGAGCATCGCCGTGGCGAGGGTCGTCGCCGTACATCCGCACGCCTCGCTCCAGCCCAGGAAGCCGCCGATGCAGCAGCCACGCCGAGCTGCCGAAGCCAAGGCTTGGGCGACCGGCGCAAGGGCGGTCTCCCCGTAGCGGTCGGCCAACGTACGGCAAAGCGGGGGGATCACGAAGGCGTCCACCTCGAGGGATGGTGCGTAACCGCCGGAACGTCCCCCCGCAGCCTGGGAATTGGGAAGAGACAGGATGTCATTGGTCCCCGTGCGGGTATCGATCGCCATACTCGGTCTCTGCGTTGGTGATGGATGGGTGGATGACGGTTCTTGTGCCGCGTGCACGTCTTCTGCCGCGTGGACGTCGTCCGTTTTTGCTTCAGGACGTGCCTCGATTGGAGCGGCCGGCCACGGGGCCGGGGCGTCCACGGTTGCTCGTCGGAGGACAAAATGGGGGGCCGCCACCCGGCTTCGACCAGGTTTTGGGGCTTCCCCTTGGCCGGTCGCGGTTGAAGCGGATTCGGGCACGGCGGGTTGCTCGACGCCCGGCAGTTTCGGCACGAGTGCGTCCAAGTGCCGAAGAAATGCCTGATCGACGCGTGTCATCTTCGCGTGTCCTTCTACCCTGTGATGTTTCCGTTCATCGGCTTCGACGAAGCGACTCTCAGCGAAGCATGCAAGGTGATGGATGTTTGCCAAGTAGAATCGTTAAACGAATCGCAGCTCCGCGTTACGAAACGCCCTTGTCGATCGTCGGACGCTTAACGATACGTGTTCCACGTCGAGGTGGATGTTTGGGGATAGACGGGCGCGTTTTGGGGCGTTGTCGGATAATAATACGGCGACGTGCCCGGGGTCGCAGCGGAACCTTGACCGGTCGCGGGCCAATTGGGAACCGTGCCGCTGTTGCTGCCCGCATTTGCCGCTTGGCTTGCCCCCGTGTAATCCGCTCGGACCACCCCCGGATCGACGACCTGGGGTTGCAGGTTGGGAACACTGCTGGGCAGAGAGGGGGCAGGATACTGGTTCCAACCGGGGACCGCGCCTGACGGTGAAAAACCTGACGGTGAAGAATAGGTCGGAGCGGCAGCTGGATTGGGTGCCCAAGTAGGGGTGGTTGGGCGGCCGCCGTCAGGAGAATAGGCGGGGACGTACCCGCTGCTGGCGGTCAGATTACCGTTGTTACCGTCGCGAGCCGCCACGCGAAGACCATCGGGCGGCATGGTCTCCGAGCCGGGGTAGCGGTAGCCCGGGGCATTCGCAAAGGCTTGCTGGCTTTGCGGGTAGCTTGTGGGCAGGTTCGGCCAAGGGGACTGCGAGGGCTGGACGGCCCAGTTCGAAGTCGGGGCCGCCGGAGTGACCGGTGGCTGAGCGGCCGGCCACGCTGTGCCGCTGGCATTCTGGGCCGCATACTGGCTCGCTTCAGGGATCGAGTTCGCCGGCTGATAGTACGGGTTTTGGACCGTGCAGGGTTGGCCCTCTTGGAGCGAGGCCGATACTGCGGCATTGCTGGGTTGCGATTCCGTCACGCTGCTCGGGACGGCATTGGCCCAGGTCGGGGGCTGCGGTTGGGTGACCGGCGCCTGCGAGGCGGCAGCGTCCCAAGCACCCTGTTGAGCTGGCAAAGCGTACATCCCCTGGGGCGGGAAACTGGGAACCGGCAGCGACGCCTCGGCTCGGCTGGTTTGCGGTTGAGAATACTGCGGCGGCAGGGAGTCTGCGCTGGGCTGAGGACCGGCAGCTACGGTGACCGGCTCTCCCCATCGGTTCCCCGGCGGAAGGTCGAAGCCCAATGGAGACTTGGGCGGGACTGCTGTTTGCCCTGGGGACGGTGACGACCCGTATGAATCCCATTCCCCGGCCGTGGTCGGCGATGGGGGGGCATCTGCCGATGGCCCAGGGCTAGAGGGTGCCGCCAGATTGGAGCCCCAGCGGGGCGCCTCGGGCGCATCAGGCTGGGGAACCGGGACTTGCCAGCGGCCGGCGCTGTCCCGCGATCCGCCGGCGTCGTTACGATTGCGTGAGATGAACCAAACCCCAAGCAGAAGAAGGATCACTATCCCGCCGAGGACGACCCCACGCCAAACCGGTTTTTCCCACATGGTATAGCCTCCAGGAGAAATAGGTCCAATTTCTTCGAGATCCGCGTCTGGACGATTCAGGTCGGGTATTTCTGTCAGAACGCTCAAACGCGATGTGGAGCTGGAAGAGCATGATCGCACGGGGGAAGGATTCTGGGCTTCCGGTGCGGCTTTCCGTTCCGAACAGGTTTCGGTTTCTGGATGAGGGTCCTTGCCTGGACGCTGGAATTGCTCGCTCATGGCCACCGAATTCGAAAAAGGGGTAAATACGAATGTTTGGGGTAGTTTTGACGGCAAACTCGCCGCTATGCGGTCCGCCGTGCTGGAAACTTCCATCGTCCGAAATCTGGGAAAACCTTGAGGATTATTCCGAAAATGCTGGAGATGCGGTTGAAAGCGGTCTGCGCCGTTGGGAATCGAAATCGAAATAACACTATTTGCGACAGGTTTCCGTGATATTAATGATTCACGTTTGTGCTAGGCATGAAAAGTTTGGTTCACCTAGTTGACAGAAAACTGTCACGATGTAATAATCGAGGTGAGATTCGGTTGCTGTGAAGATTCTCGAGTTGAGATGGTCCACGTAGGGCTAAAGGTTTAGGAAGACCGTTATGCCGCCCAGTTCATCAACGCTGACTGTTCAGGAGCGACGGCAGCAGATTCTGGAGCTGATCCGTGCGCAAACCTTTGCCACGCTGGACGATTTGACGACCGTGCTGGGCGTGTCGGAATCGACGGTCCGCCGGGACTTGGAGGCATTGGAGGAGGAAGGGGAGGCGCAGCGGATTCACGGCGGCGTTTTATATACCGGTAAGACGCCCAAATTGCCCCATTTCGAACTGCGGCAACCCATGAATTGGGCCGAAAAGAAGGCGATCGCCCGCAAAGCCGTGGAGTTGATTCAGCCGGGCGATTCCGTCCTTCTGGACGGCGGGAGTACGACGTATGAAGTGGCCCGGCTATTGGTCGGGCTGCCGGTGCATGTCGTGACCAATTCGCTTCCCGTGGCCAATTTGTTTGCCTCCAGTCCGATTAGTGACCTAGTCTTTTTGGGAGGTAGTATTTGTCCTCGCAGCGGCGTGTCGCAAGGGCCGCTGGCCAACGCGATGATCGGATCGCTGCGCGTGCGGAAGGCGATATTGTCCGTGGCTGCGATCAACGAGCAAGGCTTTTTCAACAATAACGTTCTGCTGGTGGAGACCGAACGCCGCATGATGGAGGTCGCCGACGAGGTGATCGTGGTGGCGGACAGTTCCAAGTTCGGGCACTGTAGCTTGACGCACCTCTGCCCGTTGGATGCCGTGCAAGTCGTCGTCTCGGACGAGAGCTTGGTGGATGCATGGCGGGCGAGACTCGAGTCGGTTGGTGTGAGGCTCTTGGTGGCCCCCGTGCAGGAGCGGCAGACGCTTCCGGTGGGAGAGATCGGCATGGGCGACGCGAATTCTGCGGTGCGGAGCGGTTGAACGCGGATCGCGGCTGGGCGAGAGCGGTACGTGAGTGTAACCGGGACAAAGTAGCTGGGGAAAATAGCTGGAGCAAAGTAACGGGGGCGAAGCAATCAGGTCAAAGTAACCAGGAAAAAGTAATCAGGACAAATAGCCTGGGCAAAATAACTGGGACAAAAGAGCCGGGGCAGGGAACGGCCGCAGGCGCGATCACAGGTGGAACATCTTCCGGCGGAAGGCCGGTATTCAGGTTAAGGAAGGAGAACCCGAGAACCATGAGCGTGGCACCTCCGATTGATCGTTCGCAGGTGGAAAAGATCGTCCGCGAAATCGTGGTGCAGTTGCTGGGCGGCCCGACGGGCAAGCCCGAACTGGTGGTCAGCATTTCGGCGCGGCACTGCCACTTGAGTCAGGAGGATGTCGAGACGCTGTTCGGCAAGGGGCATCAATTGACGCCCATGAAGCCGCTGTACCAGGACGGCTTTTACGCCGCGGAAGAAACGGTGATGCTCGTGGGGCCGCGGCGGCGGATGTTGCCCAGCGTTCGCGTCTTGGGACCCACGCGTTCACGGACCCAGGTGGAGTTGGCGTTTACGGATGCCATTTCCCTAGGGATCGATGCCCCGGTGCGTGCCAGCGGCAAGATCGACGGCACGCCGGGATGCGTGCTGGTGGGACCGGCGGGTGTGGTGGACTTGAAGGAAGGCGTGATTCGCGCCGAGCGGCACGTGCATATGCACCTCCGGGATGCCGACTATTACGGCGTCCAAAACGGCGATCGCATGTCTCTGCGCATCGAATCGGGATCTTGCACGACGGTGTATGAGGGCTTGTTGGTCCGTGCGGATGAAACCAGCAAGCTGGAGGTGCATCTGGATACGGATGAAGGGAACGCCGCGGATATCGATCACGCGGTGCGAGTCGAGTTGTTCAAGCCCTAAGAATCGGAGGCGGAGGGGAGATCACCCAAGCAGGGTAAAAGGCAGAAGTTCGTCGTCGGATGCCGGAAGGCCGCGGAAAAGGCCGAGGCATCCAAGTGGAAAATGTGAGTTCGGTTTGGTTCGTACCCCTGGAGTAGAAAACGATGGCAAAGTCAATGGAAGCTTTAGGCATGATTGAGGCCAAGGGTTTCGTGACCCTGGTGGAAGCCACCGATGCCATGCTCAAGGCTGCCAATGTGCAGTTCTTGGGTTGGGACAAGGTGGGGAGCGGATTGGTGAGCGTGTTTGTGACGGGTGATGTGGCGGCGGTCAAGGCGGCCACGGACGCCGGTGCGGCGGCTGGCGCGCGGATCGGCGAGGTGGTTAGCGTGCAGGTCATTCCTCGCCCTCATGATGAGCTTTCGGCGGTTTTGCCGGCGACCATGGTCAAGGAATCCAAGGCGGATTGATTCATCATGACGCCTCGCAAAAGTACTCGAGCTGGGATTGTTGAAAAAAGAAAGGGTATCTCTACCATGCAAGACGCCATTGGATTGATTGAAACGAAGGGTTTGGTGGCTTTGGTGGAAGCGACAGATGCGATGGCGAAGGCCGCTAACGTCCAGATCGTGAAGCGCGTGCAGATCGGCGGCGGATTGGTGACGACGATCGTCCGCGGCGATGTGGGCAGTGTGCGAGCCGCAGTGGAAGCCGGTGCGAATGCTGCTTCGCAGGTCGGTGAATTGGTGGCCAGCCACATCATTCCCCGCCCCGCGGAAGGTGTGATCGCCGCGTACCTGAGCTGAGGCAAGGCATTGGCCCACGGTACGAAGTCGTAGCGGCTCCTCGGTTTCGGGCGAGACGTGTCGCGTGAACGAGGGGCCGGTCCCGGCTTCGCACTACCCTGGACATTGGGACTCCCGGGATAGGATGTCGAGCGAGGAGAACGGAGTATGAAGGTTTTGGTCGCCAATCTCGGTTCGACGAGCTTCAAGTATCGCCTTTTCGACATGACGTCGGAGCGGCAGATCGCGCGCGGCGGCATCGAGCGCATTGGGGCCAAGGAAAGCCCGATCACGGCGGAAATCGCCGGGAAGCGGTTGGAAAAGAAGCTCCCCGTCCCCGATCATGCCGTGGCCGTGCGGTGCTGCTTGGAGCAATTGACCCACCCGGAGTTGGGCTGTTTGCGGGACGCCGCGGAGGTGGCGGCCATCGGCTTCAAGGCGGTGCATGGGGGCCGCGTGTCCGGGGTGCAGCGGGTTACTGAAGACGTACTGGCGGCGATGGAAGAGATGGCGTCCACGGCTCCAGCCCACAATCCACCCTACATTGCGGCGATGCGATTGCTGCGGGAAAAGCTCCCGGGCATCCCCTTGGTGGCTGCCTTCGAGACAGACTTTCACCGGACCATGCCCGATCGAAACCGGTATTATGCCGTGCCCTACGAGTGGGCGGAGTGGCATGTGCTGCGCTGGGGTTTTCACGGGGCCAGCCACCGCTATATCGCGGTTCGCACGGCCGAGCTGATGGGACGCAACGATCTTCGTGTCGTGTCCTGTCATCTGGGCGGGTCCAGTTCGCTGTGCGCCATCCGCAATGGTCAAAGCGTCTTCACTAGTATGGGAATGAGCCCCCAGACCGGTTTGCCGAACAACAATCGGGTGGGGGATTTCGACGCCTTCGCCATTCCGATCGTGATGGCCAAAGCGGGTTGGACGCTGGAACAGACGCTGGATGCCTTGGCGAACCGGTCGGGCTTGTTGGGTTTGAGCGGGGTGGGCACGGACATGCGCGACATACGCCAAGCCGCGGCCCAGGGCAACTCGCGGGCCGCCTTGGCCATCGATGTCTTCACCGCCGCGATTCGCCATTATCTCGGCGCCTGTTTCGTCGAATTGGGCGGGGCGGACATGGTGGTCTTCACGGGCGGCATCGGCGAGAACGACGCGGAACTGAGGTCCGCGGTGTGTGCCAATCTGGAGGAATTGGGCCTTGTGTTGGATCCGCAAAAGAATCGCGATGCCCGCGGAGAGTGCGAGATCAGCGATTCCCGTGGTCGGATTCGCGTCTGGACCATGCCGACCAATGAGGAGTTGATGGTGGCTCGGCAGGTTCGCGACGTTTTGCAGGCGGGAGGCTGATCATGTTCTTGGCCCGCGTGACCGGCAGTTTGGTCGCTACGCACAAAGTCGGCTCGATGGTCGGCCACAAGCTGTTGACGGTCGAGCCGTGCCGTCTCGACCCGGAGACGCGCAGCCGCTTAGTGGGGACAGGACGTACCTTCGTTGCCGTGGACACGGTGGGGGCTGGCGAGGGCGAGCTGGTGCTGATCGTGCAAGGTTCCAGTGCCCGGCTCACTCCCGAGACCAAAAATCTCCCCGTGGATACGGTCATCATTGCCATCGTCGATCAGGTGCACGTCAAGGAGACGTGCGTGTACGACAAGGAGGACGGGAAGCGGGGCTGAATTGTTTTGCACGGTCGGGCATGGCCTGTGGCCGCGCGGAGAACCCATGAGAATAGCCCATCGCCCGCCGGCAGGCAGGCCCTGCTCAGCCGAGGTGGTGCGGCGCAGCCCCCCATCAGTGCGAATCTCGATCGCCGCGTGAAACGGCGATTCCCGTGAGGAGGAATGCGATGCAAGTCAACGAGAATTTGGTGCGTTCCGTAGTCGAAGAAGTTCTCCACCGCTTGAAGAGCAACGGGTCGGGAGCCCTTCCGGGGGCACCGGCGCCGGCCGTGCGTAGCTATCAGGGAAGGCTCGGGCTGTTTACGGATGTCGAGGAGGCGGTGGCCGCTGCCAGCGAGGCCTTCGACCGGCTTTCGCGGTGCACCATCGAGGAGCGAAAGCGGGCGATCGATCATATCCGCCGCATTTCCATCGAACAGTGTGTGGAGCTGGGAACGATGGAAATGGAGGAAACGAAGATCGGACGCCTGCCGCACAAGATTGAAAAGCTGAAGACGCTGGGCGAGCGTTCACCTGGTGTCGAGTTCATGCGGAGCGAGGTCTTCAGCGGCGATCACGGATTGACGGTCATCGAGCATGCCCCCTTCGGCGTGATTGGCGCGATCACGCCGGTGACGCATTCCCTGCCCACCTTGACGGGGAACGCCGTCAGCATGTTGGCGGCGGGCAACACGGTGGTCTTCAACCCACACCCCAGCGGCAAACGCGTGGCGGCGGAGGGCGTGCGGCGGTACAACCAAGCCATCTATCGAGACTTGGGCGTGGATAACTTGATCTGCGTCATCACCGAGCCGACGTTGGAGACAGCCAACGCCATCTTCAAGCATCGCAATATTGCCATCTTATGTGTGACCGGTGGTCCTGGTGTGGCCAAAGCAGCATTGCAGCAAGCGAAGCGAGCCATCGTCGCGGGGCCAGGCAATCCGCCCGTGGTCGTGGACGAGACCGCCGATTTGGATCGTGCCGCACGCTGCATCATTCAGGGAGGGGCCTACGACAACAACCTCCTCTGCATCGGCGAGAAGCAGGTCTTCGCCGTGGCGGACATTTTCGATGCGTTGATGGAGGCCATGGAACGGGCGGGGGCGGTACGGCTCAACGGCTCGGAGATCGAAGCCCTGACCGCCAAGGCCATTACCACTGTTGGAGAAGGCCCGCACCGCCACGATGTTGCGGTCAAGGAATTTATCGGCCAAGATGCCGCGGTTCTGGCTCGCGCAGCCGGGCGAAATATCCCCGATAACGTGGAGATGATCTTCGGCGAGACCGATTTCGAGCATCCCTTCGTTCAAGTCGAGCAAATGATGCCGTTCGTGCCTTTCGTTCGTTGCCGCGACGTGGATGAGGCCATCGAGTGGGCACGGCTCAGCGAACATGGATTCCGGCATACGGCCATCATCCATTCGCGCGATGTGGTCAACATGACGAAAATGGGACGGGCCTTGGATACGACGATCTTCGTCAAGAACGGGCCGTGCATGGCCGGTTTGGGCCTGGGAGGCGAAGGTTATCTGTCGTTCTCGATTGCCGGTCCCACAGGCGAGGGCATCACCACGCCCTTGACGTTTACCCGGGAACGCCGCTGCGCCATGATCGACAGTCTGCGGATTTTGGGGCGTTGACCGCGGTTTGTGGGTCATCAGGAAAACAGCGGCGGAAGACGCCGATAACGGAGCGGGAACGGCCGATTGGTCAGGCAAGGTACAGGATGTTGGCGGGACGCGTGGTGGGAACGGCCAGGGCAACGATCAAGCACCCTTCCATGAAGGGATGGCGTCTGTTATTGGTCCAGCCCATCGCGGCGGACGGCCGGTCGCCTGACGGAGACCCTGTGCTGGCGGTGGATCATTTGGGGGCAGGCATCGGAGATCAGGTCATCATTACCAGCGATGGGAAGCACACGCAATCGGTACTGCAAGATAAGAAAACGCCCGTCCGCTGGTCCGTGGTTGGAATTGCCGACTGATGCAAGAGCTGCAAGGCGTACCTGATAACGAAACGGTGGAGCGGATCGTACGCGAGGTGCTCGCGGCGTTGGGGCACAAAAACGCCGTGGAGCCGCAAGCAGAGGCTGCGTCGGCGTGCGAGACGCCCTCCCCCAGCCCGCCGCCTATCGCAGCGGCCGCAAAAGCGCGGATCATCTCCGCGCGGGAGGGCGAGTTGGCAATCCCGGATCGCGTGGTTACCGTGGCATCGCTGGATGGCCAGCTCAACGGCGTGCGGCGCTTGCTGGTCCAACCTGGGACCATTTTGACCCCAGCGGTTCGAGACCTGCTGCGGCAACGCGGCATTGTGGTGACTTACGGCCCGGTACCAAAACGCAATCGCAGCGGGGCAGATGTGGGAAGCGGCGTGGGGGGCACCTTGTTGCCCGTCGTTTTGGTTACGCGACGGATCTCGGCTCAGCAACTGGCCGGGCTTTTTCGCGGTACAGACGTGAACGTCCTGCCGGAGGAGTTGGATTGCCTGGTGCGGACCTCGCACCGGGTGGCGGAGGTCGTCCGCCGTCCGGGGAGTCGGGCCTGCGTGGTCACTTCGCAGGTTGCGGCCGGCCTGTGTTTGGCCAACCGCTTGGAAGGCGTTCGGGCTGTCTTGGGGCGGCGGCCCAGCGAAGTCGCCGCCGATGCCGCTGCGGTGGGCGCAAACGTCCTCGTCGCTGACGCGACACAAGGCGTCTTCCAGATCAAACGGATGATGTTGGAATTTGTTCGGGCGGGTCGTGAGTGCCCGGATGCCTTTGCGAAATACCTGAGTTAGCCGAGTACCTCATGCTACAGCGCTACGCTGTTCTCAACATTTTGTCGTGATCGGAAACAACGCATTGCGACGTATGGTGGGCGCATCATTCAGGCACACGGACTTGGCGCTGTAGGATTAAGTTCGCCGAAACGTTCGGTTCGGCGGGATTCGGTTCGGAGTGATAAGGCGCAAACGATGGGGTCGCCTGGCCGCCGCGGAAGGCATGGAAGGGGTTGAAGTGCGAGTGGGACAAGTAATCGGAACGGTGACCGTAAATCGATCGCACCCTTCCCTGAAGGGGGCGGTTTGGAAGATTGTGGTGCCGTTGTCGCTAGATAACCTTTTGGCCCGGTCGGCGGCCCAAGCGGAGGAGCTGGTCGTTTACGACGAGACCTCCTCGCACGAGGATTGCCGCGTGGCTTTTAGCGAGGGACGAGAAGCAGCTCAACCGTTCGATGAGCCAAAGCCCGTCGACGCCTATGTGGCTGCCATTCTGGATCACATCGACGTGCGGCCGTTGGGCGATTACTAACGCGACGATGGCCGCCTCCAAAACCGGAAAAGCAGGTCCGGAGGATCAATTGCCATGTTGAACGTGCACAAGATCAAGCAGGAAATTTGCGAAATCGGCGATCGCCTGTACAAGCGTGGCTTTGCCGCTGCGAATGACGGCAATATTTCCTATCGCATTGGCGAAAACGAGGTGCTGTGCTCGCCCACGATGATTTGCAAGGGCTTCATGAAGCCCGACGACCTTTGCATCGTGGATATGGATGGCAAGCAGATTGCGGGCAGGAGGAAGGCCACCAGCGAGATCAAGCTGCATTTGGCGATCATGAAGTCGCGATCCGATATCAAGTCGGTCGTGCATTGCCATCCGCCGCACGCGACGGCCTTCGGAATCGCTCGTGAGGCTGTGCCCATGTGCGTCTTGCCGGAGGTGGAAATCTTCCTGGGCGAAGTTCCCATCGCGAGGTATGCAACGCCCGGCTCACAGGAATTTGCCGATACGATCCTCCCCTTTGTGCAGAAAAGCAATGTCATCATCCTCGCCAATCATGGCACGGTGAGCTTCGGCAATACGGTGGAGCAAGCGTATTGGTACACCGAGATCCTCGATGCTTATTGCCGTATGTTGATGCTGGCTCAGAGTCTGGGACGGATCAACTATTTCACGGAGCCGGAGGCCAAGGCCCTCTTGGATCTGAAACAGAAGTTGGGCTACAAGGATCCGCGGGCCGAGCTTCAGAACTGCGAATTGTGCGCCAACGACGTATTCCGGAGCAGTTGGAAGGAAAGCGGGGTGGATCAGAAAGTCTTTCAGCCCCCGCGATTCCAAGAAGGCAGCTGCGCCACGCCTGCTAACAGTCCGAACGGCAACGGGAGTCCCATGCCCGACGATGATCGCGAGCCCCTGATTCAAGCCATCACGGATCGCGTGATGCAGGCCTTGCAGGCCGGTTCACGCTCGTAATACTACGCGGTACCACGCTGCGGTTACTTGCCTCTCAGCAGATAGTCGTTCGCAGGGGTTCTCGGGGTTGCAAAACCGCTCGCTCACCCTCCTGTCATTTCGAGCGAAGCGAGAAACCTTCGCGAAAGGGGCAAGATTTCTCCTCGCTGGCGCTCGTCGAAATGACATTGTCAACGCTCGTCGAAATGGCGGTCCATTCCAGACTCAAGGGACCTCTGAACAATCTTTGGGAACCTATGAACAACCGTCGTTGCTTCACAAATCTTTTCTTTTCCGTTATAGTTCAGCCGTGAACGCTTGCCTCAGTAGCCGCTTGGCTAACTGAGGGTGTCCGGGAATTTGACAGTGGTAACCTTGTTTTCAATGGTGTTCGGACATTTGGCCGCACGGTTTCGTGTATCTGTGCGGTTGAGAATCTGGGTAGTCTGCGGAATCTAATTCCTGGACACCCGCGGCTAACTCAGCTCGGGGGACCAGCCCGGCTAAGAGCGAGCTCTCGTAATAAAGCCCCGACCGGTATCTCTCATCGGGCAAGGTGTCGCTGTTGACTGCGGTCTTCCAGCGGTTATGCTAAGGGCGATCGGTCGCAGAACCGTGCGACCAGCGTTTCTCACCGTTTGCGGAGCCGCTCGCCATGCCTCCCGGACCCACCCCATATTCCCACTGTCTTTCCAACCTCCTGTTTGCTTGGGCTTGCCCAAGATCGCGAGCTAACACCTTCGGCTTTCTCCCGCGATGCGTGCTCCTTCTCGGCGTAATTGTGTGCCAATCTGCTCCCCTCTGTGCAGAGCAGGCTTCGCGGCCAGCCCTCTCTCCTGTCGATAATCAACCCGGGGCCGAGCCTGTTCGTTGCCTGTTGATCACGGGAGAGGATTATCCCGCTCACAGGTGGCAGGAGACCACGCCCGTTCTTGTCGAGGCTTTGTCGCAGGACGGCCGGATTCACGTCGATGTACTGGATCGGCTGGCGGAGGTGCGGAACGTGGACTGGTCGCGATATGATACCATCGTCATGCATTTCAAGAACTACGACGCCAACGTGCCGGGTCAGGCGGCCTTCCACGCCTTGAACCAGTTTGTGAAGGACGGCGGGGGGCTGGTTCTGGTGCATTTCGCGTGCGGTGCCTTTCAAGAGTTCCAATCCGACTTTGAGAAGCTGGCTGGTAGGGTTTGGGATCCGTCGCTGCGAGGACACGATCCGTACGGCAAATTCGAAGTCGTGATTACGGACGCAAAGCACCCGATCACGCAAGGGTTGACGAACTTCGAAACGACCGACGAGCTGTACACCTGCTTGGCCGGAGATACACCCATTCATGTGGTGGCGCAGGCCGTCTCGCGGGTGGATGGTCGTGCCTATCCCATGGCTTTCACCTTGAATGTTGGTAGGGGCCGGGTCTTTCATTGTGTGTTAGGGCACGATGTTCCCGCTCTACGCAATCCCAGCGTGCAGGCATTGTATCGCCGCGGTTGTTTGTGGTCGGCCGGGCGATAGGATGCGGCCGGTCTGGACGAGGAGCTTCAACCAGAGTCCTGGGAACCACGCGTGAGAGGAGCCATGAACCCATGCAAATCAGCTTTCACACGGACGCCTTCAATTCGTCGTATTGGAATTTCGAGAAGTGCTTGCAATGGGCGCAATCGCACGACCTGCGTTTCATCGAGTGTGGGGTGATTGGCGGAGTGAGCTGGATTCACGGTCTGGGGTACCAGCCGCACGTAGCGTTGTACGAGGATCCGCTCCTGTTGCGACGGAAAATGGATCGCTACGGTGTGGCCTTTTCGCAGATCGATGCCGCGTATCCCCTGTCCGGCAAGGATGGACCCCTGTATGGCGTGCCGTACGTGCTGAACGCGATCCGCTGGGCCAAGCTGGCGGGCTGCCCCAGGATCGCCACGACCGATGGCCTGGATCGGCCGGAAGGTCTTTCCGACGACGAGGCGATGGCCCTCATGAAGCGGAGCTACGAACAGATCATGGAAGTCGCCGAGGCCTATCAGATCACCATCAATATCGAGGTGCACGGCTACTTCACCACCAACCCCGACCGCCTGGCCGAGATGCTGGATTTTTGCAGCAGCCCGTATTTGCGGCTCAACCTCGACACGGGCAATTCGTTCATTGCGGGCCAGGATCCTGTGCAGTTCGCTCGACGATTTGCCTCCCGCATTCACCATGTACACATCAAGGATGTTAGCGAGTCGCTGGCGGCGGCGGTCCGCGGACAAGAGACGGGGATCGCCGTGAGTCATTGTGCGATTGGCGAGGGTGTGAACGCCGGCAATATTCGCCAGGTCCTCACGATCCTTCGCAATAGCGGCTATAGCGGCCCGTTGAGCATGGAATGTGAAGGGCAGGGCGGGCCGATGATCGAACGCTCCTTGAAGTGGTTGCGGAGCACCGCTGGGCATCCCCGAGGAAGCCACTGCGTCTAACGGTTGAAGAAATCCAGGTCTGTCTCGTGCTCGACGCGAGGTAACCGTTCACGGGTGGAATCATGCGGAGCACGACGTGTTTTCACGAAGCGTGTGACAAAGACGCTCTGCGCGTGGGCACCAATTGCTCAAGGATCGCACAAAATGTTGTGAGTGCCACCGCGTCATACGCAGCCTGTTCCGTGAACCGTTACGATGCAAGAAGCCTGAATGTTGCGCGGTGGTGATGCAGCACGCACCTGGGATACCTTCGCACTACGCATGCGGAGATGGCGTGATCGGATGGTGGGTTTCATGGGTTTTCCTACAGGAGCATGAACGATGGGTAACACGATGTCCTCCAAGGCTTCTTTTTCACGGCGATCCTTCTTGGCACAATCGGGGGTGGGGGGAATGGCCGCTTTGGCCAGCCCGGCCTTGGCGCGGAGCGTCCATGCCGCGGGAAGCGACGTCATCCGCGTGGGAATGATTGGCTGCGGGGGACGCTGCTCGGGCGCGGCCTCGCAAGCCTTGAAGGCCGGACCGGATGTTCAAATCGTCGCCATGGCCGACATCTTCGAGGCCAGGCTCAACGCGGCTTATCAGAACTTGAAGGCTCAAGCATCGGATCGCGTGGTGGTTGACGCCGATCACCGCTTCACCGGTCTGGAGGGTTATAAGAAAGTGATTGAGGCCTGCGACGTGGTGCTCATTGCGTGCGCCTCCAAGTTCCACCCGATGTATGCCGAAGAGGCGATCCGATCGGGCAAGCACGTCTTCGTGGAAAAGCCGCATGGAATCGACCCGGTTGGGGTGCGGCGGATGCAGGCGGCCTGCGATCTGGCCAAGGAAAAGGGGCTGAGTCTCGTTTCGGGGCTCCAAAGCCGGTTCGACCTGGGCTGGCAAGAGACCATGAAGCGGATTCACGACGGTATCCTGGGCGATATCGTGGCGGTGCAATCGATGTTCCTCCGTGCCCCGTACCGGGTCTTTGCCCGCAAGCCCGAGCATTCCGAGCTCGAATTCCAATTTTGGAACTGGTATCACTTCTGCTGGCTTTCCGGGGACGACCTCCCGCAATCGCTGGTTCATAACTTGGATCGTGTCACCTGGGCCTTGCAGGAGGAGATGCCCGCCTGGGCCTTTGGGCTGGGTGGCCGCGCCGCGTCTTTTGGCGAGGGGCTGGGGGACATGTACGACAATCAATCCGTTGTGTACGAATACGATAGCGGCGCCCGGGTGTACGCCATGTGCCGGACGCAGAATGGAACTTACGGCAACGCCAGCGATATCATCAGGGGCACGAAAGGGGTTTGCTACTTGGGGCAGAAGCGAATCGAAGGGGAGACGAATTGGAAGTTCGAGGGGGAGCAGAACGACCCCTACCAGACGGAAATCGATACGCTCATGGACTCGATCCGTAAGGGGCAACCCTACAACAGCGGCTACCACATGGCCAAGAGTACGATGATCACCGTACTGGGCCAGTTGGCAGTTTACACGGGGCAGGCCATGCGGTTCGAGGACGTGGCTGGCATGGATTTCGCCTATCGACCTTTGCCCGAAGAGGCTACCCTAGGCATGGACCCGCCCACCTTGCCAGACGCGACCGGCAATTATCCTTTGCCCAAGCCGGGGATCAGCAATCTGGAATGGATTGCCGGGCCACGGCGGCCCTGAGGCTACATCGTGAAGTCCGCCTGATTAAAGACGGACCCAGTATTATTACCGCAGGGCAAAGTCCGTGTGCCCGTATGATCCGCCCGTCTTACGTTGCAATGCGTCATTTCCCATTACCACAAGATGTTGAGTCAAGTAAACGACCTAGCGCTGTAGCCTTATGTGTTACGAGGCGCTAAGTCGCACCACCACAAGACGTTGAGTCAAGCAGGCAACGCTGGGCTGGCGCACGAAACAGGACGCGACAGGTCACGCGGCGGAAGGCGGAGCGTGGGCGGCCTGACTTGACGTTCGTAGCCAGGCCAGGGCAGCGGTCATCCGTGTGGCGCCGCTGGTTTCCAATCTCAACCGATAACCTGCGTCTTGGCGTCGCGAAAATGGGCTCCCGTGTCTTGCCCCTGGCGGTGAAAGCGGCCAGAATAAGCGGCTGGGTCGGAAACAGCAGTCCGCCGGGGCGGTACGCATATGCTGGCAAAGCTGACGACATTGAGCCTTGTGGGGATCGATGCCATTCCCGTGGAGGTGGAAGTGGATGTTTCGCCTTCTGGGTTGGCCAAGACGGTGATCGTCGGGCTGGCGGAGGCATCTGTCCGCGAGAGCACGCACCGCGTGGATCGCGCGATCGTGAACTCCGGCTTCGAGCGCCCGGAGAACCGCACGATCATCAATCTGGCACCGGCCGATCTGCCCAAGGAGGCGGCCTCTTTCGACCTGCCCATCGCCTTGGGGATTTTGGCGGCGGGAGGGCAACTCGATCCGGGGCGGCTCACGAGCTATGCGGTGGTCGGCGAACTGGCCTTGGACGGCACGGTCCGCCCCATTCGGGGTGCCCTGTCGATGGCCATGACCTTGGCCAAGAGGCGGCGGTGTCGCGGAATCCTGGTGCCCCGCTACAACGCGCCCGAGGCCGCCATCGTCGAGGCCATCGAGGTCATTCCCGTCGATTCCTTGACGCAGACGGTGGCCTTTCTGAACGGTGCAGTGGAGATTCCGCCGCACCCCTCGCAATTGGAGGAGCTGTTCCACCGCTATGCGGCGTACGAGGACGACCTGGCGGACGTGCGTGGCCAGGAGATGGCGAAGCGGGCCTTGATCGTGGCGGCGGCGGGTGGGCATAATCTACTCATGGTCGGCCCGCCTGGCTCAGGAAAGACCATGCTGGCCCGGCGGTTGCCCACCATTCTCCCCGATCTCACCCCCGCCGAGTCGATCGAGACCACGCGCATTTATAGCGCCCTGGGCAAGGTCGATCCGGAGAAACCGCTGTTGGCGGTTCGGCCGTTTCGGGCCCCGCATCACACTATCAGCGACGCCGGCTTGGTAGGAGGAGGTTCTACGCCCACCCCGGGGGAAATCAGCCTGGCACACAACGGCGTGCTGTTCCTCGACGAGCTGCCCGAATTCAACCGCCGCACGCTGGAGGTCTTGCGCCAACCGTTGGAGGAGCGTACGGTGACGATCGCGCGGGCCAGTTTCAGTACCACCTTTCCCTCGAATTTCATGCTGGTTGCGGCGCTGAATCCTTGCCCCTGCGGGTATCGCGGCGATCCCCGGCGGCAGTGCCACTGCACGGTGCCGCAAATCGAACGCTATATGGCGAAAATCTCGGGGCCACTGCTGGATCGGATCGACATCCACTTGGAGGTCCCGGCGGTGCCGTTTCAGGAGCTTTCGAGCGGGCGGGATGGTACCACCAGCGCCGATGCGCGGCGAGTGGTGATCGAGGCGCGGCAGCGGCAGCAGCAGCGCCTGCAAGGCAGCCGTGCCCGCTGCAACGCCGAAATGTCGCACCAGCAAATCCGCAAGCACTGCAAATTGGGGCCGACCTCCAGATCCTTGCTTCAGGCGGCAATGACCGAGCTGGGGCTTTCGGCCCGGGCGCACGACAAAATCCTGCGCGTGGCAAGAACGATCGCTGACCTGGATGGGAGCGACGAAATCAGCGAGGCTCATGTGAGCGAGGCCATCCAATATCGGATGCTGGACCGCGACATCTTCCGCTGAAACAGCTTTCGCTGACGATGGGGGGCTGAGGTCGCTGGGGCACAGCCCTTCGTGGGGCTTTTCGCAACTCATGCCAATTCCTCCGGCTTCGACGACGTGTGTTGACGCCAAGTGCGTTCCGTGCTTGGTTGGTTTGCTGAACCAGGTTGAATGAGCGGCCAAGAGGTCTCGTGAATCGGCGGGGCCGAATTTCTTCCAATCCATTCCGAGCCGGTGTACGAAATCGTGAACCTGGCGTATGATTCAGGAAGGTGTTCACCGCCGTGGTCGGTCGCGTGTCGGGATGCCTACCACGGCGGGATTGTTTTTGCGCTACTTTCCCGCGTGGTGCACCTCCCGATGCCGCGGCCGCTTCTGTCGTAGACTGCCTCCTGGAGTTTGGCACTCAACTTATGTCCCCTTCGGTGCCCGTGGACCCCCGCCGCGATGCCTACGCCGCGTGGCGGTCGCCAAGTTATCGATGGTACGCCCCCGCCTGGTTTGCCATGGTCTTTGCCTCGCAGATCGAACTGGTGGCGCTGGGGGTGTATGTTTATGACCGGACGGGCGACCCGATGGCCCTGGGGTGGTTGGGACTCGCCAAGGCCTTGCCGGTCATCGTACTGGCGCTGATGGGTGGGCACCTGGCCGATCGTTGGAATCGTAAGTGGCTGGTCGTAGTCACGTTGGCGATGATAACCTTGGCGAGCGTCGGCATTTGGCTGGCCATCTACCATGGGCAGGTGGGTTGGATTTACGTTTTGCTGGCCGCGACCGCCGCGGCACAGGCCCTGGGTACGCCGGCGCGGGCCGCAATTCTGCCGCTGATCGTCCCGATTGCGAATTTCAGTAACGCCGTGGCCCGGAATAGCAGCATCTTCCAATTGGGAACGATGACCGGCCCGGTGCTGGGTGGCCTGCTGATGGGATCTGAGAAGGATGCCGCCGCGGCCATGCTGGCGGTGATGGGCTTTCGGGCTGCTGCCCTGGGGCTGATGATGTTTGTCACCCCCCGTCCCCAGGTCCATGCCCCCTCACAGACGGAAACCGCGGAGAGCGTTTGGGAGGGGTTGCGGTTCGTCCTGCGTCACCGCATGATCCTGGGGGCCATCAGCCTCGACTTGTTGGCCGTACTTTTGGGTGGGGTCACATACCTGCTGCCCGTTTATGCCGAGGACATCCTCCGGGTCGGTCCAACTGGATTGGGAATGCTTCGTTCCGCGGAGGCGGCGGGGGCCATCGTGATGGCCATGCTCCTAGCGCACCTCCCGCCGATGCGGCGTGCCGGCCGAAACATGCTCTTGGCGGTAGCGGCCTTCGGGGCCGCCACGATCGTGTTCCGACTGTCGAAGAACTACGCGCTCTCGCTGGCCATGATGTTTCTCGTCGGCGCCTTCGATAATATCAGCGTGGTGGTCCGACATACGATGGTTCAAATGTTGACGCCGGACGCCATGCGCGGGCGAGTGTCGGCGGTGAATACTGTCTTCATCGTTCTTTCCAATGACTTGGGAGGCCTGAAGTCGGGGGTAACAGCGCGACTTTTCGGCCCGGTGGGGTCCGTCCTCTTTGGAGGTGTCGGGGCTATCGTTTCCGTAGCGGTCGTGATGAAGCTCTGGCCGGACCTGACGCGAGTGGGAGCCTTGCATGAGATTGGCCAGGTGAAGGAAAAGGCGCCGCTTCCGGAGCCGCCCGAATCGATGCCCTCTGGCTCGACAGTCTTGTCCGGTGCGGGGGGAAACGCGCGGTCACGTCTTCCGGAGCCAGAGGCATTGGCCTCCTGGAGCGATAAATGCACCAGGTGAAATTGAGCGAGTGCCCCCCCAGCGGGCTGGCTGTAGCAGCCATGCCCCTCGAAGGGGCCGAACCTCGCGGGGGGATGGTGATAGCGAACGCGTTGCCCCTGCCGCAGGATTAGGCTAGATTTGAATATTGGTTCTTGTTTCGCCGAGAATCGAGATGCTATTGCCGGGTCATCGCTTGATACCGTGGAAGCCGGAGGGAGAGGTCTTGATCGGATCGGCCGCCAGCAAGATGCGAGTCGCCATCGGCAGCGATCACCGCGGGTCCACACTGCGTCACAAGGTGCTCGTCTTGCTCGAGGGATTAGGTGCCCAGGTCGTGGACGTGGGCGTTGATGGAGAGGCCGTGGATTATCCGGAGGTCGCCGCCGATGTCGCCCGCCGGGTCAGTGACGGAAGCGCGGATCGTGGCATCTTGATTTGTGGCAGTGGATTGGGGATGGCCATTGTGGCCAACAAGTTTCCTGGGGTTCGTGCGGCGCCCTGCCACGACGAGATCACCGCCGAGGTCAGCCGCAGGCATAACGATCTGAATATCCTCTGCCTGGCTGCCGACATCCTAGGGCCTCGAGTCGCCGATCGGCTTGTCGAGATCTGGCTCCGCACGGAGTTCGAAGGAGATCGGCACTTGCGCAGGATTCGCAAAATCGCGGAATTGGAATGCCGCAACGGATGCTGCCATAACGCCTCGCCCAGGAACGGCTAGATATGTCGCACATATTGATTTCCCTCGCTATGCTCTGACATGCTCGCGGGGATTGTCGTTCCCGGGAGTTCGTTTTACCGCTTACCCCTTATGGCGAGTCGGGCGATGAGCCTTCTGAGTCGCCGGATCGCTGTTTCTCGATCGGCTGGAGGTAGGCTTTCAACCAGGGCGGCGCATGGCGATAGGTGTGTTTTATGCCGGGGAGCGGAATGTTGGCGAAATCGTAGCGTGGGCCGCCGAACCAATTCAGGGCGTAATACGCGATCAACAGCCCCCCGACCCCCCCCAACACGATCCCCACCAACTCTCCCAGGAGTGACTTCTTCTTGCCATCTCCCCGGAGACGGTCCCGCACGGAGGTCTCCTCGCTGACACCGGCGGGGGTAAACGAAAAGCTTTCGGCGATTTCATCGGGTGCCTCACCCGTCGCAATCGACGGCAAGACGGTTTCGCGAATCCAGGCTTCCATCCGTGGCTCGTCGATGTCCCCGTCGGGGGTGGTTGCTTCCTCGAGCTTTGCGAGGATTCGGCCGATCCAGCGGGCAGCCGTTTCTCCCAATGGCCGCCCCGACGGTTCGATGATCAACTCGCTCAAAGCGAAGAGGTCGGCCCCATCCGGAGCACGGACAAGGATGGGTGCCTCAGCCGGTTCCTCGGCGTTCTCCAGCTCTGTCCGCGACGCGACATCGGCATCTCCCTCCGAAACGCTGCCGTCTTCGGCGGAGGCGGGCGCGGGAGGCGATGCCTCTGGAAGGGACGCGGCGTTGGCGTCGTGGATACCAATGCCTGTTCCTGCCTCGGGGGTTGCTTCGCCATCCTCGGTGAGTGCTTTGGAAAGAATCTCCGTGTCGTTGGGACGACTATCGCTGGCAAGTTCGAAGACTTCGTCCCCGATGCGTTGCTGCTCCTCCTCGGCTGTTGGGTCTTGGCGATCGTGGACGGCGTCGTCCCCCTCATCGGATGCGCGATGCGTCACCCTCACCCCCTCGGCCTCCGGAATATCCAGCAGCTCGTCTTCCGGAAGCTCCAGGAGCATGTCGTCCGCTTCGGCCTGCCTGGGTTCGTCGGTGGCATCTGGCGGGGGAGGAGCGGGGATGGGACTGGCTCCGAGCTTTGCTTCTGACGCGTCGTCAATAGATTCCAGCGACGAGGTTTTTCGCTTTTCGGGCAGTTCAGCGGGGTTACTCATGACTTGGTTCCCGATTCGGACATGGTTCCGTTGGGTTGCATGGCGAAACAATCGCGGTGAGGCAGCTCCCGAGGCCTCGCAAGATTGGTTTGCGACCCGTTTTGCAACGCATCTCTAGAAATTTAGTTTACCATGAGCAAACGAAGAATGCGCCAGGCGGTGCCTCGCCCTCCCGTTCAGATGGCGTCCGCGCCCGCAGTCTTCGGCGACACGGTACGCGAATGGGAGGAATTACGGAACGGGGGCGAGCACGGCGTGTGGGCGACCTCCGCGATGGGCTACAGCCCCGTGCTCTGCCTATCCGCAAGGGCGGCTGGCCAAGGCTGGGCGTCATGCGAGCTATACTTGGTCCTTAAACGCGTAGGTCCCTCCGTGACAATGACCTTGTAACAGAAGTCTTTCAAGCAATGGATCTTACGTTCACCTATCACTACAGCGCTGGGTTGTTCTCAACATCTTGTGGTGATGGGAAACCACGCATGGAATGGCTTGGAACGTATGGTGGGCGCATCATGCAGCCACACCGACTTTGCGCTGTAGGACTATATCACTTTTCGCCAAAAGCGGCCGAGCTTGGCATTACTGAACCTTGGTTGGGATTGCGCTGCCCTTGGGGGAATCAGCGGCCGAAAAGCCACGGTCGCACGGCGAAAAACGCCCCAGCCACACCGGCGGTGAGCAAAGCGAACGCCGAAATCCAGAGGAGAATATCCCATCCCCGGCCGGGACGCAACTCCGCAGGGCAGGTGCGATAGCGGAAGAAGATCGCCGCTCCCGCCAGCATCGGCAGCATGATCGCCTGCATGAATCCGCTGGCGATGATGAGCGAGACCGGTTCTCGGTACAGGATGCAGGTTGCCAGGCTGAATAGCGGAAAACCGACGCTGAAGGCAATGACCCAGGATTTCGGGGGCTGCTCAACTCGATCCGCGCGGCCCAGGAATAACCGCAGCGCGTCGGATGCCACCCGTGCGTGCCCTGCCGTGGCTGAGAAAAAGGTGGAGTATAACACAACCACCGCCCCGGCAAGAAACACGGCCTGCGTCCACTCTCCAAAAACCGGGGCGTACATTTGGCTGAGCGCGACGATCAGGCGGGAACCTTCGGGCCTCAGTCCAGCGCGAAACAGCACCGTGGCCCCCAACAGATAGAAGGCTGCCGTCGCGAAGGTATAGACCCCCATGGTGAGAAACGCGTCCCACTGCATGACGCGCATCCAGCCACGTGCTCGAGCGATCCAGGTTGGTGAGCCATCGGAGCGGCCCGCGTGCTTGGCGTACCCTTTTTCCAGGCACCAGTAGGGATATGTGATTAGCTCATTCGTGCCCATCCCGATGATTCCGAAAGTAGCCAGGGCCGTGCCGACGGCGGTCCAACGATCCACTCCCGACGGCAGGCGAAAACGGAAGCCATCCATGATGTCCGTCAGGGAAAAGGCCCAGTCGGGCTGGAATTGCAGGGCGATCACGCACCACACGGTGACGACGGTGAAGGCTGCCACCAAAAGGGTGCACACCCACTGGATGGTTCCGTATCGCCCGAGGACAAGGATGGGGATAGTGCCGATGCAAATGATCGCTGTCCAAAGGATGTCGTCCGTCAGCATGTAACCCACGGTACCGTAATCGGGTCGTGGCGGGATTTTCGAGACGGCTTTGGCGGGAGGGATGAGACGCTCGGTATCCTGCCGGCCGGTATTTTGATGGCCCGCATCCGGCTGGGCCTTCGCACCGCCATTCCGAGGGGCCAAGCGGCGTGCCCATTCGTCCTGGGCGTCGAGCAAGCGTTGGTAGCTGCCGTTCAAGGGCAGGGCGAGAGCGAGGGACTGGCCCACGCCATGCGCAATCCCGCCCAATTGGGCCAGGCTGACGATGAACATGACGAGCCAATACCACAGCATCCAGTGCACGCGGGCGCGAGGGCCTGGCAAGGCGTTGATGGCGGCCATGGTGGTCCGGCCCGTGACCACGGCATGCCGTCCCAGTTCAACCTGAACAAAAACCTTGCTGATGCATCCGATGACGATGAGCCACAGCAAAGCGAACCCGGCCTCGGCGCCGGTCCGCGTGGTGGCGATCAGCTCTCCCGAGCCAACCACGGCTGCGGCGATGATCATCCCCGGTCCCATGCTGAGGAGCATGCGGCTGAAAGCAGTCGGCGGATCTCGCGCCGCCTCTACCGGCGGTGCATCGATGGTTGGTTTTGTGCTGCTCACGGGCGGCATTCCGAAAAATGGGGCACATCGCGTCTGTTCGCCGCCTCCATGTGCGAGGATGGCCCGCCATCGGTCGCACAAGCCGGCGTTTCGAGGAAGCCGTTCCCTATCCTTAGAAGGGAGATTACCGCGACATGCCCCTGTGTGCAACCCGGCAACGGCTGGATTCGCTGGGAAGGCCCCGAATCACATGGAGACTTTGCCCGGGGGGAAAACCTGGCGACTACCGGCAGCGAGGAAGAGTGTTGCGTTCGAATCGGCACTGGACCCGCGGAGGCCGATCGAGGGACTGTGGCAAAGATCGGTCACCGGAGCATTTCGGGGCGGTTGCCACACGCTGTCCAACCGCCGTCAGAGCTTCCTTGATCTGGAACCCCGCGCCCCGCGAGAGGCCGGCCTTCCGCTTGAGTTGCCGGCGCGCTCGCTTCTGCCTGAGTTGCCAGCGCGTTCGTCGCTGGATATACCGAAGCATCCTTGGGGGCAGTTGTGGATTCCGTCGGCGGGGCCTCTAGTTTCCGATCCGTGATGGAGATGATGTTCTCGGGCGGCACACCAAAATCGATCACAGGCTCGTGTGTGATGGTGTAAGGTGATCGAAGATGGGTCGTGTAATCTGCCGCGGGTGCGGGTCGGAACTCGCTTGCGGTGGCGGTGTCCTCCTCTGAGACCGTTTCCTCCACATCGCCCGAGGCGCCGGAAGTTTCGTCCGCAGTCATCAGAAGATCCTGCGACGGGGCGATGGCGGATCCGGCACGGCCGGCGACCGGGGAGCAGGAGTGGCAATCGCTCCCGTCGGAGTGGCCGAGGAAGGTTGGCCCGCAATAGTCATAGGGGCTGGAACACATTCGGCATCCCGAGAGAAGGATCAAGGTAGCAAGGATATACAGCCAAAATCTGCTCTGCATGAGGGGAATCCCCGTCAGTATCACCGCCCCAGGGACAAAACCGAGTCGCACCAACAAAAGCAAGTCGCACCAGGAATGCGTTTTGCCAAATTCAGGGTTTAGTTGGGGGCAATGTCCCTAAGGGTTTTTCGGCAAGAGAACGTGGCTGTCTGTAATTTTTTCGTAATCGATAGATTCGTTTCATTATGAACAATCAGTAGAGTCGCCGCATTCTAAACAATCGCCCTGTCTTTTCTTTCCTGCGTGGTGTACTCGACCAGGTTGGATGGTTGAGAGCGTAATTGAAACGTGTTCGTAAAAAATGGATGCGCCTCCATAAGGGGGGAATGGAGATGCCAGCCACCGCGAACGTAGCCAGAGGGCTGATGAGAGGATGGGTCGAATGGCTGTTATGAGAGTTGCGGGAAGGTTTATACGACAATGCGGGTTTTGTCGATTTTGCGGGTGGGTTTGCCGATGCACTAGTTGATAGTGGAGTCTGATTTGGGATCGTAGCCTCTTGGTTACCCTTTTGCGGTGAAGGCCAGTGTCGCTCGTACCCTGCCGATGGTGGAACCGATCTGGGATCGCTTGCCTCCTGGCCTTGAGCCTGGGCGGCTGTTCCATCCATCGGGAGTGCAGTGCCGCCGGGACATGCCCTTCTCCCACCTGTCGATCTCTCGAAGATCAGGCTTCCTCGGTTACGGGCAGCGCGGTGTGCGAGCCTGCTCCCCCCGTGCCCTGTTGGAAGCTGGGCTGCCGGCTTCAAGGCATGGGTTGTCGCTTGCGAGGCCTGATGAGCGACGTCCGTTGGCTAGCGCGGGAGGGGATAGTCGGGCGACCCGACGAAGGAACACCCCCAGGGCCCACACCGCCCCCTATTTTGGACGAGCTTTTCCCCCTGCCGACGCGACCAGTATTCTATCCCCGGGTGATTCCGGACGACCTTTTGCAGAAGGGTGAAAACGGGATTTCCTCCACGGACGAGCAGGCCGCTCTTCCCACTTCTGCCGAAAGACGCAGCGACTTCTCCCGCGATTGGCATCGTGAGGCCAATGATGGGCCTGAGGCCAATGATGGGGGTGACGCGAATGATACGAATACCGGGCGTGACGCCAGTGGCAGGCGTGAAGCGAATGGCGGCAATGGTGCATCGTCTGGCAGCCAGACCCGTGAAGTGATACCCACGCCGGCGCCGTTGCCGCCGGAAGATCCCTTGCAGGTGCCCGGGAGCGAACCGTCAGGCAGCAGTACCGTCCGGCCCCAGGTGTGGGATAGTGCGGGCTGGCGGGGCATGGGCGGAGTCGGGCCAGTTGGCGCGACCGACGGGAGAGCGGCACCAGGAGTTGTCGGCTCTGGCGGAACCGCTGTCCGATCCCGCCAGGATACAGCCTGGGTGTTTCTTCCCGCTTCTCCCTTTCAGTTCGCGGATCCGAAGGTAATCGTCCCCGGCGACAGCTCCTCGTCGGGTAACCGTCAGCAGCGCACGGCCCGCCGCTGACGTTCATTTCAGCCCCGAAATGTCTAGTCCAGGGCTCGCAGCACGCCCGGGCTGGATGCAGCAGCACCTCTTCGCTTACTTGGCCCGCCCGCGGCGATGGGCAAAGCCCTGTATGGAGCCGATCCTACAGCGCGAAGTCTGCCTCACGGCATCATGTGCCCAGCATGTGCTGCGAGGCGCTGTGTTTTCTTACCAAAATGGATCGAAGCAAGCTGGCCTGCGCTGTAGCACTGACCGGCCTCGATGTAGCTGGTCTCGCAGCGGCGACCGGCAAGCCGCTCTTGGGGCACGCGTGCCAAGAGTCCGACCAAGAGTCGCGTTTTTGCGGGTGCGACCGGCCGACGCGTTGAGCAATACTTCGGGAATGAAATGGGGGCCCGGTGTGAGCCGGTGCGGGAGCAGTCTTCGCTCGTGCCTTAGCGAGGGGAATGTCGCACTGTGTCTGGAGTTTTACGGCACCTGTGTGAATGCGGTATCTGCGTGACAATTACCGATGAGGCAAGCTTGTTCGACTTTTCCGGAGGAGGGTGGCCCGGTCAAGGCGGTGTGGATTCGTTCCGATGTAACGATTCTAGGCCGGGAACGCCTTTCGATTCCGGTATGCAAGAGGCCTTTGCGCGGACCTTCACCCTAAGACCGACGGCCTGCCCAGCTATGCCATTTCCTCGCCGCTTCGCAACGTTTGTCTGGTGTCTTACCCTATACATGGTCTGGGGCCTTGGTTTGCCAGGGGCTTGGTCCTTCGCGGAGGATCTGCGAGAGACCCCCATCGTGGTGGCCATACGCAAGGCTCGGCCCGCGGTGGTGAACATCCGGGGCGAGAAGACTCTGGTGACCGCGGCGGGGGCTTCCGGGACCCGTCCCGATGCCTCGCGGCGGGTCAATGGCATGGGGACGGGCGTGATCATCGACGAACGCGGCTACATCATCACCAACCACCATGTCGTTGATGGCGTCCGTGAGATCGAGGTCAATCTGTACGACGGCAGCCGCTATACTGCCAAATTGATTGCCCGCGACTCCGAGACCGATCTCGCCATCATCAAGATCGACGCTGATCGCCCTCTGCAAACGATTCAGATCGGCACGTCGTTCGACCTCATGGTGGGAGAGTCCGTCATTGCCCTGGGGAATGCGTACGGCTATGAGCACACGGCAACGCGCGGAATCGTAAGTGCCCTGCACCGGGCGGTACAGGTCAGCGACTCGCAGTTCTACGAAGACCTCATCCAGACAGACGCCAGTATCAATCCTGGCAACTCGGGAGGGCCGTTGCTGAATATCAATGGCGAGATGGTGGGTATCAACGTCGCCGTCCGGGCTGGGGCCCAAGGCATCGGTTTTGCCATACCAGTGGACCGCGCGGTTCAAGCCGCGGCCCGGCTGCTGGCGGAGATCAACCAGAAAAATCTCATGCTTGGCTTGCGGTTTGCATCAGCTAGTGGTATTGGTGCCCGGCTGTCGGTGACGGAAGTCTTTCCCGACCTCCCGGCCGCAAAAGCGGGCTTGAGGATGGGGGACGTCATTGTGAGCGTCGGCGGGCGGCCCGTCGCGAACGAACTGGATTTCCAGCGTGCCCTGTTGGAACGCCAGCCCGGGGAGTCGTTGGAATTCGCTGTCCTGCGTCCCGAGGGGGCGGAAGCAAAGTTGACGGTGGTTTTGAGCGGACCAGCGGACGGCGATCCAACCGATGCCGTGTGGGAAGTGGTGGGCCTGCGGCTGGAATCGATTCCGTCGGACGAATTCCTGAGCAAATACCGGACTCGATACCGCGGCGGACTGCTGATCACGGATGTTCGCTCGGGCAGTCCCGCGGCTGCTCAAGGACTCCGGCCCGGGGACGTCTTGGTCGGCATGCACCTATGGGAAACCGTCAGTCTCGAAAACGTCCAGTACATCATCCAGCGGCCAGACTTCGAGAGCTTTCTCCCTCTGAAATTCTTCATTCTTCGGGATAACGAGACGTTCTACGGTTACTTGGCGATTGCCCGAACGAGCAGCGAAAAGTAACCGTGGGACGACGGCGGCACGCTGACAACACGTTTGCGATCGCATGGCCGCCGCGAGCCACGTGGTGCGTGCACCTCGGCCAGCAAGACGGCAGGTACATCTCGGCTCAGCAACGCAGCGGGTGCCTCTCGGTCCCAATACCCCCTACCACTAGGAAGGGGTTCTTTTTTGGCGCGGAACCTCACTCGAGGTTATAATCGAAGCGTGGGCGCGGACGACATCCGGGGCGAGAGTTATTCAGGGATGCCGCCGATCGCCCGGCGAGTATGCCGCTTTCGCTTCAGCCGTGTCCGATCGGTTACCGCATGGGGGCAGATGCGGATTCCGCCTGAGCACTGATGATGGGCGGAGAGGCGGGCGATGGGATCGGGTTGCAGTTCATCACTCTTCGGAGGGCTTCTCGTGTCGAACCCTGGAGATAACCCCTTTAACTTGGACGATTTCAATCTAGACGCCGCAGCGGCGGGTGATAGCGGCGGTCTGAGCCGGGAGGCCCCTTCCGCGGCCGCCGACACTGCCGAGGAACGTCCCGCTGAGAAACCGCGACGTGCCAGGCTGTTCGATCGTCTGAGGCAAACCAGCATCTTCACGGTGATGCTGGGCTTATCGCTACTGGCGATTACAATCGCGGTCATCGGCCTGTGGTTCGAGCTGTGCCGCTACAATTGGGATTTAGGAGCCAAGTCCGTGCACGCCGGCACGGGCAGTCCCGGGATTCACGCCGTGCTTTCGACAACTACGGCAACTGCCTGACCCGCCAAAGTGTAGTTGAGAGACAAGAAAAGGTTCTTCTCGCTGGGATAGTCTCCGGATGTCACAACGGGGACCGGGCACTGAGTGTCGGGAGAATCGCAGTGCAGAGTTCGGGGTACCGTCTTTTCCTCAGCTAGCGCCAGGCTGGCCGCAAGCTCCAATGCGCCGCAGCAAGCCCCCCCGTTGCCGAAAAATGATTTTGGCGCGGTCACGGGCACGCCGGGCAGTGATTCGGCAAATGCCAGGCTTTCCCAGATGTCTTCTCGTATCGTACCGCGACCTTCGGCATTGACGTACCCGATCGCGTCCGGTGCGACCCCCGCGTCGTGGAGGGCAGTTCGGACTGCCTGACCCACGGCGGCGGTAACCCCATGGCTCGACGATGGCCGATGATAGATGCGTGCCCCCCCGCGGATGCGTGCCATGATCTTGGCCCCACGATGGACCGCGTGGCGCTCGCGCTCGAGGACGAAGACGGCGGCCCCTTCGCCGCGAACCTCGCCGTCCCGATCTCGATCAAAGGGGCGGGGGGATCGCCCGTCCTGGTCGGCCCGGCGGGAGAGTCGCCCCAGGACGGCGAAACGACTCCAATCGAAGGGAGTCATTTCCGATGCTGCGCCGCCGACGATCACCAGGTCGGCCAGGTCACGCTCGATGAGGGTCGCCCCCTCGATCAACGCCAGCAGGGAAGAGGCTTCGGCCTGATGGATCGTGTTATTGGGACCACGGGCGTCGAGCACAATCGAGATGTGCGAGGCGATCATGTTGGGTAAGACTTTGAGGAAGCTCAACGGGTAGGTGACCGCGAAACCTTCCGTGGCCCAGCGTCGGAAATCGAAGCGGCCATCCGTGATGCAGGTCCGATAGGGCGCGATGCTGTCGTCCAGCGAGCCGCAGATGCGATCGGCCCCCAGCACGACGCCAAAACGGTCTGCGTCGACCGGTTTGGCCCCTAGGCCAGCTTCCTGGAAGGCGAGTCGCGAGGCGGCGACCCCCAACTGGGCATCCCGAGCCATGACTTTAAGGCTCTTGCGATTGGGGACGAAACGTCTCGCATCGAAGTCGCGGACCTCCGCGGCCGAACGGACGGGCAGGCCCCCGGGGTCGAATTGTGTGATAGGCCCCACACCGGAAACGCCAGAAAGGAGCGAGGCACGAAATGCTTCCAGACCGACCCCGATGGGGGATACGACTCCGATTCCAGTGACGACAGTTTCGCGGAACGCCATCCTTAGTCTCAGCGGGGCCAAATGTTTCGAGAGGTTGACATGTATGACTTGGAAAAACGATTTATGACAGTCGTGCCGCAGGGATGAGGTAAAAACCGGGACAGAGCGACAAACAACCCACAATAGCGATCCCATCTGGCAAGTGGCCTACACAACCCCGTCGCTGTCGCCCAACCGTTTTGCTCAAGGGTTGCGAGCTTACCGTGGCAGCCCGGGTTGCGTGTGCCTTTACAGTCATCGGCAGCGGGAGCGCTCCAGACTGATTAGTATAGCCGACCTTTTGTGCCAAAAACGCTTTGATTCGTCCCGCAGCCGTCCTTCATATCCTGTAGTACTTATTTTTGAGTATATGCGATGCCCACACAATGGGGGCGAGATCCCCGTTGCTGGCCTCGAACGGAGCTGTATCCAGACCCTATAGTCAATCGTGTATCCCGAGCGGATAGCCGATTGTGAATCTAATCCTACAGCGTAAAGTCCGTGTGCCTGTATGATGCGCTCATCATACGTCCCAATGCGTTGTTTCCGATCACCACAAGATGTTGAGAACAACCCAGCGCTGTAGCACGAAAGGCTTCTTTAGCTGATCGTGCGTCCCCGGCCGATAACCGATTGCCTGAGCCTGCGTCTTTCCCGAATCGATTGAGAGCAATTTCCCCAGACATTTCGCAGCATAAAGTGATTTCGTGCAGGGCCAGGAAATGGTTAAGATTGAAGTAGGGCGTGAAGGGTTGCGGCACGCCCACGGGAGGTTACGGGAATTGGGGGGGTAAATCAGTCAGGTCGGAAGGGACGTGCCATGATGAAACCGAAGCAGCGGGTAGATGTCGAACGGTTCCTTGAAGAACACCGGCGGATCGAAGCCATTTTGCAAGAGCTGGATGACAGGTTGGCCAAGTGCGATCGGCCACCCCAGGAGATCGTGCGATTGCTGCAGGAATTGCCACTGCATCTGGAGGCCCACTTCGCTTTCGAAGAAGCCGAGCGGTACTTCGACGAAGGGATGTTGCGTGCCCCGCACCTCCAACCCCGTGCCGATGCGATCCTGGCCCAGCACGGTCCAATCGTAGAGGCCGCAAAAGCCTTCGCGGCCAAGGCTGTAAAGCCGAACATGGGGAGCCTCGAGTGGTATAGCTGGGTTCGCGCAGAATATCAGGCCTTGAAAGACGATCTCCATCGGCATGAGCACGAGGAAAATGAGCTGGTGCAAGAGGCCTATATGGGCGACCTCGGCGCACACGATTGACGACGTGGCAGGATTCAACGCATTGCCAGGCAACACGCCATTCTCGCGTGGGACGGGGATGGGGACAGGGTGCGGCCCGTTCAGGCCGCCTCGGCACGCCGCGGAGGTATCGGGATCGGCTGCACCTCCCCAGCGACCCGCGTAGCTGGTAGCGGATAGATGCTTTCTCCCGTGGTGATGGACTGGACGATGGCCTCGGCAGATTGGAGGGCGGCCAGACCGTCCGTGGCGTCCACCACCGGCCGTCGCCGGGTCTCGACGCACTCCAGGAACTCGGCGACCTCCGCCGCCAAGGCGTCCCGCTTTTCGCACTCGATGGTCTCCTCCGGCAGGTAAATGTCGTGGAACTTGGGTTGAAGTTGCTGCAACTCCGTCGCGCATAGATCCGCGGCGCGGAACGCACCGCTCTGAATATCCGAGTCGATGCGCGCGATGTGGACCTTACCGGTGGCGAAATCGAGATGCGTGATGGCGCCCTTGGACCAGATTTTCATTTCGCGTCGGGGTTGCCGGGTCACACGCGACGCATGGAGCACGGCGGTGCAACCGTTTTCGAAGACGATCCGAGCCTCCGCGACGTCTTCGTGCCGGCCGAGCAGTGCCCGACCCGAGGCGGCGATTGCGGCAGGAAAACTTTTACTCAGCGTCAGGATCAGGTCCAGGTCGTGGATCATCAAATCCAGCACGACGCCAACATCGAGCGACCTTCCTGTAAAGGGACCGCAACGGGTGGCCTCGACCAGCCATAGGGATGTGGCGTGCTGCTGCGCCACGGCGAAAACCGGATTGAAGCGTTCGATGTGCCCTACCTGAAGGATGCGGTGTCGGACGTGTGCCAGAGCGACCATCTGGCGAGCCTCGGCCGTGGTGGAAGCGATCGGCTTTTCGACCAAGACGTCGATTCCTTCGGAAAGCAAGTCGCAGACGATGCGGCCATGCACGGTGGTCGGTGCGGTGACGACGGCCGCCTGAATAGCCTCTGGCACCTCGTGCCGATCGGCGAAGACGGGATAACCCTGCCGCGACAATTCCAGACGCCTTTCGGCGACAGGCTCGACGATGCCGAGAAAATGAACGTCGGGGCGTGCCGCGAGCTTGGCGGCGTGGAATTGCCCCAGCCGCCCTCCACCGATGACGATCACGCGCAGAGCTTTCAAGAACGGGCCTCCCAAAGCAG
>DYLS01000158.1 GCA_020721965.1 Blastopirellula marina | reverse complement strand
CACAAAAACAAATGGGGTGGAGCGAAAGAAGGTAACAGAACGAGAAAGGGTGGCAGGACGAAAAAGGGTGGCAGAGCGAACGAGCTTGTGCCCAGTGAAGCGGAAGAAAAGACGCGACAAAAGCGGCACCGTTTGGATGCGTCCGGATTGATTGCGAGCCGCTTGGCCGAGGGGCGAGCGCACGAAAAAGCCCCGCTTTGCAAGGTCCCGCGACTTGCTGCAATACCCTGCAACACGGGGAAGTGGAGGCGGCGGGAATCGAACCCGCGTCCCGTGACATTTCAGCACCAGCTTCTACGTGCGTAGCCGATTGTTTGGTATGTCGTCGATCGGGTCGCCAATCGGCAGGCTACCCGCTCGACCAGTCGAGGACGGGGAATCCCGTCCCGGGCGTTCTCGACGTGACCCGAGACCAGTCGGATTTGGCGGCCGACTTTCAGGCCCCTCCGACCAGGGCCATCAGTCGGGGCTGCGCGTTATCAGGCAGCCAAGGCCAAGCTGTGATTGGCACTTATCTTGTGACCGGCTTTTTACGTGGGCCACCGATCAACCACGGCACGCCACTGACACCTCAACCTGTCCGGTCGAAGCCAGTTCGCCCCCAATACTGCTCAATTCAGCTCAAGCTATTCAATATATAGTGTATCGTCTCTCCGCAGAGGTGACTATAGCCCATTCGAGGGACTCCCAGGGGGAGCAGTGCCAACTCAGAACCGCGATACCTCGCCTCATATGCTATGTTTCCACAGCGTTCGCCTTGGTGCGAATTTTCGCCTGCTAGACGGCGGCTCAGGATGCAGCATCTCTGGAAAGCATCGCTTGAAAGCCGATTCCCCCCGACGGAGCCGATTACCGCACCAAGTTGATACTGGACTTTTGCAAACTGCTCCCCTCTCCCTCTGGGAGAGGGCCAAGGGGTGAGGGTTTGGTCAAATCAGGCAAACAAGGCAAACCATTTTCGCGCCTAATTGCCCACAGGCTAATCCTCTCCTAGGGGCCTAGAGGGGCTTGTGCCCCCAATTTGCAAAAGTCCAGTTGATACTACGCCGTGGCAGCAGCCGTTGTGACAAGGTAGCTGCCCCGTTGACCCGAGAGGCGGCTGCATCGAGCTCCCCTGTCGGTCCCGCCGCCGGTTCGGCTTGCAGGGTCCCCATTTGAGACGCGGTTGGATGGAGCGACGGAACACCGGATCATGAGCCAGCGTAGCCCTGATACAGCTAGTGATGCGACTTCACCGATGAGCGATTCCTGGTCGGAGTTTTTCGCCCAGTGGCCCTGCGTCATCCCCAAGCGAGGGGTATTGGTCACGTCATTTGGTGAGCAAATCCCATTTTCGGGATTTCTCTGCGGCCGGGGGATTCTGTTTGTGGAGCGAACCACGCCGGATCAGCTTGGGGGCCGGGCCCTGCTGATACCCTACCATCAGATCGCCGCGGTCAAGTTCTTGGATGTTGTCAAGGCCAAGAGCCTAGAGGACTGCGGATTTCGACAGCCGTCCCAGAGAACGTCGTGAACCGGGTGGCATGGACGCTACGACCGGGGGAAAGAAGGCGACCCCCCCAAAAGGCGGACGAGCGGAACATGCGGGTATGGATTGCACGTCCGCTCGTCCAACGAAGCGGGGGTTGTGCCCGAAAGTAAGTCCCCAGGCAATATTCACCCGGGGAAGAGGAATGAGAAGCCCGGCGACGTCAGCGAAATATCGCCGACCGTCGCCCGCTTTTGGGCGGCATTGCGGCCGTTCCTGCCCGACTTCAACCCGCCTCCCCACGGTAAAGCGTGCCGATCGAAGTCCCCGGCCGAAGCGGTCGCAACGATTGGGCGGGCCTCTGATCTTGTAATAGCGAATTTTCGGAAGAGCGCACGCGTCGGGGGGCAATATTTTTGGAGTTCCGCGCGGGAGTCGGGCTGGTACGGCGTCAGGGGACTTGACGCGGTACGGGGATTAGCTACAAAATGAGAATCGTATCGGGTGATCTCGACGGGCAGTCGGGACCGTGTGCGGGTGTAGCTCAGGTGGTAGAGCACGACGTTGCCAACGTCGTTGTCGTGGGTTCGAGTCCCATCACCCGCTCTTTGACGTGAAAATACGCACTCTTGCACACCTAGGCGGTTCCATGACTTTTTCCAATCCCTCCGAATTCGACGAATCCCGGCCCTCATCGTCGTCTCCCAGCGAGGAGCTGGAATCGCAAAGCCCTGGTGAATCCGCAGCGGAAGATGTCTCCAAAGCGGAACAGGCCGTGGCCGTCGCTGGGGGGCAATCCGAGGATCAGGCGGAGGGCGAGGCCCCCAAGCCGTCCCTGGAGTACGAGTACGCGGTGGAAGAGGTGGAGCCTTGCAAGCGGCGCGTGTTGGTGACGATCCCGCAGCGGGAAGTCCGTCGGGTGTTTTCCGAGGAGTTGCGGGAAATCAAGGATACGGCCGCCGTCCCGGGGTTCCGCCCCGGCCACGTACCTCGCCGGTTGCTCGAAAGGCGATATTGGGTCGAGCTGAAGGACTCCTTGAAACTCAAGTTGATGCTCCAGGCATTCGAGGATCTGTCCGACAAAAAGGCCTTTACGCCGATTTCGGATCCGGACCTGGACCTGCAAACAGTGGAATTGCCGGACGACGGCGACTTCGTGTTCGAGTTCGGCATCGAAGTTCGTCCGCGGTTCACCATGGAGAACTGGAAGGGCCTGCGGATCACGAAGCCCATCTTTCAAGTTTCCGATGCCTTTCGGCAACAGCATTATCGCCGGGCCTTAGAGCGGCTGGGTGCGATAGTGGATGTGGAAGGGCCGGCCGAGATGGGTGACTACGTGGTCGCTGATGTTACGCTGCGACAAGGCGAGCGGGTCATCAATTCCGCCGAATGCGAGAAAATTCGGATTCGCCCCAAGCTCAGCTTTTTTGACGGCACCGCGGAAAAATTCGGCGAGATCATGGTGGGTGTGCAGTCGGGCGAAACGCGGACCTGCGAAGTGGCCGTCTCGCCCGAATGCCGGGATCCCGAGTTGGCCGGCAAGACCGTGGAGGCGGTCTTCAAGGTCCGTGCCGTGCACCGGTCCGACGTGGAACGCGCGGCTCAACTGCTGGGTAGCACCGTCGAGCACTTCATCGAGTCGAACCGCGAGAGTTGGGACCTCCAGATCAACAAGGCCATGCAGCAGCGGCAGGCCGAAGAGTTGCGGACGCAGGTCTTGGATCAGTTGTTGGGTCAAGTCCATTTCGATTTGCCCCGCGGCCTGGTAAAGAAGCAGACCTCGCGAGAGGTTCGGCGGATGGCCTTGGAACTCCAGTCGCAGGGATACTCGCCGGACGTCATTCAAGCCCAGATCAATTGGCTGCATCGCGATGCCGGGGTGCGGGTGGATCGGCTGCTGCGGGAGCACTTCTTGCTGGAGCAACTCGCCGAGCAGGAGGGTATCGACGTTTCGGAACAGGACCTGGACCGGGAGATCGTCCAAATCGCCGAGCAGAGCAACGAGAGCCCGCGACGCGTCCGCGCTCGCATCGAACAGGAAAATTCCTGGGATGTGCTGCGAAACCAGGTCATCGAGCGCAAGGTCATCGAGCGCGTGCTGGAGTTTGCCGAGATCGAGGAGGAGGTGCGAAATCTGGAGGAGGACACGGCCTCCGAGATGGAATTCGCGCTGTCCACCAGCATCGCTCGTACCCTGGGCGAGGAATCCGCCTCGGACGAGGCCCAGGGCGAGGATGCGTGAGATCCGGGCGACGCGCACTTACGCAAATTGCTTTCGGGGGCGATACAAAACCGCGCGGAACGACGCGGTTCTTTTTTTGGGGTATGCTTGAGGAAAAGGCTACCAGGCGTCGGATGCGAGATCGGCCGCCCCGCCGCTTGCACGGCCGGCAAATGGTGTGCGCCGCAAAACCCGTTCGAGAGGACGGTCACGTAGAACGATAGGAACTGACCATGGACGATCCCCTCCTTGCCTTCCGCCCCATCGTGGACCCTGCACTGAACTATCGCGATTATCAGCGACAGCGGCAGTTGACCCTGGGCGACCTGCTGCTGGAGAACCGCATCATCCTGCTCCAGGGTGTGATCCACGACGGCAACGCCAGTGAAGTCATCATGAAGCTGCTCTATCTCCAGAGCGAGAATCGACGGAAGGATATCCACTTTTATATCAATTCGCCGGGGGGCAGCGTCAGTGCCACGTTGGCCATCTACGATACCATGCAGATGCTCAGTTGTCCGGTCGACACCTACTGCGTGGGGTTG
Organism: Blastopirellula marina; assembly: GCA_020721965.1. Classification (GTDB taxonomy): domain Bacteria; phylum Planctomycetota; class Planctomycetia; order Pirellulales; family Thermoguttaceae; genus Thermogutta. The sequence goes on along the minus strand of DYLS01000158.1, from coordinate 3,875 downwards.
GCGGCCAGCGGCGCGGCAGTGCTTTTGGCGGGGGGGACCAAAGGGCGACGTTTGGCCCTGCCGCACTCCAAGGTCATGATCCATCAGCCGTACGGCCAGGTGGGTGGTCAGGTCTCGGACATCGAGATCCAGGCTCAGGAGATCCTTCGCACCCGCGATCTGCTGAACGATATCTTGGCCCAGCACACCGGCCAACCGCTGGAACGCATCGCCAAGGATACCGATCGCGACTTTTACATGACGGCCGAGGAAGCCAAGAATTACGGCATCGTGGACGACATTCTGAAAAAGCAGACGGTGGAAGACGAGGATCAGAACGCTTGATTTGGCGAGGGTTGAGCCGTCCCGGGGGCGGCTCGCCAGCCCACTTGTCGCGTATTCCCCAGGGAGACGGACCCCATGACGCTGATACCCTTCGTGATCGAACGGACGGGTCGAGAAGAGCGGGCGATGGACATTTACAGCCGCCTGCTCAAGGATCGTATCATTTTTATCGGAGTCCCCATTACCGACGAGCTGGCCAATGCCGTGGTGGCCCAGCTCCTATTTCTGCAATCCGAAAACCCGAAAGCGGACGTGCACGTTTATATCAATTCCCCCGGCGGCAGCGTGAGCGCGGGGCTGGCCATCTACGATACCATGCAGTTCATCCGCTGCGACGTGGCCACGTACTGCATCGGGCAGTGCGCCTCGATGGCCGCCGTGCTCTTGGCGGCGGGGACCCGAGGCAAACGGTTCGCTTTGCCCAATTCGCGGATCATGATCCACCAGCCGATGGCGGGCATGGAAGGCTCGGCCGCCGACATCCTCATCCACGCCAAGGAATTCAGCGCCATCAAGCAGCGTCTCAACGGCATCCTCCTCAAGCATACCGGCCGACCCTTGGAGGAGATCGAGCGGGACACGGATCGCGATCGCTTCATGTCGGGCGAGGAGGCCCGCGATTACGGCCTGATCGACCACGTCATCGAGCGGGCCCCGGAGAGCGAGCCCCCGGCCACGTGATCGCGGAGTGAGGGGCGGCACTCAGGCGGGGACCGGCACCTCTTGAACCAGTCGGGCCACCAGCGATTCCACGGCCTCGCGCTGGCTGCCATGCAAGTATCCCTCTGGGATCACGCGGTGCGATAGGACGGGCACGGCCAGGGTCTGAATGTCGTCGGGGACCACATAATCCCGGCCTGCCAGCATGGCCCAGGCTTGCGCGGCCCGATGCAGCATCAGCATGCCCCGGACGCTGACCCCCACCCGCAACTCCGGGCAGCGCCGCGTGGCGTGCACCAACTCGAGCAGGTACTCGTCGATCTCCCGCGTGGTCCGCACCTTGCGGACGGCCGCTTGCAACGCGAGAATCTCTTCCGCGGAGACGACGGCCTCCAGCGTGTCCACGGGTTCGCTGTTTTGGTGCTGAGCCAGAAGTTGCAGCTCCCACTCCCGGGCCGGATAGCCCAGCGAAATCCGCAGCAAAAAGCGGTCCATTTGGCTCTCGGGAAGCGGATAGGTCCCCTCGAATTCGGCGGGATTCTGCGTAGCCAGAACCATGAACGGTTGGGGCAAGGGATACGTGCGGTTCTCCACGGTGACCTGCGATTCCGCCATGGCCTCCAGCAAGGCGCTTTGCGTGCGGGGCGTGGAGCGATTGATCTCGTCGGCCAGCACGATGTTGGCAAAGACCGGTCCGGGAAAAAAGACGAATTCCCGCTTCTCCGCGTGGAACAGGTTACTCCCCGTGATGTCGCTGGGCATCAAGTCGGGTGTGAATTGGATGCGCTGAAAGGCGCCATCGATGCTCCGCGCCAGGGCCTTCCCCAGCAGCGTCTTGCCCACGCCCGGCACGTCCTCCAACAGGATGTGCTCTCCGGCGAATAGGGATGTCAGGCAAAATCGCACCACGTCATCCTTGCCCAACAGCACGCGGCGGATGTTGCCGTGCAAGCGGCGGACAACCTCGGGGGATCGGTCGAACATGAGCGAATCCACAGGGAGTCGAATGGATCGTCGCGGCCGGATCGCGACGTCATCGCAGCGCCCGCGCCACCGGCGGCGCATGAAGCGGGATGGGCCGCTCCGTCACCTTGCCACCCCGCAAACGATACAGGGCGCACCTGCTTAGCCGGACGATTCCATGCCTCCATATCCCAAGAAACACCCGGATACGGTTCCAGGTATCCCTTTATTTTACCGCAATCGGCGGGATGAGAATAACCGGCGGGCGGAGCGCAATCCGCATGACGGCGCAGAAAATCAGCCGCCGTATTCCAAAGCAGATCGCGGGCGAGGAGGGGGAATCGTCAATTTCGGCCCGCGCAGAGTACGGCGGCGCTGTGAAGCCGGAAAAACGCCGGGCGGAACGGCCTACCTGGGCCATCGTACCTGGGCCAGCGTATCTGCGCCACGCCTTCAAGATACGGCGAACGACGTGCCGCAGCCGCAAGTTCGGACCGCCAGGGGATTGTTGAACACGAAGCCCCTTTGCATCAGGGAATCGTGGTAGTCGATCGTTGTGCCTGTCAAAAACCGCGAACTGGCGCCGTCCACCACGACCCGCACCCCCAGACAGTCGCCGACGATATCGCCCTCGGCGGCGGGCGAGGCATCGAATTCCATGCGGTACTCGAAGCCGCTACAGCCTCCCCCCACTACAGAAACCCGAATCGCCGTATCCGGCGACATGCCGTTCTCGGCCAGTACCCGCTTCACTTGTTCCGCAGCTTTTTCCGTCAAGGTGACCGGTAGCATCGTTTCGCAGTTCCTCCTCAAACCTCAGACAGCGCCCTAAACAGGGAAGACCACTCTATGCTTGCCACCCAATAGACCCGCTCGGAGCGGATACGCTGGGCGGCACGGAATCTTAGACATGCCCGCCAGGCCCGTTTCGACCTACCACTGGCCGACGCCCCGCCGGGATTCGCTCCCAACAACCTTTCCCATCATACGCGGCTGATATAATAAAGTCAATTGTAATAGCATATATTGCGATAATCATTCATTTCGCCCCGGAATAGCGAAAATGCCCAACGAAAAAACCCTGAGAAGTGGAGCATCCATGATCAGCGAGAGACAAGGATTGGACGGCTATGCCCGGGCCGTCGAGGCTGGCCGATGTCTCGCCCCCTGGCCGGGCGCGACGGAGCTTGCGATCTGGGGGAGGGACGTGAGGTCGTTTTTGCAGCGACTTTGCTCGGCCGACCTCCGCGCGCTCGAACCCGGCCAAGGCTGCCCCGCCTTCTTTCTGGACGCCCGAGGCCGGGCCTTGGCCTTCGTGCACATTTACCTGCTTCCCGACCGCATCGTGATCAGTTCGTCGGCAGGGCAGGCGGCCAATATCCTCGATCACCTTTCCCGATATCGCATTCGGGAGGACGTGCACTGCGAGGACCTGACGGCGAACAAGCGGCACTTTCGCCTGTTTGGGCGAGGCGCGGCCACTTTGCTTGCGACCTGGGCCGAAGGCACTCCAGGCCAGCAAGCCGATTCCCAATCCCCGCCGTTCCACGCCGATCGGGCGGCCTGCGGGGATCATGGCGCGATCCCCTGGGCTGGCTTCCCGGTCACCGTCCGCTGCCTCCGCCGGGGCAAGTTCGACGCGTTCGCCCTGGTCTGCGAGAGCGATCGCGCGGAAGCATTTCGCGACTGGGCCGCGGAGCACGGCGCCGTCTTAGCGCCCCCCGAGGTTTGGGACGCCGCTCGCATCGAGCTGGGGCTGCCCGAGTATGCCCGCGACATCACCGCGGATTGCCTGGGGCCGGAGGTCTCCCCCGATCCCCGCGCCATCTCGACCACCAAAGGCTGCTACTTGGGCCAGGAGACCGTGGCTCGATTGGCATCGCATGGACACCTCAATCGGCGGCTCCGCGGACTGATATTGAACGGCG
>DYLS01000157.1 GCA_020721965.1 Blastopirellula marina | reverse complement strand
TGCTCCGCCGCACAATCACCGTCAACTCCCCCGACTCCTCAATGATCTCGAAAGGAGCAGGCGTCAGTTCGTTCTCCACGGCTGCAATCGGTCCCTGCTCGACAACAGGGCTGGCTGGCGATTCCTCTGCCGAAAGCTGGGGCTCGGGGGCCTGTTCGAGGGCCTGGTTGGTGGCCGGGCCCTGCGGCGATGGTCCCTCGGTCGCGGAGATTTCGACGACCTTCATTCCCGAGCTTGGGTTCAGGGCTGGTGCATTGGGCGTCTTGGCGCCTGTGGCCTGCGATGCGCCGCTATCGGCCAAATCTTGCGGATCGGCCCGCAGCGCGGACGGCTCGTTACCGCCCGACGGACGGGGTTCATTGTCGGAACTATCAGCGCGAGGTCGAACCGCGAGATTGGCGGGACCAGGCTGTGTGATCCCAGTCGCCCCGCTACTCCCCGATACCGGCCGCGGCGCGCCTGCTGGGTCGGCAGCCAGGTCGAGCGGCCCCACCGCCACCGGTGCCTGCGACGGGATGGTCTTGAGGTTGGCATCCTCTTGTGCCGTATGCGTCATGCTCGGCAATACCACGGCAGTCCTGGATGCCGGAACGAGGCTATCTCCGCCTACGTCCGCGGCCACCCGAGTTTCCGCGAAGGCACAAGTGGATCGGGTATCGGCAGCAGGCCAATCCAGGCCGGTTTGTACCAAGGCTTGCGCCTTCGCTTTTGTCTCTACGTCGTGCGGATTCGTAGCCGTTACCCTCGCTTGGGCGGTCGGCGCAGGTGATTTCTTTTCCGCTGGTGATTCCGGTGATTCCTTTTCCACTGGGGCCTGGGCGGCCACCAGACGCAGCTCCACGTCGCGGATGACCGGCTCTTCTTGGATTGGTTCCGCCAGCCAAGAGGAGCGGCTCATGGGCTTCAGGTGTCGGGAAAGAGCATCTGCCCATCCACGCTCGTACCGAGATGTGAACAGCGAGACTCGGCTAGGGGTTTCGTCACGCAGGCTGCCCATCACGTTCGGAGACAGCCACGGCAAGCTGGGTTGCACAGCATCGCGATTCAGGCCGGACTCGTGGGCAAGCAGCTCCTGCGACCAAAAGTCGCTCCGCGTTCGGCGTGACTCAGTACGGGCAGCAAATGAAACCTGCTCTGCCTTCTCGTTTCGAGCGGATCGCAGCCGCAGGGCGACCGGAGATTCCGAACGAGCGGCGAGAGTCAGGCGTGCCACTGGCGCGGGGCCCGTCGCGGCGATGCTGTCGCCAGATTGGGGAACTCCCCTGCTTGATTCACTACGGTCGGACAATAGTCCCGCTCCTCGCCCGATTCCCGCTTCACGCCCGGCGGAGGACAAAGAGGAGGAGGATGGCAGCGAGCCACTTGCAGCAGGTCTGTTTTGGTTTGGGACCGGTGCGAGGGATAGTCGCTGAAGCGACGGAGCCTCCTCGATCCAGATCTCGGCCTCGGCATCCGCAATGCCAGGGCGCGCGGTTTCACCCTGGACGGAACCGGCCAATCCGCCGATTTCGCGCGCGGGATCGACCTTCTTGGCATCGCTGGCCGTAGCGCTCGCATCCAAGTCCACGAATGCCTCGCCGTACTCCTGGGCCGACGTGCTGTGGGGCCTTGGCGTGCTATTAGACCTCGGCGGGACACTGCGGACCGTCAGTTGGAAGGTCTGTTCTGTTTGCGGCATACGGGACGCTGGGATACCGCTCGTGGCGTGTGATGCGGCCTGTGACACGGCCGGGGCCTGCGACGCGGCCGGGGTCTGCGGCGTGGCGATCCGAATCTGCAACGGTGAGTTGGGCAAAGGCTGGAAATCGCGCGGCTGGTCCGCCCAACCCCGCGACATGACAGCCCAACTGACTGCCCCAAGGATACATGCTACGGAAATCACCAACGCCATGAGCCGGGGGCGGTCCAGGGCGATTTGCACGCGGCGGCCTGCCGTCCTGTGATGGCGGATCGATGGGTATACGGAAATTAACCGTTTCATGGCTTGACCCAATCAGGTGCAAAGAAAACCGTTCTCACCAATTAGCCCTTCTGCTGGCATCGAAGACCGACGGGCCTCGGCGTTGCGTGGCGTCTCGCCTCGTTGGCCCTTCTCACGGCGGCACTGCTCATGGCATGGGGTTGGGCGAGGAACCGCTGGGCAGCGGTGCCAGCTCCGGGTTGTTGTCGCTCGGGGATTCGAGCGGTTGCGGTGATGCCGGCTGCGGCATGGGCCGCCAATCATCTCCCCCTGCCTTTTCCGGACGGTGCATCCAAGGCGGCAGCTTGAGGGCCGGATATCGGTATGGGCTCCAGTAGCCCGTCATGCTCTGTTGGGCGTACATGCCCGGCCAGTAATACGTGAATCGGGGAGGCACGGGGAACTTGTAGCTTCCTCGGCAACCGCAGTTGGCTCCCGCGATGACCGCGTCTTTGCACACATGCCTGGGATGCCCACAGACGGGGCAGCAATCCTGGCAACACGCCTCTGCCGACTCCGACGGCATGGCGGCGGTAACCGCGGGGGCTGGGGTCTCGGGAGCGGATGCGGTGTCTTGGGCTATCGCCGAAGGTGCTATCAGCATCAGACTGGCGGCGAGCGACAGTACGCCATTGGCTGATATGGGCCGTGTGTTCATGGGACGTATCCTCGTGTGAAATCCCCTTTTCATGACATGGCTGAAACCTCTGCCCAGCCATGTGACGACGCATGCGAAACGGTTCGTCCGGCACGCGATGGAAGCAGCCCACGCAACCGTAAAGCCGGATCCTCTGGCCTGGGCGTCAATTGCCACATCAACCGTTTTCCGCATTCCACCGACGAATCTCGGACCGCCGGTAGCTTCCGTGAATTGAGTGCCTTAGATGTAATCGGCAAATCAGCGGCGAGACATACAACACGAAAATACAAAAGAAATCGAAAATCTGGATCGATTGGCGAAAATAGGGGTATTGCACGGTCTATCTGCGCCGGGAAAATCTACCTAGTCCGAAAATCTTTTCTAACCAGCGTTTCGGCCAGAGAAGGGGCGACCGCGACAAAGCGAATAACCGGACCTAACAGGTGATGGGATGGCCCTCTGCTCCTGGTAGGTCCCGTAGCGTGCGAGGTTGGCCGCTTTCAGAACTGCTCCCGATGTGGCCGCTGGATTCTGGTCGCGGGATTTGGCAGCACTCTCAGTTGGAAATGCGCAAAAGAGAAGGAGCCAGACTGAATCCCAATCGCCGCCCGGCCGGCGCCACTTCATCCCGCCAGCGTCCGGCAATACTGGTGATACTACAGTGCAAGATTGTTTGCTCGGCTCAACATCCTGCTGTGATGGGACACGTCACCTGACAATATATAACTCAGGGACAGCATATCTCGGGGAGAGCGTGCAATCAGGCGGACTTTGCACTTTAGGATCAATACGGGACTTTGGCAAATGGGGGGAGTTCGCGACATCATCATGGGGCCTCTGGGCCATTCACAGTGGCATTCCGTACCGGCGCGGGAGCATCCGTTTGGACGAGCGTTAGCATTCGGATGACCGGCCGGCTGGGCCGCGATCTGGCCAAAACGCCTTGATTACCGCGTCATGTGAGAACCTGACACGAGGAGCGAATGACCGTCGCGCATTTCGTGGCACGAAGGCCCCGGATGCCCCATCGCTTCCTCGTAACCTTCATCGCCCCCCTCGACGGCCTCTCTTGCATCACGTAGATCTGCCTTCGTGAGTTCGCGGTAGCTCTCGCGGATCTCTGCCAGCTCTTCGTCGTTGATCCCCCAAACCGCCGCAGCGGCGTCGTCGAGTTCTGCCTCTGCTGTGGCCAAATCCTCTTTTGAGAATCCATTGAATCCTCGCTGGATGGAGCTAGCGAGCTTGGCGACCCGCCGATGTTGGCTATCATTCCGGTCATACTTCGGCACAAACAGGTTTTCGAGAATGTGCGGGGAGCCGAAACTCTTGCCGCCAGCCTGCGAATACGCCATTGCTGCGAAGTTGAACGGCAAGCTGTTCAACATGCCCGCCAAGTAGAATGCTTCTTGTCGGTCGCGGAACCCTACAAAGGCATGTGTCTCTTGTGGAAGAATGGGTTTGCCGTGTTCCTTACCGACAACAACGGCTCCGATGGGCGCGACCATTCTGTGCCACACCACTTTGACCGGCGAGAGGGTGTAGTCGCCGACATCGAACATGGAGTAAAAAGGACCAGTCTCAACTGTCCGGCCGCCCTCTTTGCGTGTGTAGTACCTCTGAAAAGCAGCGCGGGCCCGCAGCTCCCGCTCAAAACGTTTCAAATAGGCGAAGGTCTGTGGATAGCGAGCTGCCATGATGTTCGGATCGATCCCCTTTCGCTCCCTCACGTCTTGAGCCAGGATGATGTGCGCAGATCGTTCCGCTCGCCACCGCCGCACGTCCGTTCCTCTAAGCAGCGGGTAAACAAGGCCCTGTTCGATCTCGGCATTGACCGACGGAACGCTTCGCTTCGCACCTTCTGCTAGATTGCGAACTACCAGCACGCCATCGGGGCGTCGGCGTACGATCTCAACCCAAAATACCCCGTTGCTTCCCCCAGAAGATACGCCAGCGTGCGCCGCATACTCGGAACGTCCAAGTACACGCCCAATCGCCTTGATCGCACCCGCCCGCGCCGTGAGCCAAGCGGACGTCCTGTCCTCGCGATTGATTGGCTCCGCAGCACACGGGATTCTGCGGGTCATCGCGAGCGCGTCGTGAAGTGTGCAGTTTTGACTGAGGGACTTTCTGTGGGCGGTCTTTTGCCAGAGTTGGTAGGCGACCGGGTAGCAGGTTGCGGCTCCCTTTGTCCAGATGACTACGCTCGTCCTGTTGCTAGCCGCTTCAAATGGCTGGAAGTCGGTCATATCATGCACGCACTCCACGCGAACGCTTTGGTTCTTCTGCTCTCCAAACTGAAATCGGCGAAACCCCTGACCAGCGCCCGCGCTCTTGAAGACCGAGTGAGTAATCACAAATCCAAGCTTGCCGCCATCGCACAAGAGCTTGTCGGTGACGACATAGCTCATAAGCATGGAAAGGTCTTTCTTCCCTTTTCCCAGAATTGTGTCCATCCCCCCGTGAGGGAGTAGGCCATACGCGGTCCAAATCGGGCGTGAGCGACTACGGTACTCATTCGGAAGCGAATCCCATGTTATCCACGGCGGATTGCCAGCAACGAAGTCAAATTTCCCGATGAACAGTGGCATAAAGGCGCTCTGGAGGATGCGGGTCCAGATGCCATCGAGACCATCACCATGCAGCCCGGCCAGCTTGTCAAACAGCTCCCGAAGAATCGTCTCTGCGCCGGCACCCCCGTATGCTCCTTCCCACTCCTCGTCCGAGACGTTTAGTGACGCCCGCGCGCGGTGAAGGAACACGTCTGCGGGAACTTGGTGCGTCACGCACTCTTCCAGCAGGTTGCAGAGGTTGTCGATCTGCTCGCGAGTCTTGAGACAGCTCGGGATGTCGAACCGGCCGACGACTGTATTGAGTTCGTAGCGATCTTGGTTGCACGGTTCCTGACCGGCGGCAGGTGTCAGGATCGAGTCGGCCAAGTACACAGGGATGTCGATCTCCCGCGTGCGATGCGCCAATAGATCGCCCAGGGCAAGCAGATAGTTCGTCCGGGCAGCGACCGCCGCCAACGGGTTCAGGTCGATCCCCACAATATTATTAAGGATCGTTTCCAAGGTCTCCTGCTCATTCATGCCCTCGCGCAAGCAGCGTTCCTTCAGCCGCTGGATGCCCAGGACCAGAAACGTGCCCGAACCGCAGGCCGGATCGAGCAGCCGCTTGTCGAGCTGCCCCTCGTAGCCCAGCTCATGGAGCACGTGTTCGGCCAGCCAATCCGGAGTGTAGTATTCACCCAGGTCGTGGCGGATTTCCCGCGGCATGAGCCGGTGGTAGAGTCTCTTGAGCAGGTCGCGGGCCTGCTCGGGGCTGACCTCCAGTGTGCCGGGGTCGTAGTCCTTCAGACGATCCAGCAGCGTGCGGACGGCGTTGACGACGCTGGCGTCCCAGGTGTAGAGATACCACTTGAAGAAGTCACCTTCGAGGAAGTTGCGGATGCCCAGCGTGCGGAAGATGCCGCCGCGCTCCAGCTCTTCCATTTCGCGCCGCAGCTCGTCATCGTCAAGCCGGTACATCGATCCGAATCGCGTGCCGAAGCCCGAGACGAATCGCGAGAGGGCGTAGTAGGCGATGAGCTTAATGAGCAAGGCGAAATACGTGTGGACCGTGAAGAACAGACGTGGCGGATCGACTGCGCCAGCGTCCAGGCCCATGCCGCGGGCGAATTGGCGCAGCTCGGGCCGGTTCCGCAACGGCGACGAGCCTTCCTCGTAACCGGTAACCTCGCCGAAGAAGGTCTGCCACTGCCCAAAAAGCTTGTCCACCATGTCCACTCTGCCGTCGTCCAGCGTCGCGCTGAGGCGATGGTACAGCGAACTGGCGATCCGCTGGGCGTAGATCGTGTTGCTGCCGAAGTCCTGGACCAGATTGTCGGGCAGCAGGGCCTTACCCGAAGTTAGCGAGACGAGCAGTCGCAGGAACCGGGCGACGGACGGCTCGTTCACCGGCTCGATTTCAGGGTCAGTCCAGTGCCCTTCCACCTTGCGGACGTAAATGAAGTAGTAGCCGTCGATCACGACACCAATGAGTCGATGCACCTGCTGGCGTTCCTGCTGGGCAACACCTTCCACGTAGTCCTTGGCCTGTTGGATGGCATGGGCCGTCGCGCCGTGTTTCACGTTGTCCCGCAGGCGCCCGGGCGCTTCGTATTCGATGACCATCCGGTTGTACGTGGCGTCAGCCCGGCCCGTGGCGAGGGTGCGTTCCTCCCGGGCCAACAGCGAGATGTCGAGGGTCTGCGCCCACGGTTCGATGATCTGGGCAAACAGCGTGCGGAAACGTGCTTCGTTCCCCGGACTGTCGGCCGCGGCCTCACGGATGCGGCGTGTGATCTCGGACGCATCAGCGCTGATCCGCTCGCGCAGGACCTCGATCCGGGTTGCCATGGTTGGAGTTGTTCGTACAGCCGTCATTTCGCCCTCTTGTCGCCAAGCCACCGGTCCATGACGGCCCGATGGAACCGCCAATGGCGGCCGACCTTCTGGGCTGGAATCTTGCCTTCCCGCGCAAGTGTGTAGAGCGCCGCCTTGGCATCCATCCGTCGCAACTCGTCCACGAAGGGCACGAAGGGACACCAAGAACAATCCTTCGTGATACTTCGCGTCCTCCGCGCATGCCTTTATCGCCCTTTGGGCAACCTCCAGCCGCGTAAGGTGCCTTGCTGAAGCGGTGCGCAGAGCGCACTACGGGTAACCGCAAGTTACCCCTACGGACTCGCCAAAACAACATCCCCTCGGCACTCCCTCGACCAGAACGACTCCCGCCTCTTGGGATAGGCGATGGACAAGCACGATCCGCAAGCACGATCTACAAGCACGAGCCAGAAGCGCGATGGACACTCGCGATTTCCTGGCTGAAGATCGTGCTCGCCCCCCTGCCGTTGCGGGGGCACGCCGGGGATGATGAGGCGAGCACCCCGGGAACGGTTACCTCGGACAGATCCGACATCAGAGTGGTCGGGTCGATCTCAGCTCCTGGAGCGCCGTCAGGGAAGGTTTGCGTTTGCCCTCGCAAAAATAGAATGCCTTGAAACGGTCCATTTGCTTGATCTTGTCGATCAGCAATCGCTCCTGGTCGGAACTGGCCACATTGCGCACCAACGTCTTAGCATCCGCGTCATTCAGCTTGAGAACGAGATAGTTCGCAATCGCGGAGAAGAGCGAAGCATCGAAGTCGTGGGCCTCTTGCGAGGCAAGGATCAGTGAGATTCCGTACTTGCGACACTCTTTGGCCATGGTGGGAATCAAACGCAGCCGGGCGGCTCGATGTGCCTCGTCGAATATCACCGCGTGCGTGATGCGATCGCGCGTGCCCCGGCGAAACATGTCTTTGTAAAGACCATAGAACACCAACGATGCAAACGCCTTCTGCAAATTGTCGTTCTGTGTCTTGTGGATGCGCAGCACAATCGCTTCGTCGCTGTCCCAAAGGCTTTGTTGATGTTCGCCGGGTTCAAAGAAGCGGTAGTCCGCCAATTCATCGAGTCGGGCCAAGAGCGTTTTGTGAGCATTCACGGGGGTCTGTAGAGCGACCACAGAACACCACAATATAGA